>DATCUC010000267.1:0-5668 GCA_036567625.1 Anaerolineaceae bacterium | reverse complement strand
GCGGGCGGCGGAATCGACGCGCCGCTAAGGCCGCAATCCCAACCGCGCCCCCTGCGGTCAGGTACAGCGCCCAGGCCACGCCGAGAGCCGGAGCGGCGAAAATGCCGAGCAGGAGCGCGCCGCTCAACCAGAGCAAGGGATAGCGGTAGATTGATGGATGTTGCATGGCAGTGCAAACAGCAATGAAATGGGGGCTAGTCGATATCTATCAGCTCGTACTTGCGGCTGCCCAGGCCGATGGTTTCCGCGTGTTCCAGCGTGTGAATGCCGTGACGCGATTCCATGCGCGCAATCAAATCCTTGCCGTCTGGCGCGGCGTACACCAGGTCAACACAGGCCTGGTCCAGCGCCACCGGGTCGAGCGAAGCCAGGATGCCGATATCCGCCATCGTCGGCTTTGCCGGGCTGTTGTCGCAGTCACAATCCACCGACAGGTTATTCATCACATTGATGTAGATGATGTTCTCACCCAGGTGATCAGCCACGCCCTTGGCAGCTTCCGCCATCGATTCGAGAAAATCATCCTGCGGCGTACCCATGCTGATACCCACCTTTGACTTGCCCGCGCTGTGGATCAGGCTCTTGCCCTCAGACGACGCAATCCCGATCGACATATTCTTGATCACGCCGCCAAACCCGCCCATCGCGTGGCCTTTAAAATGCGCCAGGTTGACCACAAAATCGTAGTTGGCAAAATTTGCGCCAACCATATCTTCCTTCAGGTGCTTGCCCCCGGTGATGGGCAGGGCAATTTGCCCGTCCGCGTCCATAATATCAGTGGGCGCAATCGCGGTGAAACCGTGGCTTTCCATAGCTTTCTGGTGCAGCTTGGTGGTCGACCGGCCGCCGCCGTACGCCGTGTTGCACTCGATGATGGTGCCGTTGACGGCCTTTACCAGCGGCGCGATCAGCTCCGGCGCAAGGAAATAGTGCCCACCCGGCTCGCCGCTGGAGATCTTCACCGCCACGTTGCCCTTCGGCTTGACGCCCAGCGTTTCATACATGTTCAGCAGCGCGTCAGCGCTGATGACACGGGTCATGTAAACCACCGGGCGGATCTCCGGCACCGGGGTCACCGTGGGCACAGGGGTTTGGGTGGCGGGTTGGGTAGGGATCGCGGTTGGGTCAGCGGGTACATTGACATCCACTCCGCTGCAGCCAGCCAGAGTGGCAGCCGATGCCACCGCCATCCAGCGCAGCGCTTCACGACGGGTCATTTTCTTCTTCATTGTCTGATACTCCTGCGGAGATGCTTCCCGGCCAGTGCCGGACCCGGCATAGAATATACCGGCGCAAATACGGCCCACTTTGCCAGGGCTAGACTGGCGCGCAAAATCTGGCGCTGCGTGGCAAGACAGGGCTATGATGGAAAAAATTGGATCAATTGATTGTATACCAAAACGGATAATCTCGGGATCTGGTTTATTTCAACTCGATTTTGAGCAGCATCACCCGGGCAAAATCATCCAGTGCTGTGCTGTCGCGGATTTCAAACGAGCACGGGCGCGAGGTTCCGCTGTTTTTTGCCTTGCGGCTGATCGTCAAATACATCGGCCAGCAGGTCAAGCGCATTTGGCATGGGTTTATGATAACGACGGCTGCCCGGCTGCTTGGTCACTTTCCGGCTGCTCTTTTCCGGCCAGGTCTTTCTGCCGTGAGCGGCGGCGGGCGGGAACGCCCGGCAAGGGTATACTTATCTTGTACCCGTGATTACAAAAATCATTCCGGGCCTTTGCCCGGTCATCAACAGGAAGGTACGATGCGCAGCGAACAAGAAATGCTCGACCTCATCCTCGGCACCGCACAGACCGATGAGCGCATCCGCGCGGTCATCCTCAACGGCTCGCGCGCCAACCCCAATACCCCGCGTGATTTCTTTCAGGATTTTGACGTCGTCTATCTCGTCACCGATCCCGGCCCATTCAAGAACAATTACGCCTGGATCCGGCGCTTTGGCGAATTGATGATCCTGCAGGAACCGGACGATATGCTCGGTGAAGAACCGCGCCCGGGCGGCGCGTTTGCCTACCTGATGCAGTTCACCGACGGCAACCGCATTGACCTGACCATTTTTCCCGCGGCCCTGCGTGACCAGTTAGAAGATGACAGCCAGACCCGCGTTCTGCTGGATAAAGACGGTCTATTCCCCAACATCCCGCCGGCCAGTGACCATGATTACCTGCCCCAGCCGCCCAGCGCGCGCGCCTTTGCCGAATGCTGCAACGAGTTCTGGTGGGTCTGCCCCTATGCCGCTAAGGGCCTGTGGCGCGGCGAGTTTCCCTATGCCCGCCACATCCTGGAGGAGTATGCGCGCGCGCAGTTGATGAAGATGCTTACCTGGTACGTTGGCGTGCAGACCGGGTTTTCACGTAGTCCGGGTAAGCTGGGGAAATACCTGCAGCATTACCTTCCCGCGGAACTGTGGAGCCTGCTGCTGCAAACCTGCACGGACAGTGATTACGAAAGCACCTGGGATGCGCTGTTTGCCATGGGCCGCCTGTTTCGCGCCGCGGCTGCGGAGGTAGCCGCGCATTTCGGCTATGCTTACCCCCTGGAAGATGACCGCCGCGTAACCGCCCACCTGGAGCATGTCCGCCATCTACCCAAAGACGCCAAAGAGATGTATTGATTCTCGGACCTCAACCCCTGCTTGTTCCGCGCAGGCATTATTGCTATAGTGAAGATAGAAGAAATCCCATCCGCGACCGCTTTCGAACTGGAGGGCTGTATGCACGAGCAGGCCACCCGTTTTAACCGCATTCTCCTGATGATCTGTATCATGCTCTACGTCATCACGCTGGCTGCATTCAGCTACACCAACGCCAAAGCCGATCCCCAAATTGGGATCTGGAATACGCTGCTCAATGCGCTGATCCTCTCGCTGCCGCTGATTCTGTTCTTTGGCTCCATCTTTGTGCTGGTTATTGCCTGGCGCGAGCACCGCGCCGCCGGGCGGCTCAGCCCCCAAATGGCAGCCTTCTTTCACTGGGCCCCACGCATCGCCTCCATCGTGATCATCTTCTTCATCACCCTCTTTTCGCTGGATGTATTTGGCGAAGGCGGTACGCTGCTCGAGCAGCTTGGCGCTTTCGTCATGCACAGCCTCCCCTCGCTGGTGCTGATCGGGCTGCTCATTTTCGCATGGCGGCGTCCGGTAGTGGGGTTCATCGTTTATCTCATCGCCGGTTTGGTCTTCCTGCGTTTCGTCATTCCGGGTCTCAGTCTGGCAAACTTTGTGCTCTTCTCCGGGCCGCTGCTGTTAATCGCGGCGCTGTACTATGTCGATTGGCGCTGGAACCAGCCCGCGCCGGCGCTGCCGGTTGACATCCCGGCTTCCAACTAGCCCGGCCACCGCTGTTCTCCTGCTGAACCCCCTTGTCATCTAACGGGCGGCGGAATTCATTGCCCTTACCTTCTTCCTCTTTTGATCGTTTTTCGTCACCTCTCCGTGGGGCGCAGGTTTTGAATGGTGTAGAATAGGATAGGATGACTGCGCGGTCACTCTGTTCACATTCGCCAATTTATTTCGCCCAAGGAGCAAAGATGCGTGATTCTTATCTCTCCCGCAGTGTCGCTAACTTGAAGCCATCTGGCATTCGTAAATTCTTCGACATTGTTGCGACTATGCACGATGTGATTTCGTTGGGCATTGGAGAGCCGGATTTCACCACACCCGACCGGATTCTGGAAGCCGGTATTCGTTCCCTGCAAAAGGGAGAAACCCATTACACCGCCAACGCCGGGCTGATCGAACTGCGCAAGGCGATCAGTGAAAACCTGGAACGGCTGTATGGCGTATGCTATGACCCCGCTAAAGAAGTGATGATCTCGGTGGGCGGCTCCGAGGCCCTGTACCTTTCGGCCAGCGCCATCCTCGACCCCGGCGATGAGGTCATCATTCCCACGCCGTGTTTCGTTTCCTATCAGGCCGAAGTCTACATGGCCGGCGGCGTACCCGTCGAACTGCCGATGCGCATGGAAAACAACTTCGAACTGGTTCCTGCGGAGTTGGAAGCTGCCATCACCCCGCGCACCAAGGCCATTCTGCTCGGCTTCCCCAGCAACCCCACCGGCGCGATTGCCACCCGCGAAACTTTGCTCAAAGTGGCGGAAATCGCCGAAAAACACGACCTGGTGGTCATTTCGGATGAAATCTACGACCGCCTGGTCTACGGAACCACGCACACCTGCTTCGCCTCGCTGCCCGGCATGCGCGAGCGCACCCTCACCCTGGGCGGTTTTTCCAAAGCCTATGCCATGACCGGCTGGCGTATCGGCTATGCCGCCGGGCCGGAAAAGATCATCGCCGGGCTGGTACGGCTGCACCAGTACACCATCATGTGCGCCCCCACCACCGCCCAGTCCGCGGCAATCACCGCCATCCGCGAGTGCGAAGATGACGTGATGCGCATGGTGGCCGAGTACGACCGCCGCCGCAAGCTGGTGGTGAAGGGCTTCAACGAACTGGGGCTGGCCACCTTCGAGCCCAAAGGCGCATTTTATTGCTTCCCCAGCGTGGCCTGCACCGGCATGAACGACGAAGAGTTTGCCCAGGGCCTGCTGCAAGAAGAGCGCGTGGCCGTGGTGCCGGGTTCGGCGTTTGGCGCGGGCGGCGAGGGCTTTGTGCGCTGCTCGTACGCCACCAGCTATGAAAAACTGGAAGAAGCGCTGGTTCGCACCGAAAAGTTCATGCGCCGCCGCGGCTGCATCTAAACCTGTAGAAAGCGATGAAAAGACCGGCGCTTGAGGCCAACAACACCTCAAGCGCCATTTCATTTATAGTACAATCTCTGCATGCCCTACCAACCGGTCATTGGTTTAGAAATCCACGCCGAACTGCGCACCCAATCCAAAATGTTCTGCGCCTGCCCGGTACTGGATAGCGCCAGCGCGGAACCCAACAGCGCCGTCTGCCCGGTGTGCGCCGGGATGCCCGGCATGCTGCCGGTGGCCAACCGCCAGGCCGTTGAATTTGGGCTGCGCGTAGCGCTGGCGCTGGAATGCACCATTGCGCCGGTCAGCCGCTTTGCCCGTAAGAATTATTTTTACCCCGATCTACCCAAGGGCTACCAGATTTCGCAGTATGAAGAACCGCTGGCCGTCGCCGGGCGGTTGACGGTGGTGACGGATACCGGCGAGCGCCTGGTGCGTATCCGCCGCGTGCATTTAGAGGAAGACACCGGCAAGCTAACGCATAATACCCGCGATGGCCAGCGTTTTTCGCTGGTCAACCTCAACCGCGCGGGCGTGCCGCTGCTCGAAATCGTCACCGAACCGGATATGCACAGCGCCGCCGAAGTGCGCGCCTGCGCCGAAACCCTGCGCGGCATCCTGCGCGCGCTGGGAGTCAATTCCGGCGACCTGGAAAAAGGCGTGCTGCGCATTGAGCCAAACATATCCGTGCGCCCGGCCGGCAGCCCGGTGTTGGGTACGCGCACCGAGGTAAAGAACCTCAACAGCTTCCGCGCGCTGGAACGCGCCATCGACTATGAAATCCAGCGCCAGATAGCCGTGCTGGAAAGCGGTGGGAAGGTGGTGCAGGAAACCGTTGGTTGGGATGACAGCGCGGAAGTGACTTTCTCGCAGCGCGGCAAAGAAGAAGCCCACGATTACCGCTACTTCCCCGAGCCGGACCTGCCGCCCCTCGAGATTGACCCGGCCTGGATTG
>DATCUC010000266.1:0-11156 GCA_036567625.1 Anaerolineaceae bacterium | reverse complement strand
TGAACCGGCAGTCCTTACCGGGCAGCCGCGCGGGCCTGCTTTCGCGGCTGCCCGCTTGAATCTTCCAACGTTATTGCTCCTTTCTGCGCGCGGATGCTGGCCGCGGCCACGCACTCCGGCGCCGGGGTTTCGAGTTTGGCGGTTTATGGGCTTTTCGGGCTTTCCAAAATGGCTTCGGTGATTGACGGCAGTGATGTTCCCACACGATAGATCATCTCCTTATATATTTTTTCGCGGTAATGGCTACACAATACCAGCCGCGCGGCAGCAGCGCAATCCCACTTTGGGTGAGATGGCGGGGGGAGAAATGGGGGAGTACCGGGGGGAATTTTGGGTGAGAAAGGGGTGAGAAATGGGGGGATACGGGCAAAAAAGGGTTTAGAGCATCTCGTCCCAGCGGGTGAAGTCCCAGCGCAGCATGCGCCGGCGCAGTTCCTGGCGGTTTTGCACGCCAAACTTGCTCAGCGCATTGCGCGCATGGGTCTTCACCGTCTCAGCCGAGATATTCAGCCGCCGGGCAATTTGTGATGTAGTGTAATTCAAACAGATCAGCGCCACCACCTGCTGCTCGCGCGGCGTCAGGTTACGCCAGATTTCGCGCGAGGCTTCGTCGAGTTGCTGCTCGTGCAGCGCGCGGGTCACCAGGTGACGCGCCATCTCATCCGGCTCGCGGCGCTCGCGAGCGGCCAGTTCGCTAAGTGACTGCAGCACGCCCTCATCCAACTGGAACGTGCGTGTGGCTTTGGGGCGTTTGTCCGTCTTTAACGAACGCAAAATGTCCAGTAGACGGTTCCAAAAGGGCATGATTTCATTGTATCGAACAAGTGTTCTTGCGTCAAGGAGATTTTCGCCCGTCTCCGCGCCTGCTCTGCCTGAGAAAAACCGCCGCCGGGCTACTTGCGCGTGATGCGCGGCGCAAACCAGAACGCGCGGTCTTCCCAAGAATCGCCGTTGTTCAATACCTTGAAGATAAACACCACCTGCTTTTCCGCCAGCGGAGTCAGGTCGATCTCCAACTTTTTGATCTTTTTGTCCTGAATCTGCGGCCAGCTGCCCAGCTCTTGCTCCGGGCCCCCGTCCACGCTGTACAGCAGCTTGAAGGTCACGCTGCAGTCATCGCTGCGCTCCAGGCAGCCAATATACGCCTGGAATCGGTTGCCCGCTTTGATGCCAACCGCCGGGAACTTGCCCTCAATATAGCCGTTCTTCCCATTGCCGGGCAGCGAAATGATCGTCGGCTCGTCCTCGCCGCGGTTGCCTTCCAGCACCGGGTTATTGAGCATGAACACCGCCCCATCCGGGTTTGCCACGCTGGGGCAGGCCAGCGTCACTTTTTCGCCGCTGGTGCTCACCGCTTCCCAGGTTGCTTCGCAGTAATTCTTGGCAAAATGATAGATCTCATTCGGCGTCGCGCCGTCCTTGATGATGTTGACGCGAATGAAGAAGGGCTTATCCGCGTTTTGGCCCACGCCAAACAGCGCGCCGGTGTCAGTCTTGAGCATAAATTCCGCGCGGTGCCCGCCGGTTTCTTCGGGCAGCTTTAGCGGAACGGAAACGTACGCCAGTTCGCCAGGCAGCACCACCGCGTCCAGGTTCGTCGCTAGCGGCGCAGACATTTCGCTGCCGCCCACCTGCACCACCGTAAAGTCTTCGGTCCAGATGCACGAGCCCTCGTTGCGCAGTACCCAGGTTTTGGTCACTTCGGTGCCGGCCTTCATAATCTCGCCATCCGGCACCGTCAGGTCGGCAATGTACAGTGCCTTGTTGCACGGCAGCGGAGTCGCGGTAGGCGGCAGCGGCGTGCTGGTGGGTGGCATGCGCGTGCTCGTTGCGGTTGGGGTCAGCGGAGTTGAGGTCGGCGCCAGGGTGGCCGTCGCAAAGGCCGGGTTTTCCGCCGCAGCCGGCGGCGTCGAACTCATAAACGCCACCACGGTTTGCATCACGGCCTGAGTCATCAATGCGCTGGCAGTTTCCTGCGCCGGGTCGACCGGCACGCTGGCCGCCGGTTGTGCCGCGCCCAGGCCAGGTAAAACACAGGCTCCGGCCGCAAAGAGAATGGCGATGCACATAATGAGCGTATAGGTGAGCCTGGTGGGGCGTCGGTTCATGCTTCCTCCGCTGATTTGAGCGATGATGGCTGGTTGCGCGCGAGCGTTTGCGGTCTTGTTTGCGTCTACCCCGGCATTGGGGGTGGACGCCAATTTTTATTATAAACGGCGCAATCCCAAATAGAAGCCCCCCTACTTAACAAAAGAGAAAGCCAAAGAATACGTAAAGCCAAAAAAGATGCCACCTTGCAGCTCTTTCCGGTTGAGCGCAGGGTGGCATCCAGTATCCGGGCGATGGATCCGCGCCGGGTTACGGCGTGGTGGTATCGGTTGGCGTGGGCGTCGGGGTAGCCGTCTCGGTGGCCGTTGCCGTGGGGGTCGGTGTATCGGTGTTCGTGGCGGTAGCAGTCGGCGTGGGCGTCTCGGTGACCGTGGCCGTGGCAGTCGGGGTCAGCGTGACCGTGGGTGTATTGGTGATCGTCGCGGTCAGGGTGGGCGTCGGGGTAGATGCCGGGCGCAGCACTACCGGCGCCAGCCAGAACACGCGGTCATCCAAACTGGAGCCATTGTTCGACACGCGCAGGATGAACTGCACGTTCTTTCCGGCCAGGCTGCTCAGGTCTTCGTTCACCTGCCGCCACAGGCCTTCATAGCGCTCGTGCCAACTGCGGAACTTGACTTCCTTGCTGCCTTCGATGTAATTCAACTCAAAGGTCACGTCGCACTTGGGGTTGGTTTTGTTGTTGTACAGGCAGCCAATGATCGCGACAAACCGGTCGCCATTCTTCACGGTGAAGGCCGGGTAACGGCCCTGGATGTAGCCGCTGCTGCCATCGCTGGGAACCATAATCAGCGCCGGTTCATCCTCCAGCTTGCCGTCTTCCAGCGTGGGTGAAGTGCTGCGGTAAACGATACTGCTGGCAAAACTGGGAATGCCCGGGCAGAACAGGTTGGCAGTGTTTTGCGTGCTCCAGACGGCATTGCAGAAGTTCGACGTAAATGCCAGCGCCACGCTGCCAGAGAAGGCCGGTTTTTCGGCTACGCTGATCTCAGAAGTGAAGGCCTGATACCCATTGATGCCAAACTGCACACCGCTGGCATTGGCCAGCTTCCACGCGCCCACGTACGAGCCTTTGTTGGCCGGAGCCTTTTGCGGGATGACGATATCCACCGTTTCTCCGGGGCGCACCGTCACGTTGAGTTTGGCCGAATCGGGGCCGCTCATCTGATCGCCGCCGGCAAAGACTACGCGGTAGTCGGGTGTCCAGGTGCAGGAACCGGTGTTGGTCAACCGCCATGCCTTGGTGAACACCTCCCCTGGCCATAAGGCAGTTCCATCTTGCGCGCTGACGTCGGCCACGAAGGCAGCCTGGTTGCACGCCACCGGGATGACTGTCACTGTGGGCGGAGCACTGGGCTGCGGGCGCACCGGGGTCAGGCTGGGAAGCGGGGTCACCGAAACCATCGGAGTGAGCGAAGGCACAGCCGTTACCGTAGCAGCGCCAACAGTAGGAGAAGAAACCGCGCCCGTGGGAGAACCGCCGCCCTGGTTCGGGTCAAGCGTAGCGATGGGCGTGCCCTGCGCCAGGCCGGTGGCCTGCGCGGCCAGGGTTTCAAATGCAAACTCGGTCTGCAAAGCCACAGCGGTCTGCTGCACGGATGTTGCAATTTGCTGCGGATCGGTAGAATCAGACGGACGCAGCCCGGGCAGCGTGCAGGCGATGCTGAGCAATAAAATGGCGATAATACAGGCAATAACGATGGGCTTTCTCATGGCGAATCTCCTACACATAGACGTAAAATGTCCTCCGGCGGTTCCCATTTTGTACAGCAATTTTGCGATCAATCATACAGGCCGGGGAATCTTGCGTGTCACCCGGCCTGTGCAATAGAGCATTCTTCCCCTACTGACGCAACAACTAGAATTGGAAATAAATGAAAGGCGAAGCGTTCACCGGCGCCAGGTAGAAGACCAGCAGCGTTTGCAGCAGCATGACCGCGGGAGTGTAAACCTTCTCCATCGCCAGGATCGGCCACTTCCATTCGAAGCGCCGCGTTAGCATCCCGCCGATAAAGATCAGCGGGATGGCAAAAATCGGCCACATGTAATACCACTGGATGTTGTATTCCATGCGCACAAAAAACAGCTTTTGGAAGATTATCCGCGTGGTCTCCCAATTTGGCGAGCGGAACGGAACCCACAGCAGTGTGACCACCAGTGCGGTGAACAGACTGAAGATCCACGCCAGCGGCGATTTCCAGTCATGCTGCGGCGGCCGCTTGCCGTAGACCAGGCGCTCCAGCGCCAGCCCCAGGCCGTGCAGCCCGCCCCACACCACGAAGTTCCAACTGGCCCCATGCCACAGGCCGCCCAGCAGCATCGTCAGCATCAGGTTGATGTACGTGCGCACCCGGCCCTTGCGGTTGCCGCCCAACGAAATGTACAGGTAGTCGCGCAGCCAGGTGGACAGCGAAATATGCCAGCGGTTCCAGAACTCGGTCAGCGATTGGGCGGTGTACGGCAGGTTGAAGTTGGGCGGCAGTTCAATCCCAACCATCTTGCCGATACCGCGCGCCATATCGGTATAACCGGAAAAATCGAACAAAATCTGTACCGAATATGCGCCCACTGCCAGCCAGACCGTGCCGGAAGAAAACACGCTCGGCGCGGCGTAGATCTGGTCGACCATCACCGCCACGTTGTCGGCGATGACCATCTTTTTCAACAGGCCGCGCAAGAACCACTGCGCCCCTTCCACCAGGTTTGGAATGCTGAGGATCAGCCCGCGCTCAAGCTGCGGCAAGAACTGCGTGGCGCGCATGATCGGCCCGGCCACCAGGCGTGGGAAGAACGAGATAAAGATCGCGTAATCGACCAGGGAATGCGCCGGTTTGGCCACGCCGTGGTAAACATCGATTACGTAGCTCAGCGTTTCAAAGGTGTAAAAGGAAATACCAATGGGTAGGACGATGCTCAAGGTACCCAAATGCCAGCCGAAGGGCTGCACCGCGGCATTTAAACTGTCGATGAAGAAATTGAAGTACTTAAAGAACCCCAGGAATCCCAGGTTGGCAACGATGCTGATCCACAACAGGTGCTTACGGCGCTGCTGATCATCCGTGTGTACCAGCAGTTGAGAAATGTAGTAATCCAACACGGTGACGAAAGCCAGCAGGCCCAGGAAGCGCCAATCCCACCAGGCATAAAACACGCAGCTCGCGGTGAGCAAAATATATTTCCGCGGCGACGGCCCCTTGAAAATGAACAGCAGGGTCAACACCGTCGCCAGCAATACGGCAAACTCGATGGAAACAAAACTCATTGCAGCGCCTCCTCGATCGCATCCGCCAGCATCTCGCCCACGGCCTGGTTGCCATAAACGTTCAGATGCCCGCGGTCAGGGTCGGCGCTGTTGAAGAAGCCCACCGGAAAATGCCCCTCTTTGGTCAATTGCTGGAAGCGCGGCAGGCTATCGATCACCTGCGCGCCAGGCGCACTGCGCACAATATCCACAAAACAGGTAAAGCTGTCACTGGTCAGGGCAATCCCATCACCTTCCACCACGGGCACGGTGGGGAACAGCAAGAAAATCACCGGCGTATCGCCCGCGGCCTGCAACAACATTTCGATCTCCTTGCGCCGGATGCTATCGCTCAGGGGCTGGCTCTGGCCTTCGTCCGCGCTCGCCGTGGGAAAGATCAGGTTGACCCGTTCGACCGCGTAATTGAGCATGATGGGGTAGATGTTGGCGGTTTTCTTTGGAGAAACAACCAGCGGACCGGAGATGTCGCGCCTGGTGATCAATTCCAGCGTGCCGTCGTCGCGCAGGATGAAATAATTGGAGCGCTCGGTGCTGAACGACTCACTCATATCGGCTTCGCTCAACTGCACCACGATCAGCCGCGGGTGGAACAGTTCAATATACTTGGGAACATGCGCGGTGTAATCCGAAAGGGCCAGCGCGCTGCGCCCAAAATTGCGCACATTCACGTCTAACCCGCGCTGGCGGAGCAGCGTTTCAGCCACCGAGGCGTATTTCTGATCGTCGCTTACCTGGCGGGCCTCCGTGCGAGAATCACCCACGACGATGATGTTGTCGCCGCTGTCGAACGGCGTGGCTACCTCGCCATATTCGCCGTAATGGGTTCGCGCAAAGCCTTCATCTCCCAGCCATGAACTCGTCCCCGCTACCTGCACCGATCCAAACCAGTTGGTATCCACTTTCCAGGGCACCGGGGTGTAGCCGTACACGCGCATAAACAGTTCTACCGCCAACAGCGGCAGCAGGCCCCACAGCAGCGCGCGTTGTAAGTAGCGCGCGCTGCGCTCCATGCGTTCCGCGCCTATGCGGGCGCGCACACCCGGCAGGGCGAGCACGCCGCCGGTGGCGCAAAAAGCAAACCCCACGCCCAGACCCAACACGCGGGTGGTACCCCAACCCGCTCCGGCATCCAGGCCAACCAGGTGCGCGAAATATGCCAGCGCGATCACCGCAATACCAAGCATAAGAAGCTCTAACAGCAATAGCCTGGACCAGAATCGACTCAAATCAACCTCGCAATGGGGAAAATATTGGTTCGCAGTGGGATGTGCTCGCGCGGGGCAGCCAGATGACTGTCCCGCGCGCAGGTATACAGTTTCGGATAGGGGGATTTTAACGCTTTTTTTCGATTTCGCGCAGGGTCTCTTCATCCTGGCGCAGGTTGCGCCAGCGCACCACCAGGCTAACCAGATACACGGCCAGCACGGTAAAGATGATAGCATAGCCGGCAATCATATACGCAAGGGTATTTGCAGGGCCTTCCATGTTTTTTCCTTTCTTTTACTGGCTCAAGCGCAGCTTGAGTTGTTCGACGCGCTCTGCCAGCCGTCCCAGGCGAATGCGATGCCACATCAAATCCGCGTAGAGCACGGTAAACGCCAGCAAGCTGAACAGGAAGGTTTGCAACATCTTGGGCGTCATGTCAAACGAACCGTCAGCGCCGGGGTCTCCGCCGCCGATAACCACCGGGTGAATGGTGCGGAAGATGCGGATCGAGAAGAAGGTCAGCGGAACGCTGACCACGCCCAAAATGGCATATACCGCGCCAAACCGGGCGCGCCGCTCCGGGTCTTCAATGCCCTGGCGCAGCATCAGGTACGCAGCGTAGATCAATTCCATGATCGTGGTCGTCGTCAGGCGCGGGTCCCAGGTCCACCAGGTGTTCCAAATCGGACGCGCCCAGATCGATCCGGTAACAATGCCAACCAGCATGAAGACCATGCCCAGTTCCACCGTCGCCAGCCCTACGATATCCCATTTGATATTTTTGGTGCGCAGATAGGCAATGCCGGCGATGCCGGCGACAATAAATGAAAGCATCCCAACCCACGCGTGCGCCACGTGATAATAAAAGACCTTCTGCACCGGGCCCATAACTGCTTCCATAGGCGCGTAGAAAAAGACCATGATGGTGGCTGCTGTCAGCATCAACGCCGTAACGACATCTAAGACAGATAACCACCGCGGTTTTGCATCCATATCTCTCTCCTCTCAAAAGGTATGTGAACGGCTACTCTTCCACCACAAAATCGAAAACCATAAACGCCGCGGCAATGAAAATCACGTCATAAACCACCAGCAGGTTCAGCCACGGGCGGATATCTTCGATGGGCAGCGCCTGCAAGAACCCGGTGCTGGCCTTCACCGCGGCCACCAGCAGCGGAATGACTACCGGAAACAGCAAAATTGGCAGCAAAATATCACGAGTGCGCGCCTGGATCGCCATGCTTGCCAGCAGCGTGCCAACGGCCACGTACCCCACCGAGCCGAGCAGGACTACCAGCAGCAGCCCCGGGCGGAACAGGTTGGTATTGTACAGAATGCTGTACACTGGCAGCACGATGGCCGCCACTGCCAGCATAAACACCAGGTTCGACAGCGCCTTGCCAAAGTAGATCACCGAACGGTCGACTGGAGCCAGCAGCAGGCCATCCAGGCAGCCGCGGTCTTTTTCTACCGCCATCGAGCGGTTGAGCCCCAGCGTGCCGGCAAAGGCAAACGTCACCCACAGCACCCCAGATGTGACCGTCTGGCGCGCCAGCGCATCCAGTTCCAGCGCAAAGTTGAAGATCAGGATCACCAGCAGAGCAAAGACCAACATCGCCGAGAGCATTTCGCGGCTGCGCCATTCGGCGGCCAGGTCTTTCCAGATTACGGCCCACAGGGCGCTCAGGTAGCGCGGCAGGGCGCGCGGCTCATTGACGGTGTGCGTGGTAGCGCTCATACCAGGCTCTTTTCCGGCTGCATGGGAGCGGCATCTTCCAGGGCCCGCCGGTAGAAGGCCAGCAAACCGTCTTCTTGCAGGTCGGCGCGCTGCGCGCTGGCCTGAACGGCGCCGCGGGTGAGCACATCAAAGCGCGAGGCCAGCCCGGCGGCGCGCGCCAGGTCGTGCGAGGTCATCACGATCGTATGCCCCTGCCCGGCCACTTCGCGCAGCACGCCGTCCAACATTTCGCACGCATCCTGATCCAGCCCGGTGTGCGGCTCATCCATCAGCAGCACGCTGGGATTGTGCAGCACCGCGCGGCCAATCGTCAGGCGCTGCTGCATCCCGCGCGAGAAGGTGCGCACCAGGTCGCGCCGGCGCGCAGCCAGCCCAACCAGTTCCAGCACCTGGGTGATGCGCGCGTCTAACCCGGGAACGCTGTACATCTTGCCATAAAAGCGCAGGTTTTCTTCCGCGCTCAAGTCACCATACAAAAGCGGCAGGTGCGAGACCACGCCCAGTTGACGGCGCACTTCGGCAGCCTGGTGCGGCAGTTGATACCCGGCAATGCGCACTTCGCCAAAAGAGGGACGCGAAAGCGACGCCAGGATGCGCAGAAAAGTGGTTTTTCCGGCGCCGTTTGGCCCCAGCAGGGCCACGAACTCGCCCGGCGCAACCGAAAATTCCAGGTTGCGCAGTACCACCTTCACGCCAAACCGCTTGATTAAATGCCGCACCTCGATCATCATGCGTTACCGCCGGCCTCTTTCGCTATGCGCAGTTTTTCCTTCAACTCCGCCCGACGCTCGTCATAGGCTTCTTTTGGCAGTTGACCAGACTGGTACAGGTCGTCCAGGGCGACGATCGCATCCACCAGGCCGTCAACCGTTTCCGGACTGTCCCCTTCTTCCTCATCCACTTCTTGCCCAACCAATTCCTTGCGCTTGCTGTACAGGTAGTATCCCATCAAACCGATCGAAACCGCCAGCGAAATCCCGCCAACGATCAAGCCGGTGGCGGTACCGCTGTCGAGCATGCCGGTAGCGCCCGGCCGCCCGGCCAGGCGCACATTCAGCGGCGCCCCGCCCGACAGGCCCTGCGCAGTGTACAGGTGCACGCTGACGCCCTGCATATCCTTTACGCCGGCATCGGCCAGTTGATCGCTCGACAGGCGCACGCCGCTGCTCGGGCCAATGATCACCGCGGCGGTCACCGGCAGCGGTGGGGTCAGGGCTACGTCCAGCTTGCCGTCATAGGGCAGATCATAGGCAAACAACACCTGCAGTGTGCCCGAACCCGGCGGGATGCTGGCCGTATCGGCAAAACCCTTTTCCGTCTGGATATAGCGCTCGCCCAGCGCCCCTTCCTGGAAGGTAAGATTGGTCGCGCCTTCCGGCAGAGTGAATTCCACTACGCCCTGGCCGCTGTCCGCGGCGGCGACCATCAAATTGGAACTATTGGAGAGAATGAACAGCTCCGCCACCTGCACCGTACCTTCGGTGGGAAAATCGAAGAAAACATGCATGCGCTCGGCGCTCAGGCTGCTGGTATCGGTGGTGCTGTCATAGACGTGGATATTCACCCGCGCTTCCGTGCCGGCCAAAATATCGGACGCCAGGAGCATATCCGAATTGTAGACATACCCGTTCATATCCACGGTGGCGACAAAAACGCGTTCCGGGTTGATTTCGACCTTCTCAAAGAGGAAGTTGCCGTCTTCAGCCGGCTGAGCGGTTAATTCCAGCGCTGGCTGCATCTGATCGTAGCCCAACAGGGTGACCGTCAACCCGGCCGGCAGCGTGCCGCCCGAAGCATTCACCACGCGCCCGCTGATGTTCACCGCGTCTTGCGCCACGGCAGTGGTTTGCGCCTCAGAAGTAGCTTCCGGAACCGCGCCGGTGCTCTCCGGGGCCGGCGTGGTTTGAGCCGTCGACCCGGCCGCGCTCGCGCCCGTAAATGACAGGCTGCGGATATAACTGGTCAGCGCCCACTGCTGGTTTTCTTCCAGGCTGTCCGCAAACGACGGGTGACCTTCCACGCCGCCGGTGAAGACATCGCGCAGCTCGGCTTCTGAACGCTGCGCCAGCCGCGCCGGGTCAGTCCAATCCGGCGTCTGGCCGCTGCCTTCACCGCTCGCGCCATGACATTCGGCGCACTGCGCGCTGAAGATCTCTTCACCCTGCGCGAGTTGGGCTTCATCCATGCCCAGGCTGAACACATAGGCCACCACGTCCCAGCGCTGGCGGTCATTGAGTGAGCCGGAGAAACCGGGCATCAGGTTTTGCAGGTTGCCCTGCGTCACCATCTGAAACCAGTCCACCGGGCGGGCGGCGCGGATGTTTTCCACCGCGCCAATTGACGGCGGCGGGCTGGAGAGATTGTTGGCCTGCGGGCCGTCACCCTTGCCCGATGCTCCATGACAGGGCAGGCATTTTTCCGCGTAGATCGGCGCGCCGGAAGCCGGGTCTGGCGGAACCATGGGCAGGGCCAGCGCGGCAGGAACAGCCGTTTGCGGCACCGCGGACGGGGGCACATAATCCGGCGGAGGAGTAACATCTTGCGCCAGCGAAATTGAACAGGCTGAAAGCAGCAGTAAAGCTGCCAGGGCGGCGAGAATGGACAGGCTACGCTTTATATTCATGATTCATCCACGATAAGGTAATTATTTCGTGCTCTGGAGAATGGATGCGCCGCAGCTAGAACAAAATTTATCCGACTGCTGCAGCGGGCGGCCGCACTTGGGGCAAAAACCAGCCGATTTTTCCTGCCGGGAACGCCGCCGCGCCGAGATCAGACTTTCCAGTTCGTCCTGGTCGGCGGCGGGCAGGCGCGGGCGCTGGCGCGAATCGGCGCGGTGCG
>DATCUC010000265.1:0-1964 GCA_036567625.1 Anaerolineaceae bacterium | reverse complement strand
CAGAACCCCAACCGCGCAGACCGCTCGCGCGAGCCGCGCCAGAATGTACCCGACGGCGTAGCGCCTCGGCGGCGCGCATCGACCGGCAGCAACCGCGGCCAGGCCCCATTTCGCCAGCAGTTTGGGTCGTCTACGCCGCTCAAAGCGCGGGGTGGCATCAAGGCCCGCAGCAGTGAGGGCGGTGAGTTTGGCAAGAACTGGTGGGCCAAGCGCTGGCTGCTGGCCATGGAGCGCCTGATGGACGGCGCGCGCTTGCAGCGCGGCCGCCGCTACGCGCGCATGGGCCAGGTGCTTTCGATGAATGAGGTCAACGGCAACGTGGTCGCTAAGGTGCAAGGCTCGCGCCCGCAGCCCTACAAAGTAGTCATATCCGTATCGCCATTCAGCGATGACCAGTGGGACCAGGTGCTGGATGTGCTCGCTGAGCGCGCAATCTTCGCCGCGCAGTTGCTGGCGGGTGAAATGCCGCCCACCATTGAAGAGGCTTTTTCCGCGGCAGGAATCAGCCTGTTCCCGGCCCGCGGCGGTGACCTGCACACCGAGTGTTCCTGCCCCGATTGGGCCAATCCATGCAAGCATATCGCCGCCACCCAGTATATTCTGGCTGACCGGTTTGATGAAGATCCGTTCTTGCTCTTCCGCATGCGCGGGCGCACGCAGGAGAATATTCTGCAAGCGCTGCGCCTGCGCCGCACCGGCTCAGACGCCACCCCAGAGCCCGAGCCGCAGCCCGAAGAAGAAACCGGCCCGGCGCTGGAAGAAGGTCTGCACCGTTTTTGGGAGATGGGGCCCGGGATTGAGCGGTTTTCGGTCAACGTGCAGCAGCCGCAAATCAGCCTGCCGTTGTTCAAGCGCCTGGGCGAGCCGGATGTGGCTCGCGGGCACTCGCTGGAAGAAAACCTTGGCCCGGCGCTGGAAGTGATCAGCCAGACGGCGCTGTTCCTCGCCTTCACTGATACCTCGCGCGAGGCGGCTGAAAACGGCGATGCGGCGCAAGAGAAGTAAATAGGGAGATTCCTCACCCGGTTTCGGACTTTCCCCGCTTGTGACGACTTTGTATACCCTTTAAGGTATACATACCCGTTATCTTTTCTCGGGCAGAATTATGCGTCACAAGAAAGGAGCGCTGCATGGAAAGTCGAGCCAAATTCCTGGGTCATCCCATCCATCAGATGCTGATTGTCTTCCCGCTGGGGTTATTTATCAGCGCGGTGGTTTTTGATATTGCTTATCTGGTCAGCGGAAATACGCTGCTGGCGTCGGTTGCCTACTATAACATCCTGTTTGGTGTAATTATGGGGTTGGTGGCCGCGATCTTTGGTTTCCGCGATTGGCTGGCTATTCCTGGCGGAACGCGGGCCAAATCGGTGGGCGCGCGGCATGGCCTTGGCAATGTCGTCGTTACCCTGCTGATGGCCGCAAGCTGGCTGCTGCGCGCCAACACTGCAGATTTTGTTCCCGGAACATTCGGTTATATTCTCTCCTTCGCGGGGGTTATGCTGGGCAGCATGACGGCCTGGCTGGGCGGCGAACTGGTCGACCGGTTGGGCGTGGGCGTTGACCCGGGGGCCAACCTCAACGCGCCCAGCTCGCTCAGCGGCCAGCCGGCCGCCGACCTGCAGTCCGGGGCGATGGCGACAGTGCCAGTCACCGGGGAAGAAAAGTATCACGAAAAACAGACGGATAAACATTCTGCGGTAGTCACCCCGGATGATATGGAACTGCGCCTGACCGGCGAGGACGTTCCCGAACCAGACGATATGGATTAGCGGCGCGCAAATGAAGCTGCGCGCACTGGTGGGGATCAGCGTGTTTTGGCTGGCGCTCAGTATGTTGAGCGACGGGCTCAACACGCTGGTTCTGCCGTTTGTATTTGCCGGTTTGCTGCCCGATCAGCAGCAGGCTACCGCGCTGGGACTGCTGACGTTTACCGGAATTGCGGCGGGGATGTTGATCCAGCCGCT
>DATCUC010000264.1:0-50093 GCA_036567625.1 Anaerolineaceae bacterium | reverse complement strand
CGGGCCGGACGGCGGCATGGCGCGGCGCTGGCAGTGCTGGTTGCCTCCGCGGCCCCACTGGACCAGTTCTTGATGAAGCATCCCGAATACCTGCGCGCGCGTTCACCCGAACAGGCGCTGATCAATCCTGATAACCCGCTGATTCTGCTGCATCACCTGCGCTGCGCCGCGTTTGAAATGGCGTTCACCCGCGGCGAGCACTTTGGCAGCCTGGATGCCGGCATGTTGAAAGAATACCTGGCATTTTTGACCGAATCCGGTGACCTGCATGACAGCGGAGAACGCTTCTTCTGGATGGCCGACGCCTACCCCGCGGCGCAGATTTCGCTGCGCAGCACATCAGCCCAGCCGGTAGTGCTGCAGGTCGAAACGGATGACCGGCTGCTGACCATTGGGACAGTCGACCAGGAAAGTGCATACTGGCTTGTCCATCCCCAGGCGATCTATTTGCACGAAGGCCAGACCTTTGAGGTGGAAAGCCTGGATCTGGAAACCAATATTGCCCGCCTCAAGCCGGTGGAAAGCGACTTCTACACCGAGCCGCAGCGCGAGGTGACGGTCGACAAGATCCAAACGATTGCCGAAGAGCCGGTATGCGGCGCCAAGAAATCCTGGGGTGATATTTTAGTCACCACGCAAACCACCGGCTACCGCCGCATCCGCTGGTTTACGCACGAGGTGCTGGGCGCCGGCCCGGTAGACCTGCCGCCGACTCAATTGCGCACCACCGGCTACTGGCTGACGATCTCGAGCGATACAATTGAAAAACTGCGTGCTGAAAACGCCTGGAATAGCGACCCGAACAACTATGGGCCGAACTGGGTGGTGCAGCGCATCCGCGCCCGCGAGCGGGATAACTTCACCTGCCAGCTTTGCGGTACGCCCGAAGCCGGCCGCTCGCATCACGTGCATCACAAGACGCCGTTTCGCCAGTTCACCTCGTACCTGGCGGCAAACCAGCTTGAAAACCTGATCACGCTGTGTCCGTCCTGTCACCGGCGCGTCGAAACCGCGGTGCGCATCCGCACGGGCTTGTCCGGGCTGAGTTACACTCTCAATAACCTCGCCCCGCTGTTCCTGATGTGCGACGGCGAAGACCTGGGCGGTCATGCCGAAATGGAATGCGCCTTTGAGGAAGGCGCGCCGGCAGTGATTATCTATGACAGAGTTCCGGCGGGGATTGGCCTGAGCGAAAACCTGTACCGCATCCATGCCGAGCTCATCGCCCGGGCCTATGAACTGGTCAGCGAGTGTGATTGCAAGGAAGGCTGCCCGTCCTGCGTGGGGCCAGCCGGAGAAAACGGCTACGGCGGAAAAGAGGAAACCCTGGCGCTGCTGGCGGTATTGAACGGCAAGCCGTACACGCGCAGTCAAAATGGGGAAAGCGAAGGGAGCCATGGCGGAATCGCTCTCGGATAAACTCAAATCGCTGGGCGTGCAGGTTGGCGCGCGCAACATCCCTGCGCCGCAAAAGCGCAAGTCATTCGGCATCGAAGACGTGATCGCGGGCGAGTTGGTGCAGACTCCCTACGGACCAACTTACCAGGTGGAAGAATGGTATGCCCAGGATTACCAGCACGGCCTGATCCAGTTCCATCTGAGCTTGCCGATGAAGGTTCTCACTGATTGGGGGCGCGTACCGCACCTGGCCGGGTCCGGATTTGGCCGGCTGCTGTTTCTGGATACGGAAACCACCGGCCTGGGTGGTGGTACGGGTACGTTCCCGTTCTTGATTGGGCTGGGCTACCTGAGCGACAAGGGTTTTCACCTGATCCAACTGCTGATGCGCTCGCCGGAAGAAGAGGCGGCGCAGTTATTCCTGCTCAACCAGTACGTCAGCCAATTTGACGCTATCGTCACGTACAACGGTAAGGGCTTTGACATTCCACTGCTCAACAACCGCCACGTGCTCAACGGCTTCA
The DNA here is from genome assembly GCA_036567625.1 of Anaerolineaceae bacterium. Classification (GTDB taxonomy): domain Bacteria; phylum Chloroflexota; class Anaerolineae; order Anaerolineales; family Anaerolineaceae; genus CALDSL01. The sequence goes on along the minus strand of DATCUC010000264.1, from coordinate 48,171 downwards.
CTTCTCCGTTTGCGCAGATCAATCATATTGATCTATTGGGCCTGGCGCGCCGCCTGTGGCGCAACCGTCTGCCCAGTCGTTCGTTGGGCAACCTGGAGATCGAAGTCCTGAATGTCACCCGCACGCAAGAGGAAGTGCCGGGATACCTCATCCCAGAAATCTACTTTGAATATCTGCGCAGCGGCGATGCCCGCCCGCTGGCCGGCGTCATGTACCACAATGCAATGGATATCCTCTCGCTGGCAGCGCTGTACCAGTACACCGCTGGCCTGCTGGAAGACCCGCTTGGCTACACCATCCCGCAGAGCCTGGATATCGTCGCGATTGCCCGGCTGTACGAAGAACTGGGCATGTATGCCCCGGCGGTCCAGATGTATGAATCCGGGCTTTCGATGGGTATGCCCGAGCCATTCTTTGTCGATACCCTTTCGCGGTTTGCCGAGCTGTACCGCAAGCGCGGCGACTGGGCGCGCACGATCGAACTGTGGCAAAAAGCTGTCGATCACCATCAGATCGGCGCATGCATTGAGCTGGCCAAGTACTATGAACACCAGCAGCGCCAGTGCGACGAAGCCCTGGCCTGGACCGACCGCGCCATCGGCATGGTCGATACCTGCATCAGCGGCATCATCTCGCGCCGGGAAATGCAGAAAGAACTGGCGCATCGCAAAGAGCGCCTGCTGCGCAAATTGGCCGGAAAACCGGGGAGACCTGCCCCCAGGTCGGGAGAATAGCAGCATGGCCAGAAGCGATGCCCAGCGCTGGAACCAGCGTTACCAGGCAGCCAGCGACTGGAACGCAAAGCCGCGTTCTTTTCTCGTCCAGCATGCGCATCTGCTGCCTGAGCGCGGCCTGGCGCTGGACCTGGCGATGGGTATGGGGCAGAACGCCGCGTTTCTGGTCAAGCGCGGGCTGCAGGTGATCGGCCTGGATATCTCGCTCACGGCGGTGAGCGCAGCCAAGCAGCGCTGCCCAGAGATTATGGCCGCGGTGGTTGACCTGGAGGAGTACCGCCTCAGCGGCGGGCAATTTGATCTGCTGCTGGACCTGTACTTCCTCGACCGTGCATGGTTTCCTGAGTTCTGGAAACTGGTCAAACCCGGCGGCCTGCTGGTGATAGAAACCCTGACCCTGGAAATGCTGGCCGAGCGGCCCGACCTCGATCCACGGCATTTGCTCCAGCCAGGGGAGCTGCGCGCGGTTTTTCAGGGATGGGAGATCCTGGTATACCGCGAAGGCTCGATCCATTCTGATCACGGGCATCAAAAAGCGGTTGCCGGTCTGATTGCGCGCCGCCCGGATGCTGCCTGAAATTTTATCTTCTGGGGCGCATAAATCGTCAAATGACAAATTCGGAGTATGATATGGATACTGGTATGGAACCGCCAATTGTGCAGTTGCGTAAGTTGATCATCGGCCAAAAGTCGGCGGCTTTGCCCGACGTACCCGTGGGTTCCCCGCTGGAAGGGCTACGCCAACAGCTTGTGGATTACGATGCTTTCGTAACCCAGGCAGTGATCCGAGTGCTGGGCGGCGAGAAAAATGTGGAACCGTTTCCGGGGCAGGCCGGGCTGGACAACGCCTTTGCGCAGGCCGACGAGTCGCCAGTCCTGCAGCAGTTATTGCGCTACCGGCAGCGGCTCGATAGCATGCTTACCCTGGCCAGACAGGCCGCCACCGAAGAACCGGATTAACAGGAGAAAACTCATGCCCGAGAATTATGAAGTCGTATATCACGCCAAAGGTCAGCTCGACGCGAATATGATCTGTGCTTTCCTGCAATCCAATGGAATACCGGCTCTGGCCTATGGCGAGAGCGTTGGCACAACCTATGGGCTAACCGTGGCCCCACTGGGCGAAGTGGATATTCTCGTTCCCGCGGTTCAAGCTGAAGAAGCCATTCAGATCCTGAGCGATATGGAAGCCGGCAAGTACGAACTGCCGCCTTCGGTTGACCTTTCCGCTGGCGAAAATCCCGAAGAAGAGGATAGCGCGGCGGACGCGCAAGACTGAACGCTTAAACCGGTTCGGTTTCGCGCTCAATGCGCGCGTTATAGCGCTTCAACAAGATCTGGGTTACCGCCCCTGGTTGGCCGCGGCCCACCAGCTTCCCGTCGATCTCTACTACCGGCAGCACAGCCCGGCTGGCGCTGGTAAGGAAGGCTTCTTCAAAATCGGGCAGATCGGCGATATGCGCCGGTTTGCGCTGCAGTTTGAGACCCGATGCGGCAATTTCCTCAAGCACTATCGAGCGCGTCAGGCCGGACAGCACGCCTTCTTCGGCCGTCCATACGGCTCCATCCATCACGGCGAAAAAGTTACTGGTCAGCCCTTCCAGCAGCCACCCATCCTCATCCAGCATGACGACCTCATTGATCCCGGCTGGTATATCCTCGCGGATGCTGCCCGCGGTTTGAATAAAGCTGGTCAATTTTGCCTTCGGGTTATCGCGGTGGGCCTGCCGGGTGATCACCCGCACCCCATGAAGATAATCACGGCTGGAAGGTACGAGCAAAGGCTCCACGGAAACAAAGATATCACCGGTATTTTGCTCCAAATCCAGCGTAATGCGCGCGCGTTTTTCCGCCGTGGGATAGGCCAACAGCGCGGTGTGCACGGTTTCTCGCAGGGCGGCTGCATTGAGGCGCACCGCTTTGCCAACCAGGCGCGCAGTTTCTTCCAGCCGGGCAATATGCGCGGAAAAATGCATGACCCGGTTGCCCGGAAAGGTGCGAAAGGTGGTATACGCGCCGTTTGGCAGTCCGCGCGAAACTTCATCCAGGGTTTGCCCGGCTGTCTCCAACCGTACCGCGGTGTTTGCTGTGGGTGACAGCTTCCATAATGCGACTGTTGCCATGCTGACCTTGCCTGAGGGGAGAAATACTTGCTGCTCGGATTATACTCTACAATTTTCGCGCCTCTGCTACAATGGAATCAAAACTCCCGCCTGGTACAGGCGCTTCCGGAAACCGCATGGCACAAAATTCTATTCAAATCCCTGACCGGTTAGTGGAAAAGCTGCGCAGCGCTCAGCGCGTGGTAGTGCTGACCGGGGCGGGCATTTCCGCGGAAAGCGGCATCCCCACCTTCCGCGATTCGCAGACCGGTTTATGGGCGCGCTACAGCCCGCAGGACCTGGCCACCCCTGAAGCCTTCCAAAAAGACCCTCGTCTGGTGTGGGATTGGTATCGCTGGCGCATGGGCCTCATCCGCGCTGCTGCGCCCAACCCGGGGCATGTTGCATTGGCGGAAATGGAAATCAACGTGCCCCATTTGACGCTGATCACGCAAAATATCGATGGGCTGCACCAGCGCGCTGGCAACCGCAACGTAATCGAGCTGCACGGTAATATCTACCGCGCGCGCTGTACGCGCGACGGGGCAGTGTTTGATAACTGGCAAGATGACCCCACCACGCTGCCGGTCTGCCCGGATTGCGGTGAACTGCTGCGCCCGGATGTGGTCTGGTTTGGGGAATTGCTGCCCACGCGTGCTCTGCAAGACGCGCTGCAGGTCAGTCGCGACTGCGACTTATTCTTTTCCATTGGTACCTCGGGGGTGGTAGAGCCGGCGGCTTCGCTGCCATATGAGGCCGTGCGCGCGCACGGTGAACTGGTGGAGATTAACCCCAACCCCACCCCGCTGACGGTATATGCGCGGTACTATTTGTCGGCTGCCGCGGGAACCGCCCTACCCCGGGTGGTTTTTGCCGCCTGGAAGGACAAATTCCAGAGCTAAGCGCCGTTTTGCGGGCGCTGGCGGTGATAATCCTCCGGGGTGTCTACATCCGCCAGCACAGATGGGCTGTCCACGTTGACGTATTCAATCTGCCGGGCATGGTCACGCAAGAAATCACGCAGCGTTTGCGGGGGATCGTTCAGCGCAAAGATGCCCTCCCATAATGCCCGTCCAGCCAGCCAGGGATGGCCGCGCCGGTTTTGATAACTGGGCACGATCAGCGCATCCAGGCGTTCCCCGGCCCGGCGAGCGATCTCTTCCACAATTGGCGCTTCGATCTGCGGCTGGTCGCCCAGAACCACCAGGCTGCCGTTGATATCTGCATCCAGCGCGCGCAGCCCAATTTGCAGCGAGGCCAGCATTTCGCTTTGCGTGTACTGCGGGTTATGCACCAGGGTCAGCGCTTTGCTTTGCAAAGCGCTCTCGACCTGAACGCGGTTGGCCCCGGTGACCACAACGATCTGACCGATACCCGCCGCCTGCAAAACGCTGACGACCCGGCCAACCACTGTTTCGCTGCCCCAGGGCAGCACCAGCTTGGGCGTACCCATGCGCCGTGACTGTCCGGCGGCGAGGATCACCGCGCCAGTATGCGGGAACTGAGCTGCCGGGTTCACTGCGATCCCTCTTCCAACAGGCGGCGGTAATCTTCCGGGGTGTCAATATCTACCAGCAAGCGCTCGTCCTGCATGTCAACAAACCGCACCGGCCAGTGTTCTATCACCGCGCGGCCGCCGCGGTCGCCGGTAATGCTCCCCAGGTCAGCAAAGGTGACTCGATCAAACAGTACCGGGTTAGCGCGCTGCCCGCCAACTCGCGGAGCAACCACCGGGGCCAGGCTGCCGCGGTGTGCGCTCAGCAGCGCGAGCAGGGTTTCCGCGGTCAGGTAGGGTTGGTCGGCCAGCAGAAAAACTGCGCAGCCCGCGCCTGCGGCTGCACTCAGCCCGGCGCGCAACGAGGTACTCTGGCCTTCAACCCAGGCCGGGTTGGATACGATATCCACGGCCAGTTCCTCTAGCGCCGCGCGAATTGCGTCCGCGTGTTCACCAACAACCACGATGACCGGGTCCAGGCCGGCCTCGATCGCAACCTCGGCTGCGCGTCGTACCAGCGGAACGCCCTGCCATTCTAGCAGTACTTTGGGCGCGCCAAACCGCGCGGATTGACCGGCAGCCAGCACGACCCCAGCTTCGCGCTCATAAACGGCCTGAACGCTTTCACGACCCAGCGCGGCGCATAAGACCGCATGGTACGCGCCGCGCAGCAACCCCGCCAGTTCACCCGCGGCAGTTTCCAGCGCAGGGGTATCCACCTGGTTGAGCAGTGCTATGCGTCGAGCGCTGGTAGGAATATCCTTCAACCCGCCTTGCGCATGGCTCAACACCCGCGCCAATCCATCTACCATGATCGGGTTTCCGGCGTCTATCTCACTCAGCGCGGAAAAACGCTCTGGGCGGTGTACCCAGGTCTCATTCAGCGGCTGGCCCAGGGCAGACAGGCCGGCGACCACCGCCACCATATCAACCCAGGCCGGGATAAGCGGCTCGTGTTCGGCCGGCGCTTTGACCGGGCGGCGGCGCGAGCCGTCTGCCTCGATGATCAGCGGCAGGTGGTAGCGCTCGGCCGCGGCATACAGCGCATCCAGCGCTTCCGGGCTGGCCCCATAATGGCGCTCATCCGCGCCAACCGGCCCGGTGATCAGCGTGCTGCCCGGCTGCAGCAGTTCGGTTTCCCGGCGGCGGATTTCGCCCGCGTCGGCCACCATCCAATGGCGGTCGGCCTGACGCGCCTGTTCCACCGATAGATGCGTGCTGGCAGCCAGCAGTACCGGCCCGGTGAACTGCCTCGCCAATTGAAACAGCGCGGTGGTTTTTCCTCCGGCGCCCGTCAGCGCCAGGCGCGGCGCATCGCCCAGGCGCAGCGCGCTTCGCAGATTCACGCCTCTCCCAGTTTTGCGCGCAGTTCCGGGCGGGAAAGCACGGCCTCCAGCACGCCGCCACCTATGGCCAGGGCCTTATCCGAGGCCAACCGCACCAGACGTTCATCACCCCGCGGGTCCAGGTCGCCGATTTTTTCGCCCTGTTTGACTGCCAATCCATTTTGTAACAGCCCGCGCAGCACGCCGTCAAATGGCGCGGAAAGAACATGCCCATCGACCGCCGCCAGCGGCTGACCGGCCTGCACCCGCGAGCCAATCATCACCCGGGTCTCCAGCATCCCGGCCACAGGCGCGCGCAGCACGCGGTCACCCTGATGGCCGCGCACGGTTTCCGGCAGGCCGGTATCTGCCGCTGCGCTGCCCTGCCAGTACACCCGCCCGAGAAACGGCCCGCGCTGCGTTTCCACCACTGCGTGACAATCGACCCCGGCGGTAAATCCCGGCCCCAGTCCGACAACGAACCGCGCCAGGTGAAGCTGTGGCTGCGGTGGGCGCTTGGTCATGCGCGCATCTACCAGCACATCCAACTGCAGTGCAGCCGCAATATCCGCATCTGGGTCTACCAGTACCGGAACTTGACCCCGCGCCAGGGCAGCGCCGACTCCATCCAGGCCTTCCACTCGCCGTCCGGTGATGCCTTCGATTTCGATCTGGCCGTCGTAAATAGCCTGCGCAAAAGATGCCAGGCGGCGCACGGCCAGCGGCCGGGGGAGTTCAGCAACAATGACCTGGATCCCGGCGCGCGCCAGGCGCAGCGCCACACCGCTTGCCAGATCACCACCACCGCGTAGAAGAGCCAGGAGAGCCATCATGTTCCTTATCGATCGCGGCGAAAGGGCTGGCCGCGCAAGTGATCCTTAGCGTTGATCCTGCGCTTGGGCTTGCAGCGCGGCGAACATGCGCTCAGAGGTCAGCGGGAATTCATCCATCCATACGCCGGTGGCATCGTGCACTGCGGATGCAATTGCCGCGGCCAGCGGCAGGTAGGGCATTTCGCCCATGCCGCGCGCGCCCCACGGACCGATTGGGTCGGCATATTCGAGCAAATGCGATTGCACGTTGTCGGGGATGTCGAGCACGGTGGGGATCAGATAATTGGACAGATAGGGGGTCAGCACGCGCCCACCTTTTTCGATGAAGTCTTCCATCAAAGTATAACCGGCGGCCTGCACGACTGCGCCTTCCACCTGGCCCTGCACTTGCTGCGGGTTGATTGCCTTGCCCACGTCATCAACGCAGTGCACGTTCAACAGCCGCACCTGGCCGGTTTCGGTGTCTACTTCCACCTCAGCCACTTCCCCCACGTACCCATAGGCAAAGTTTGGCTCGCTCTTGCCAGTTTGCGGGTCAAGAGCCGTGGTGGCGGGCGGGCGATACATGTACGCCGCGACCGCTGGACGCTCTTCGGCGTTCCATTTTTCCAGGGCGGCCTGCGCCGCGCCGCGAATGGCGTTTCCGGCCATGAAGGTCATGCGTGAGGCGGAGACACTGCCGGAATTGTCGGTGTAGGCAGTATCCTGTGCAATCAGTTGGATGCGCTCTATAGGCAGTTGCAGCGCTTCAGCGGCCATTTGCACAAAAGCGGTATGCGAGCCCTGTCCAACTTCCGCGCCGGCGTGGCGCAGAACGGCTCGCTCGATCCTGGCTCCGCCGTGGAGTTCCACAGTCGCCCAGCAGTGCTCCGGCGCGCCAAAGGAGAAGCCCACATTTTTGAACCCAATAGCCACACCTTTGCCGCGGCGGATGTGCGCCGGGCTATCAGCTGCGCGCTTGACCCTGGGGTGCTGCCAGCCATCCGGCGTGCGCTGCCAGCCGCCAACTTCGGCGGTCTTTTCCAGCACTTCGGGCATGCTCACGCCCGCAGGCAGCGGCGTGTTGACTGAGAGGAGCGAGCCCTCGCGGAAGATATTGCGTGACCGCAGTTCAACCGGGTCGATGTGCAGCGCCTCAGCCAGCTTATTCATCTGCATTTCCGCGGCAAAGGCCGCCTGCGGCCCGCCAAACCCGCGGAAAGCGCCGCCGGGAATGTGATTGGTATACACTGAGCGCGTGTCGACCTTGACGTTTTCAATCTCGTACGCGCCGGTGACCAGCAGCGTGGCATTGCCGAGAACTTTACCGGATGTATAAATATACGCGCCGCCATCGGAGGTTACATCGGCTTCAACTGCGATCACCCGGCCATCACGGGTGGCGCCCCAGCGCGTATTAATATAGAACGCGTGGCGCTTGTGATGCCCGATCATCGACTCCTCGCGGCTCCAGATTATCTTCACCGGGCGGTGGATGCCGCGCTGCGCCAGCCGCCAGGCAGCCAGCCCCAGCACAATCTGAACTGACATATCCTCGCGACCGCCAAACGCCCCGCCAATCGCCGGGTAGATCACGCGTACCTGGTCTTTGGGCAGGTCCAGCGCATGCGCGATCTGTTCCTGGTCTTCGTGCACCCACTGGCCGCCAACGATTACCGTCAACCGGCCTTCCTCGTCGATATAACCCACTCCCGCTTCCGGCTGCAAGAAGGCATGTTCCTGAACTGGAGTGCGGTAGCTGCCTTCGATGATCACGTCCGCGCGTTGAAATGCAGCGTCCGTGTCGCCTTTGCGGATGCGGTATTTGACAAACACGTTAGAGCCGCGATCGGGATGCAGTAAGACGGTGTCATTCACGGCTTCGAGCGGATCGTCTACCAGGGGCAAGTCTTCGTACTCGACAACAATCGCATCCCGCGCCCGGCTGGCAATTTCTTCGGTTTCGGCCACCACCAGCGCTACCTGATCGCCCACAAAGCGAACCCGGTCTGCAAAGGGTTTGGCCGATCCCGGCCCGCACAACACCGGTTGATCGGGCGCAATCAGGCCGTATTCATTGACCGGCACGTCTTTGGCCGTGAATACAGCCAGCACGCCGTCCATCGCTTCAGCGGCGCGAGTGTCAATGCTGCGCACAATTGCGTGCGGGCGGCGCGCAAACAGGATTTTCATATACGCCTGGCCCGGCAGGTTCACATCACCAGGATAAGCTGCTTCTCCGGTCACTTTACCAACAGCGTCAATCCGGTGAACCGTTTCCCCAACATACGCCATACTTGTCTACCTCCAAAAGCGTTCTCTACCGTCTACCGGACGCGTTTCTTTCCGCGGTACGTCACCTGCGGGACATCGGTTGGCCCATAGCGCGGGGGCGCGAAAAGGCGGTTCATTATGAAAGTAATCAACATAAAAATCATGTACAGCAGAAAAGCGATGACCAGCGTCAGCAAGATCTTGATCCCCAACATCGAGTCGGAACCCCAGGGAACCAGCAAGTCTGCCGGAATGGGAAACCAGCGCTGTTTGGCGTTCTCCTGCAAAATCCCAATCGCGGCAATATACGAAAGAAAAGGGATCAACAGCATCATCGCAAAGCCGATCATGCGCCAGATGGGATGAATTTCGTTGCGATCGACCTTCTTCTCGTGAAAATCATATTGAGAATGGCGTCCCATGCTTTATTGTCCTTTCTCCGCAGCGCGTTCCACTGCCTGGATGATCTTATAATACCCGGTGCAGCGGCATAAATTTCCGGTCAGGGATTGCTGGATATCCTCTTTCGTGGGATGCGGCTTTTCTTCGAGCAGCTTGGCCGCGGACATCAAGAAGCCCGGCGTGCAGTAGCCGCACTGCACCGCGCCTTCTTCGATGAAGGCTTCTTGAACGGGGTGAAGTTGTTCATTGACGGTCAAGCCTTCCACCGTGGTGATATCCGCGCCATGCGCACGCGGCGCGGGAACCATGCAGCTCATCACGGCCACGCCGTCGAGGAAGACGGTGCAAGCGCCGCATTCACCTTCGGCGCAGCCTTCCTTGGTGCCGACCAGCCCGGCCTCTTCGCGCAGCAGCCGCAGCAGGGTTTTATTCTGCCCGGTGGTAAAAACGTATTCTTTCCCGTTAATCCGCGTGACAATGGGGTCTGCCGCCGTGTGACGCAGCATTCCTGGCAGGTAGGATGGCTCGTTGTAATCGTCGCCCCACAACAGCACTGGCTCGGTCGGGTAACCGGCGCATTCTGTGCCGTCGGCCAGCGCGGCCAGGGCGCGTTTGACGATGACACGCACCATCGCGCGGCGGTACACCGCGCTGCCGCGCACGTCGTCAATCGGCCGGGCGGCTTTGGCGGCCAGTTCCGCTGCCTGGTCAATCACATCCGGAGTCAGGGTTTTCCCCGCAAGGTACGCTTCGGCTTCTTCGGCATGGATAATCACCGGGGCAACCGCGCCGAGAGTGATAGCCGCAGAATGCACCATTGCGCCATCCAGGGTGAGCACCACCGCCGTGTTTACCACCGAGATTGCCTGCGCGCGGCGCAGCGCAAATTTGATAAACGTTCCCCGCCGGGGCATTTTTGCCCCGGGGATACAAATATCCACCAGAATCTCATCCGGCAGCATCACCGTGCGCCGCACACCGGTGTAAAACTCGCTGATCGGCACCGTGCGATCACCCCGTACCGAGCGCAGCGTCAGCAGCGCTCCCAGCGCCATCAGCGGCGGGATCGTATCATTTGCCGGTGATGCGGTGATCAGGTTGCCGGCCACCGTGCCGCGGTTACGGATCTGCGGCGAACCAACTTCCCAGGCGGCTTTAGCCAGGGGAAAAGCACGGTCGCGCACCAACAGCGATTGCACGCAGTGATTGTGCGTCACCAGGGGGCCGAGGTGCAGCGCGCCATCTTCATCCATGCAAATCTGATCCAGGCCGGGGACACGGGTGATATCGATAATGGTTTGCACGCCTTTGCGCGTTCCGCGTTCCATCTCCAGGATCAGATCAGTTCCGCCGGCGATAATCCGCGCGCCTTGCGCGGTATCCGCCAGCGCCTGAACGGTTTCTTCAATGCTCGTTGCGCTGATACAAACTTGCCACATATTCTGGCCTCCAAAAATTAATCGATGTCCATGCGTTTTCCAGACCCGGCATTGCGCTGCATGATGATCTCAGAGAGGATACTCACCGCGATCTCTTCCGGGGTTTCGGCATTTAACTCTAATCCCATGGGGGAAACCACGCGCGCCAGCGCTTCTTCGGAAATTCCATTGTCGCGCAGCGCATTGCGCGTCGTCAGCCAGCGCCGTTTTGACCCGATGACTCCAATATACGCTGCCGGTGTATTCAGCAGCGCAGGCAGTCCGTCGATATCTACCGCGGAACCGCGAGTAGTAAGCACCAGGTAGGTGTACGGTGTAATCTGCAGGTGCTCCGGCAGTTCAGCCATTGTCACCGGGTAAAACAGATCAGCATCCGGGTTGGCTTCTTTATTGCAGAATTCCACCCGGTCATCAACAACTGCCACGCGAAATCCCAGCCAGTGCGCCAGGTGAACCACGGCCTTGCCAACGTGCCCGCCGCCGATTACGACCAGCAATGGTTGGGGTAGATACGGTTCCACATAAACCTCCAACGTGCCGCCGCACACACCGGGGTCGCCCTTCTGGGGATCCACCATATTATACCGGAGCACGCGCGATTTTCCATCGCGCAGGGCTTGCATTGCCTCGCGATGTACACGGTTTTCAACCTCTCCGCCGCCAACCGTGCCGATAAAACTGCCGTCCGCAAAGACCAGCATCTTGCTGCCCTGGTGGCGCGGCGTGGAACCCCTGGTTTCGATGATCGTGCACAGCACGCCCGCCTGGCCGTTCGCTTCCAGTTCTGCCAGGGTGCGAATGATGGAAACGTCTGTCATGCGTTATTCCTCCAGCAAGCCCAGCACTACGGGCAAGAGCTGTTTTTTACGCGAGACGACGCCCTCCGCCTGGCGCGTGCCGTCGTTGCCCGGGGGATATGGCAGATCGTCCAGCACCGCTGGTGAGTTGGAGATCAGCAGCCGGCTCGAGCCGCGCACCACATCCGTGACCATCAGCATCGAAAAATCCAACCCGCGGCTGACCCGCAGATCATGCAATGCCTGGTTCAGCTTATCCAGGTGCTCAGTGACTTCGTAAAGATCACTGACCTCCGCCTGTGAGATGGAGAATTGCAGGCCGCCGCCGTTGTAGACCTTCATATCGGTCGAAACGATCTCGCGCGGTGCGCGCGCTGCCAGCCCGGCCCCGGCGGCTACCACCTTTTCGCCGTAACTCTTGATCGTTTCGCCGGCCAGTTTGCTGCCGGCAGCGAATGCCCAGCGGCCCAGCCGTTCCGCGGCCTGGCGGTCGCGGTCGGTAGTCGTCGGCGAGGTCAGGATGAGTGTATCGGAAAGCAGGCCGGCCAGCAGCATCCCCGCAATTGGCGGCGGCGCGCTTAAGCCGGCCTCTTCCGTTTGTTCTGAGACCAGCGTGCTGGTGCTGCCCACCACATCCACGGTGAATTTGATCGGCGTGTGCGTGGATGGGTTTCCCAGCCGGTGGTGATCGAGAATTTCCAGCAGTTCAGCCTCTTCCAGGGAGCCGACCGCCTGGCCGGGCTCATTATGGTCGACCATAATGATGCGCAGCCGCGGCGGATTGAGCAGATCGCGCTGGCGGCAAATGCCAGCATAGCGCTTGTTATCGTCCAGTACCCAAAATTCATCGCCTTCTTCGCGCAGTATGCGGTGCAGCACGTCGCGGATGCGCGTTGAGGCCTGAAAGCGCGCCACGTTGGTATCCGCGGCTTCCTTACAAGGCAGGTTGAGAAAATCGTTTACCTTTAGTTCTTGCTGCTTGATCCGCGGGCCGACCATGCGGCTGAGCAGGTTGAATAGGCTGCGCCCGGTGACCAGGCCGTACGGCGTGCCATCTTCGTTGAGCACCGGGGCAAGCCCGCCTGTGCGGTTGAGGATCGTCCAGGCTTCGTGCAGCGGGCGTTCGGGCGTCACAGTATCAAAGCGGCGCATCACCGACTCAAACCGTGGCGAGGCGTCGGTCAGCAGCGCCGGGCCTTCTAACCCCAGGTACTTGAGTACCCAGACGGTCTGGGGATTGTACGCGCCGGCGCGCGCGGCCACGGTATCCGCACCATCTCGCTCGCGCAGCAGCCAGGCGTAACCCATGGCTGCTGCGATCGAATCGGTATCCGGATTGACGTGTCCAATCACGTAGATTGGGGATGCCATATTCAACGTTTTCTTACCTCTATCATTCCACAGGATCAAACGCGCTTTTCGACGCGGGTAAAACCAGCCGGGTTGCCCAAACGCAGCGCTTCCCAAACGCGCTGCGGCGTGGTGGGATTGACGTCCACCTGCGCGCCGCATGCATCCAGGATGGCATTGCCAACGGCCGGAGCCACGCCGTCCATCGGGATTTCCGCGACGGCCTTTACCCCAAAGGGATGGGTCGGCTCGTAGGTCTCGACGAAAAGCGTTTCCAGCTCGGGCATTTCATTCGCGCGGAAGATGTGGTAGTCCACCAGGTCCTTCTCCAGCGCGCGCCCCTTATCATCATAGCGCATTTCTTCGCAAACTGCATAACCCAACGCCTGGGTCATACCACCTTCCACCTGGCCAGAAGCCAGGATCGGGTTCACAATCACGCCGCCATCGACGGCCATAACCAGCTTTTCAACGGTAACCTGGCCGGTTTCGATGTCTACCGTTACCTCGGCAAACTGCGCCGCGAACGGCGGAGGCGAGGCCGGAGAAACATAGGAGGCCACGCCCATAATCTGTTCCTGATCGGCATGGTGCAGCGTTTCGTGCCCCACCTCGAAAAGGGTCACCGAGCGACCGTCGGGCGCAATGGCTTTGCGGTGAGCCAGTTCGATCTCGTCCGGCTGCACTTCTGACCCGCCCTGCGCGTTGATCATTTGCGCCGCGCGAACGCGGATGCGTTCCGCCACCTTTTGCGCCGCCAGGACGACCGCCGTGCCCGAGATGTAGGTGGTGCTGGAGGCATATGCACCTTTGTCGAAGGGCGTGAAATCGGTATCGGACGAGTAGACGATCAGATCGTCCAGCGGAATGCCCAGCACTTCGGCGGCCATCTGCCCCAGCACGGTGTCTGAGCCGGTTCCCAGGTCGGTAGCGCCGACCAGCAGGTTGAACGAGCCGTCGTCATTCATCTTGATGCTCGCGCCGCCCATATCCAGGTAGGGAATGGCCGTACCCTGCATCACCATTGCCACGCCGATCCCGCGGCGCAGGTTGGGCTTTCCGGGAACCATCCGCCATTCGGGATTGTTATATTTCTGGTCCCAACCGGCTGCGGCTTTTCCTTGCTGTACGCACTGCTCCAGCCCCACGGTGTGCACGATCTCGGGGCGCGGCTCGCGGCCCTCACTCCAGGCCGTGCTGAACGGGTGATATTCACCCGGCCGGATGGTATTCTTCAAACGGAAGTCCAGCGAGTCCAGCCCTAACGCGCGGGCGATCTTTTCCATGTGCCGGTCCAGCGGCCAATACCCCTGGGGCACGCCGTAGCCGCGGAAGGCTCCGGACGGCGGAGTGTTGGTGTACACCACGTCCGCATAGAAGCGAATGTTGGGCGAGGTTCGGTACGGGCCGTCGCCAACGTACAGGCCCATTGACTTGTGCCCGGTGTTGCCAGTAACGGTCAGTGCGTGGCAGCCGTACGCGCCGGTATCCGACAGGGCGTACATCTCGTTGGCCGTGATCGTGCCGTCGCGTTTGACGCCGGTCTTCATATGCACGCGCATCGGATGGCGCGACCGCGCAGCCTCAAACTCTTCCGCGCGGGTATATTCATAAATGACTGGCCGGCGCGTGGCAATCGTCAGGTGCGCGGCTACATCTTCCATCAGAATTTCTTGCTTGCCGCCGAATCCGCCGCCAATGCGCGGCTTAATCACGCGGATGCGCTTCATCGGCAGCCCGAGAACCGGAGCCAGCACGCGCCGGGTATGAAAAGGAACCTGCGTGCTGGTGCGGATTACCAGGCGGTCATCTTCATCCCAATAGGTCACCACCACGTGCGGCTCGATGTGCGCCTGCTGTACCTTGGGCACCTCGTAATCACCTTCAAAGATGAAATCAGCTTCAGCAAAACCTTTTTCGACGTCGCCGATATCGATGCGCAGCTCCGCGGCCAGGTTTTTCGCCGGATTGGAGTCGGCAAAGTTGACGTATTCCGGCTCATCGTGTATCTGTGTCGCGCCGGGCTTCATCGCATCCGCCGGGTCAAGGATGGCAGGCAGTTCTTCGTACTCGACTTCGATTAGCTTCAGCGCCTGGTAGGCAATCTCTTCGGTTTCCGCGGCCACAAAAGCGACCCGGTCGCCGACGAAGCGAACCTTATTGTCCAGCGAGAAGCTGTCCAGCGGGCCGGGGATCGGGTCGGACTGCCCGGCGGTGGAATAGACCACGCGCGGAATATCCAGGTAGGTCAGCACCGCGGCTACGCCTTTCAGTGCTTTGGCTTGTGATGTGTCAATGCGCCTGATGCGTGCGTGCGCCACCGGGCTGTGCAGCACTTTGGCCACCAGCATGCCGCGAATATCCACATCGGCGGTAAAGGCCGGTTTGCCCTGCACCAGTTTCACGGCGTCAACCTTTCGCTCCGGCTTGCCGACCTGTTTCCAATTCTCGGTCTGCGGGGCCACGGAAATGCGCGGCATCACGCGCGTCAGCGTTGCTGATTCCGGCGAAGCATCTGGCCCGAGCGGGGATTCACCCGGTTTTCCGGTATCGCCAAACAGGCCCTCTGGCGCCGGGAAAGCCCCGTCAATCGGAGGGACGGCCTCGCCGCGCATTACCGCGGCTGCGCGCAAAACAGCCTGTACCGGTTTGAGGTACCCAGTACAGCGGCACAGCACACCGGAGAGCACTTCGCGCACCTGGTCTTCGGTGGGGTTTGGTTCGCGTTCCAACAGAGATTTTGCGGCCAGCACCATTGCCGGGGTGCAGTAACCGCACTGCACGGCGCCGCTTTCAATAAACGCCTGCTGGATTGGGTGCAGCCCGCCGGTTTTCTTCCAGCCCTGCTCGGGATGCTCGCCAATGCCCTCAATGGTTTCGATCCGGTGGCCTTCCGCCTGCGCTGCCAGCATTGAGCAAGAATTCACCGGCCGCCCGTCGAGTAAAACAGCGCACGCGCCGCATTCACCCTGCTGGCAGCCGCCGAATTTGACGCCAAAAAAGCCTGACCGGCGCAATACGGATAAAAGCGTATCACTCGGGGCAATGCTGTACTGCCGGGCGATGCCGTTGATGGAAAGAGTAATGTCCATAATTGTCACCTGTATCTCACCCACTGCTCAAGCGCCGCAAGAGAAGCGCGCTGGTTGTTTTTATGTAATCAAGATTTTCAAAAACCTGATTACTATATTGGCTATACGCATTTTGCATATACTTTTCAATGAGTTCGGCGGTCATCTGCTCTCCTTCGCGGTTTATTGACCAGGCTATCGCTACGGGAGCATCACCCGCGCCGCCCAACACCAGGCGCTCGAGCCCATTCTCGCCCCACCCTGCTGCCCCCATCAGGATCGGAAAATCTGCCGGGGTCTTTGAGATGGTTTCGAACGCGATTCTTGATGCAGCAGGAATGGCTACACGCAAAATCAGGCCGCGAACAGCGCTTTTTCGGGCCGCGAAGTATTCCTCCAGGCTGGTGCTTGTGCCGTCGGCCCATTTCAGCACTGCGCTGAGAGCCAGCAGAGCGGCGGCAAACGGGCTGCGGCCGTCCGCGGAAACGATTGCCCCGCCCACGCTGGCTGTCTGGCGTAGATTGTAGGTGGTTTCGCGCTCGATCGCCGCGCGCAGCCCGGCGGGAATTGCTGCATGTGCATACAGGCTTTGCAGGGTCGCGGTCGCGCCAATCATAAGCTGATCGCCCTGGCGTTCGATCTGGTTCAGGCCTAGCGCCTGCAGATCAACCACGGCGAATTTTCCCGCGCCTGGGCGGCTGAGAATCGTACCGCCGCCCAACGGAACCGTGACCGGTTCGCTGCGCGCCAGCAGATCCAATGCTTCTTGAAGGGTTGTAGGTCGGTGATACGCGACGATCATCGGGTTTCTCCTCAATCCGGGTACACCTTCCAGGCGTCCCCATCCATTTGCTCAGCTTGCCTCAATTCTGGCGGAATATCGGCCAGTACCGATTCGACCTCCGCCAGGATTGAGCCGTCTTCCGCAGTAATTTCGCCGGTTACGTAGGCCACGCTGCCCTTCACCTGCCCGGCATGGCCTTTTATGATCAGGCGCTTGCCTACCGGTACCGGCCGGCGATACCGCACTGACATTTTTACTGTAACCATAAAGCGCGGCGCGCCGTCGCCCAGCATAGCCCGCGCAGATACCTCGTCCAGCATGGCCGCAACGATTCCGCCGTGCACTACCCCCGGATACCCCTGGTACTGCTCGGGGATGGTCACTTCGGCAGTCGTTTCTCCCGGTTCGCCCTCGTAAAACGCGAGGTGCAGGCCAAACGGGTTATGGACGCCGCACACAAAGCACTGCTGGGCGCTGGCTTGCTTTTTCATCCGGTTACATCTGCGCGAATGTGTCAACCAGCAGCCGCACGTCGCCACCTACCGGGTACAAAATCGGGCAAGTGCAGCCGTACTTGCGGTACTCGGCCACCCGTGCGCGCGCTTCTTCCGGCGTACCCGAGGCGGTGATGCGGTGGATCAGATCTTCCGGAACCAGGTGCTTGGCCTTGTTAATCTGCTCTTTGGTGGCCGGCCAGCCCAGGATCGACTGGATTTCAGCCACTACGTCCATCGAAACGCCGGAAGCCTTGGCGATATGCGGCTGCTGCGCCAGGTACTGGGTCAGCAGCCCGCGCGTGGTATCGATGGCCTTGTCATGATCATTATCTACCGAGCATACGATCAACTGCGGACGGTCGATTTCATCCAGGGTACGGCCAGCTTTCTTGGCGCCCTTTTCCAGCAGTTCCAGCGCTTTAATATTGTATTCCGGCGGCACGCAGTAATTCAGCACCGCGCCGTCCGAAATCTCACCGGTCAATTCCATCATCTGGTCGCCAGTCGCGCCAATATAGATCGGCACATTGCGGGGTTCTCGCCGTCCGTGCACCACATCCAACTCGATCCCCTCGACCTGCACGAATTCACCTTGAAAGCTGACTCGTTCCATATTCAACAGGCGGCGCAAAATGGTGACGGTTTCGCGCATTGCCAGCAACGGCTTGCGCCGGTCGATGCCAACATTTTTCGCCAGCGGATCCCACCACGCGCCAATACCGCAGATCACCCGGTTGGGCGCAAGGTCGTCCAGGGTCAAAAAGGTGGCAGCCAGCAGCCCAATGTTGCGCGTCCAGTTGTTGATCACGCCCGAGCCGACCTTCAGCCGTTCGGTGACCGCGGCATACGCCGCCATGGGGACAATCGCATCCCGCACCAGGCGGCTTTCCGCCTGCCACACCGCCTCGAACCCGCGTGATTCCGCGTAGCGGACATAGTCCAGCCCATCTCGCAAATCATGAGCATCTTGCAGATACAAAGCAACACGTTCGGTCATGGAGCCTCCAAAAAGGATGAAGATGAATGATCGAAACTAAATATCTACCTGTAATGCTTTCATTTGGCGCAGCAATTCAAGGTCTTCCGGGTAATCCAGGTCCAGCCCCAGCGTTGAAAGAGAACAAACTTCAACGCGCACATTCTGCCGCTCGGCGAGCTGGACATGTTTTTGAAACGAACCGGGCCCAAAATGATACTCGATCAGCCCGGCCGGAGTGGTCAACAGTGCATTCGTGCCATCTCTGCGCCGGTCAGGAGCAATGACCACTACCGGCGGCTTATCGGTATATGAGATCAACTCCCTGACGTCTGACTGCGAAAGCAGCGGCAGATCGGCAGGCATAATCAATATGCCGCTGGCGGAATACACTTGTGCCACCACCGTGGCCCGCCGAAGCGCGGTATTCAACCCAGGGTTGCCATCCTCTTGCAGTGTGCGTGCGCCGTACTCGCGTGCCAGCGCCAGCGCCGCCGGGTCCCGGCTGACGACTAACCGCTCACTGATCTCAGGTACTTCCGCTAATGTTTTTAAGGTATTGGATAACATCGTATAATTCAGCAACGCCCGCTCATCCTCAGACAATACTCCCGAGAGGCGGGACTTGCCTCTTCTTAATGGCTTGACGGGGATGATCGCCCACAAGCTCATTCGCCGGTTTTCCTCCTAGTGCTGTTCACAAATGGCAAGAACCTCTCTCCCAAGGCGCCGTCGGTCTTCTGGGCTGGACATGATGATATCCGTGGTTACTGTCATTATACCCCATCGTTGGATTTCTTCTGCTTCAGCATGGTCAACGCGGTCGATCATGAAAGCACTTACAAAGCCGCGGTAACTGTTTGCCACGGCTTTTGCCGTGGGTTGAATCCCCAGGTCGCGGTACATTTTCGCCGCCGGACCTTTGACCGCCTGCCCGCCGATCAGCGGCGAGACCGCCAGGGTGAATTTTTCCCGCAGCGCCTGCTCTACCCCATTCAGAGCAGTGATTGGGCCAATGCTGACCCAGGGGTTGGACGGGCAGATGACCACCGCGTCTGCCGCCCGGATACTTTCCAGTACGCCTGGCGCAGGCTGGGCGGCTTCAATCCCAACAAAGCGAAACCCGGTCACTTCTGGCTCGCAGCGCCGGTGAACGAAATACTCCTGGAACGCGAGGCTGCCTTCATCGCGGGTTTCCACAAAAGTTTCAACCGGCTGGTCGCTCATCGGCAGCACAAGCTGAGGGATGCCCCACGCCCGGCAGAATGCCGCCGTTACCTGCGAGAGGCTCTCACCGGCCCGCAGCCGCCGCGTGCGTTCGAGGTGGGTAGCCAGGTCGCCATCGCCCAGGTTGAACCAATCCGGGGCGCCCAGGCGGCGTAAACTCTCCATCGCCGTCCATGTCTCGCCCTGCCGCCCCCATCCGGTCTGCGGGTTGGCAATCCCGGCCAGCGTATAACAAACCGTATCGAGGTCCGGGCTGATGCGCAGACCAAAATGCTCAAAATCATCGCCCGTGTTGACGATGATCGTCAGATCACCCGGGGCCAGGCAGCGCGCCAGTCCGTCGGCCAGTTTCGCGCCGCCCACCCCACCCGCCAGAGCTGTGATTTTCATTGATGCTTGCTTCCTCTGGTTCGTACTATGTCCAGGTTCAGTCTTTCACCGTTACGCTGTCGGGCTCAATCCGGTACATCACCCGCACCTGCCCGGCCGGAATGGTGTAACGCGTTCCGCGGTATTTGAGCGACAAAAAGTGGATATGCTCATCCGCGCCTTCAATGGTTCCATCCACAACATGCCCGCGAAACTCAATGTACCGGTACATATTCTCCGGGTCGGGAATGACAATCGCCACCTGCGGGCGCTGCTGCATATTGCGCTCCTTCGCGCGGCCCTCAGCGGTATTGATATAAATATACCCATCCCGGTAATTGAACCACACCGGCGTGACCTGCGGTTTCCCCGAGCGCATGATCGTCGCCAGGAATGCAAAACTTTTCACATCATCCGAAAGTAAGTCTGCGTGTGAAGCAGGTATCTCAACCATCGGCAGCTCCTTTGTTTAATTCTCCAGAAAATCGTATCGGAACTTGATCCCGATTTGCCCATCCAATTCGTAAATCAACGCCAGGTGATCGACGCGGATATCCATTTTTATTTCGCGAAAGGCCAGCTCTTGCATGGCGCAGGCCAGGTTTTCACGGGTCACATCGCGGTAAGCCAGCGTGACATGCGGCATCCATGATTCGGTTTCGTAATAGGCATTCAAGTGAGCGGCGTGCGCATGCGTGACCTGCCAGATTTCTTCCTGAAGCTCCATCAACCGGCGCGTCTTCACCAGAGGGGTGTACAGCACCGGGTTATCGCCGGTGAAGATCCCCAGCCCGGAGGTATGCGCGTTAAACGGTTTTGTCCGTCCAGCCAGGTCGCGCAGCGCGGTCTCAACGCCTTCCAGATCGTACTGACCGGCTGCCTGCCAGGAAAAATGCGGCAAAGGGGTCAATTTGATCCCGGACAGGCCGCAGTTTCTTTCCAACCACTGCCAGAGCTCTTGCGTCCGCAGTGTAGCGGTTGGATTCAAAAGCGATGCGACCACATACATACGCCCCTCCAGGGTTAGCGAAACAGGTCCATTTCCTTCGGACGGATCAGTTCTGAAAGGCTGCTTTCCCGCAAAGGATAAGGAAAGCCGCGCACGTGCACCAGCGGAGTACGCTCATCCGCCTGCCCCATCACCAGCGACGCCGCTGCGGCCAGTTCATCTGCCGCGGCTACCATAGTGACGCGCAGCGTATACCCAAACATATCCGGCTGCCCGCGCAGATCGACCAACCCCGGTAAGCCAGCCACGCCAATGGCTACGCCGACCGTGCCCATGCGCCAGGCGCGCCCATGCGAATCGATGATGACGATGCCCGGCATAAAGCCGCTCAGTTCTTCAAACCGCGCGCGCAAATTTCGCGCGGATTGGTCCGGGTCATCCGGCAGCAGCAGAACCCAATCATCCTGGTTGCCCCACGACCCGCGCACATTAGAATGGTCGATCCCGGCATTCGCGCACACAAAACCGCACTTGTGCTCCACAATGATCGTTCCCGAGCGGGTGCGCAGTACTTCGCGGCTTTCGCGCAGCACCAGTTCCATAAAGCGCGGGTCTTTCTCGGTGACCGCGGCCAATTCCATGGCGCGCTCACCGGGCACAACTTCGGTCAGGTTGACCAGCCGCCCCTCTGCTTTGGAAACGATCTTCTGCGCCAGGACGAGAATATCCCCCGCCGCAAGCCCAACTTCTGCGCGCTGCATCGCGCTCCATAGGATTGCCGCGAGATCGTCGCCAGGCTCGATCAAAGGGATACCCGGAACAGGTGTAAGCGTAAGCGCTGGCAAAGTCCTTCTCCTTAGTTCGGACGCGGCAAACCGGTAATGCGAATTCCCGCTGATTGTACCCCATATTGCTTATTGAGGCCGATCAGCACCGAGGTCATCCCTTCTACCACCACCGAGTTCTCCAGCGGGCCAGCATCCCAGCCCACCATCCCGGCATCCTGCACCAGCCCAATGACCGCCGCGCGCGCAGCCTTCCCGCTGCCGCACACCAGTACGTCGCACTCGATGTCTTCATCATTCAACAGTTTCTCATACGAAATATTCTGGAAGGCAGCTACTACCTGGGTCTCTTCGCCCAGAATGGCCTGCGCCTGCTGCGCCGCGCTGCCCTCCGGCGGCATTTGCACCCGGGTTACCTTAGGAGGCACCAGCGGCACGGTCACATCGACCAGGATTTTCCCGGCCAACTGCGGCTTGAGCAGGTTGAGCATGTCGCAGTGAACGGCGAAGGGCACGGTTAGCACCACCAGATCGGCCTGGGCGGCGGCTTCAGGATTCGTCATTCCATGCAGGTCGGCGTTGGGGGTCAGCGCCAGCACTTCTTCTACCGCGGCCTGAGCTTTCTCCGCCTGGCGCGAGCCAATAATTACCTTGTAGCCGGCCTTACACCAGCGGTAAGCCAGCCCTTTGCCTTCTTTACCGGTTCCGCCAATAATGGCGATGGTTCGGGGTTGCACAGGTTGCGTGTCGCTCACATTTCCTCCGGTGGATTAGAACAGTTTCTGATAACGCTGCCAGACGCCAGCAGATAACGTACGCGCTTCACTGGCGATCTTTTCTTCATCCAATGTCAGCAGCGCGCGGTTATACATCAACACCCGCCCGTCGACAATCGTGGCGGTAATCATACTCTCGTGGAAACCAAACAGGATCTGCCAGGGTAAATTCCCGCTGGAAAGTTCGGTGAAGGGATGGTAGTCGACAAAAATCAGGTCGGCCAGCGCGCCGGGCTGGATTACGCCGACCGGTCCAGCGCCAAACATCGCTTCGGCCAGCGCGGCGTTGTTGTACACCGCCATTTGCGCCAGCGTACTGCCGTTCATGCGCCGCGGATCACGATGCAGCAGCTTGTGCGCCAGATAGGCCGCTTTCCATTCTTCCCACATCGCGTTGGCAAAACCGTCATTCCCCAGGCAAACGCGCACGCCCGAGCGCAACATATCTTCCACGGCGGGCAGACCGACGGCATTATTCATATTCGAGCGCGGCTGGTGCGTGACCCATGTTTGCGTTTCAGCCAGGATCGCAATTTCGCGCGCATCCACGTGTACAGCATGCACCACAATTGACCGCGGCCCGAGGATGTCGAACTTTTGCAGACGATCAACCACGCGCAGGCCGCTCTTTTCCAGGCTGTCATACTCATCGACCGGGTGCTCTGCCACATGAATGTGGAACCCTGCCCGGCCAGCGACGGCATCCCGGCTGGCGGCCAGGGTTTCGTCCGACACCGTCAGGCCGGCATGCAGGCCAAACATGGCAGCCAGGCGCCCATCGGCCGGCCGCTCACGCTGCACGCGTTCGATAAAGCGCACATTCTCGCGGATGCCTTCCTCTGCCCCATCCATGCCGTTGCGGTCGGTGACTTCATAACATAAGGATGCTCGCACCCCGGCCAATTCCACTGCCTCGGCAATCGCATCCAGCGAGCCGGTGATCGCCGAAGGCGACGCGTGATGATCGATAAGAGTAGTGGTTCCATGCTTCACTGCGTCCACCATGCACACCAGCGCTGAGTAGCGCACATCATCCATGCAAAGCGATTTGTCCAGCGGCCACCACAGCCTGGCTAGGATTTCCGGAAAATCTTTTGCCGCCGGGCCGGGGATGCCCATGCCGCGCGAGAATGCTCCGTAAAAGTGGGTATGCGCGCAAATATTCCCCGGCAGCACATATTGGCTATGCGCATCACAGCGCTCCTCTTGCGGGTAGCGCTCCAGCATTTCCGCCTGCGCGCCAATCTCAGCGATGCGGTTATCCTGAATATATATAGCCTGGCCTTCCAATATCTGGTTCGGCTGCCCCCAGGTGACGATCTTGCCGTTCGTAATCAGCATAATAGACGCTCCATATTCCATCCGAATAAGCAGGCTTCAAACGCCGATAGAAATATATTTGCGCGAACCTGGCAGGTTGCACGCTTTTTCTCAAATGGGGAGGGTAATCGTCTTTGCATAGGATCGGTGTTTTAGGTCGGCGGTACTTTTCGAAGGGTTTGCCACCCCACGCCGGTCAAGTTTCGCTTGAAACCGACCACCTGATCCTGATACGGTTATTTTAACATGACCGTTCCAAAAAGGGATAGCGATTCAGCATCCGCGTTTACCGGAATTGCCTGAATGACTACCCGGTGCGTATTGTTATCCGGCGGCCAGCACGAAAGCAACGTCAAGGTTTCTTCCGCCGTCTCGCTAAGGTACTGCTGGTATGCCGCCAGGTCGGCGTCCGCGCCGCTGACCGGCAGGATGGTCACCCCAGCCACCTGGTACATTTGCGGCCCTTCGCCGGTTTTCAGGGTCACAGTATCCCCCGGCTGTAATTCGGTCAGCCGCTTGAAAACGGATGAATGGATGTTATTATGCCCATAGAGGATGATATTGCCGGCATCGCCCGGCAGCGCGCTGGAAACGACCCACCCCACCTCGGCCTCGGGATTATCCCATTCGGGCAGGCTGTCCAGATTCTCGCTGGCCCACCCGACTGACCGCACCGGGGCGCGCACGCCGATCGCGGGAATCTCGATCCATTCCACCAGCCGGCTGCCGTACACGCTCCGCGCCAGTTCACCCAGCGTCTCCGGCACTGGCGTCACGGTGGAAATATCGGTTGACTGGGGCGCAGACAGCCGGGTTTCCGGCTGACCCGGATGCCGGGCCACCGGGGTTGGCAGATCCGGGGGTACGCCGGTGCCGGTCGGCGTGGCGGTCGCATTCACGCAGCCTGCCAGGCCGAACAGAATGAGCCAGACGCAGATCGCTGGAGAACCCGCCCAACGCCAGGCGCGGATCAACCGGCCGCGAAGAACCCGCGCAGTTCCCATTACCGCCGTTTTCCGCCGATGACAGCCGCGAATGCAGCCAGGGCAAGCGGCAGCAGCGCTACCCAGGCCCAGTTCAATTGATTTGAACGGTTCGCGCCGGTTTCCGGCAAACTGACCGGCTGCAGCGCGAAAACGCCGAAGATGGAGAAATGCTCCGCGTTGCCAATCAACTGGCTTTCTTCCGGTTCTACCAGCGTTTGCAGGGGTTTCCAGCCGCGCGAGCCAGATTGAACGCTGGCGAGGAACATGTTTTGTGGTCGTCCGCCCGCGCGCAGCACATCTTCGGCCGTATAGTCGTAACATACCAGCCCGCCACCCCGGCCAGGTGACACCTCTATCTCCGCCCAGCGATTCAAGGGTTTGAACGTCGCCGGCCAGCGCGCCGGCGCGGACTGCAGCCGCCGGATCGAGAGTTGCGTTCCCTCGGGAATATCGCCTGTGTCACTCAGCAGGTCCACCCCAAACGGCGGAAGCTGGTCGCACCCGCCAAATTCGGATTGGGTGACAAACAGACAGTCGAAGATCTGGCGGGTGCTGCCCGGTTCTGTTGGAATGAACAGCAGCGCCAGACCTTCGCTTAGTTTGCCAGCCTGGTTGTAGGCGTACTGCGTGCCAAAGCTCGGGCCGTATTCCAGCCCCACCGTTCCGCGCGAGCCATCCGTGCCTTTTCCACTGAGAGTCAGATACTGGAAAAGGATATTTCCGCTGCTGCGGTAGAAAATCACCTGGAAGGTCAGCCTGCCCGGCGACCCCGGCCCCTGAAACGATACCCGATCCCACTGGACGATAAACTGTGAACCGGAATCCCGATAATAGATGACCCCGCCAACCGAATTGGTCAGGTCAGCCCATAGTGGAGCGACAAGGTAATTCGGCGCGGCTGGCCATGGGATGGGGTAAGAGATCTTGTCGCTCGAAACGACAGGATCAAAAAACACATTGCCATTTGCGCTGATCGTAATGCTGTCGAACGACTGGCCTGCATAGGCAATCGGAGCAGATAAATCGCCGCCAACGCTCAGGGTGATGCGACCATCGGCGCCGATAAACGCAGGATCTCCATCGTCAGCAATGTCTTGCCATTCAAAGGCCACCGCCGGGCAGTCTTCGGAACTGACCCAGTCATACTCAACATCCGGTTCTTCAACTGGCGTGGGGGTGAAATCTTCATACCCCATGGCAAGGTCGATCTGCAGCAGCCCATAGCCAGTATTGCTATCCCATCCGGGGGCCGGTCCGATATCTTGCGCGGTCTGGTAGATCGCCTGGTAAATCTTATCTGGTGAATCAAATTGCGGCAAACCAGCCAGCAGGGTGGCTGCCCCGGCCACAAAAGGCGTTGCCATGGATGTGCCGCTCATCAAACCATAATTGCGCTCGGTGCCAAAGTCTTCATACAAAAACGACCCGGCCGGTGTGGTCGACAGGATATCCATCCCTGGCGCGGCGACGAACAAGTGACCCACTTCGCTGCTGCGATTCGAAAACCAGGCGCGGTCGGTCAGGGCGCGGTTGGTGGCCCCTACCGCCATAACGTGCGGCAGCGAGGCTGGCTGGAGCAGCTCTGCCCCGCTGTTGTTGCCCGCCGCGGCAAACAGGGCCACCCCGCGATCATTGGCATATTGGACGGCGTCCGCCATCAACTGCGACACTGGCGTGGCAGAAAATCCAACGCTCATATTGATCACCTGCGCGCCGTGTTCTACGGCGTAGATGATTGCGCTGGCCAGGTTGCTCGTATCCCCGGAACAGGAATAGCCGGTACTGTGGATCACACGGATTGGCATGATCTTTACCCGCCAGTTGATCCCGGCTACGCCGGTGCGGTTATTTCCGGTCGCGGCGGCAATGCCGGCGACGTGTGTACCGTGCCCG
Organism: Anaerolineaceae bacterium; assembly: GCA_036567625.1. Classification (GTDB taxonomy): domain Bacteria; phylum Chloroflexota; class Anaerolineae; order Anaerolineales; family Anaerolineaceae; genus CALDSL01. The sequence goes on along the minus strand of DATCUC010000264.1, from coordinate 21,808 downwards.
CAGTCATCCTGGGGCGTACTGTCGGCATCGATAAAATCATAACCGCGCACCAGCCGCCCCGAAAACTCCGGGTGATTGGCATAAATGCCCGAATCGATCACCGCCAGGGTCACAGCGCTGGAGCCGGTGGTAATATCCCACGCGTCCGGCGCGTTGACTGCCGGCGGTCCGTACTGCTGGCTCCAGCGCGCGTCGTTTGGGATTAATTGGGCTTCGACGCGGTAATCGCGTTCCACGTAACGCACATCCGGGTTTTTCAGCAGTTCCTGACGGATGGCTTCTTCCTGTCCTTCCGGCACGGAAATCTTCACCGTATTGAGCGCATTCAGCGCCTGCAACTCCTGACCCACCGCAGCCATCCCGGCCTCTTGCGGCAGGTCCATCAGGCGCGGGATTATGCTTTTCTGATACCCCACGATCAAAATGCCGGGTACGGGCGGCGCGTCCTGTTCTGGCACGGTTGTTTGCGCCGCCGCGGGGGATACGCCAACGCCCAACAGAGCGGAGAGCAAGAGACAGCCGGTGAGAATGAGGAGCACGAACGTTCGCATGGCATGTATTCCGGGATAGTTGAGAATGATCAGGCACGCCGAAGGCAGATGGCCTTTCATTAAGATTGTATCATAGCGCGGTTTTTCCTCGCAAACCGCCTGAAAATGGCATATAATCAAGCCGACGCGCGCATTGGAATTCTTCGCGCAACCACCAACCAGCAGGAGATATAACCGCTATGGATCATCGCGAAAACGCGATTGAGTTTGCCCGAAAGAACCAGATCGGCGCTTTAAACGCGCTCAAAGAGCTGGTTAGCATCCCATCGGTGTCCACTTTCGCTGCCAACAAAGGCGATATGCAGCGCGCCGCTGAATGGTTGGCCGGCCAATTAAAGGAAATGGGAGCCGCGCCGCAGATCTTTCCTACCCAGGGCCATCCGGTAGTATTCGGTGAGATCCGCGCTGCAAAGCCAGATATGCCCACCGTGCTGATCTATGGACATTATGATGTCCAACCGCCGGATCCATTAGATCTGTGGAAGACTTCCCCATACCAACCCGATGTTCGCGATGGTAATTTGTATGGCCGCGGCTCTTCCGATATGAAAGGCCAGGTAGTCGCCTGCCTGCAAGCCGTGAAAGCAGTGCTGGCCCAGGGGCCATCGCCGGTCAATATCAAATTCATTCTGGAAGGCGAAGAGGAGATCGGCTCACCCAACCTGCCAGCCTTTTTGCGTGAATACAAGGATCTGCTGGCCTGTGATCTTGCGCTCAACCCTGACGGGGGCATGATCTCGTCCGAACTCCCAACCATCATCTACGGCCTGCGCGGGCTGGCCTATTTTGAGCTGTGGGTCACAGGCCCGGCGCATGATCTGCACTCCGGCATGTTTGGCGGCGTGGTTCACAACCCGGCCAATGCACTTTGCGAGCTCATCGCCGGGATGCACGATGCCCAGGGGCGCATTACCCTGCCCGGTTTTTACGATGCTGTTCACCCCCTGAGCGAAGAAGAACGCCAGCAGATGAAGCGCCTGCCCATGTCCGTGGATTTTTACCGCGAAGCAACCGGCGTACCCGCGCTTCACGGTGAACAGAATTATTCCCCTGCCGAACAGACCGGCGCCCGGCCGACGTTAGACGTTCACGGCCTGCTGTCCGGCTTTGTTGAAGAAGGCAAAAAAACCGTCATCCCGGCCTGGGCAATGGCGAAGATTTCTTGCCGCCTGGTTCCCAATCAGCAAGCCGATGAAGTCCACCAATCGTTCTTGCGTTACCTGACCGAAAACGCGCCAGAATCGATCCGCTGGGAGTTGAAATACTTTGGCGGCGGCCCGGCAGTCATGGCCGAACTGGATCTACCCGAAGTGCGCGCTTTTGCCCGCGCCCTCGAAACCGTGTGGGGCAAGCAACCATTGTATAAGCGCGAAGGCGGCTCGATCCCGGTTGTGGCGGATATGCAGCAGATCCTCGGCTGCCCGTCGGTGATCACCGGCTTTGGCCTACCGGATGACAACATCCACGCGCCGAACGAGAAGCTGCATCTCGCCACCTGGTACCGCGGCATTGAAGCGATAATCCATTACTTATATTTACTGGCTGAATAGCACGACGATCGGAAAGAGATGCGGTTATGAGTGAACGATTACCGTCATACGGCGGACAGGCGTTAATTGAAGGTGTGCTGATGCGCGGCTCAAAAGCCCTGGCTGCCGCATTTCGCGCGCCCGATGGAAAAATTATTGTCGAAACCCAGCACCTGGAAGGCATTTATCGCAGCCCGGTGGCGCGGATTCCCTTCCTGCGCGGGCTGGTGCTGCTGTGGGATGCATTGGGGCTGGGCTTTCGCTACCTGACCCTTTCTGCAAACGTCCAGGCCGGCGAAGAAGAGCAAATTGAAGGTCCGATGCAGTATGTCACCATCGGTTTTTCGCTGCTCTTCGCCGTTGCCTTGTTCTTTGTTGCGCCTGCCGGTATCGGTCACCTGGGTGAACGCCTGACCGGTATGAATCCCTGGTGGAGCAATGTCGTCGAAGGGCTGGTGCGCCTGGCGCTGATGATCGGCTACATCTGGCTCATCGGCCGCATGCCGGATATCCAGCGCGTCTTTGCCTATCACGGCGCGGAGCACAAGACAATCAATGCCTATGAAGCCGGAGCAGATTTGAAGCCCGAGGTGGTTATTCGCTATTCACTCCAGCACCCACGCTGCGGCACATCTTTTCTGCTGACCCTGATTGTACTGTCGATCCTGGTCTTTGCGCTGATTGGCCCGCTGCCCCCGTTCTGGCGCTATGCCAGCCGTATCATCCTGCTGCCGCTGCTGGCTGGGGTTGCGTACGAGTATATTCGGTGGATGGCCAATCACCTCGACAGCCCGCTCGTGCGCCTGCTGATCCGCCCTAACCTGGCCCTGCAAAGCCTGACAACGCGCGAGCCAACCCTCGAGATGCTGGAAGTGGCCATCACCGCCTTTACCACCATGCTCGAGCTGGAAGAAGGCCGCGCGAGGAATCGCTTCACGATCAACGTCAAACAGCAAAGCCAGGAGGTTGCCCCTTTTTAACCTCGCCGCCGCGCACTTGACACCGTCCACCTCCCGGATATACTGGTTATATATTCCGCGCGAACGCTCGCATCACACCGGCCAAGGATGGTTACAATGAAGCTGTGGCAGGGGATTCTATTGGGTGTCTTCTTTGGTTTGCTGTCTGGCGCTTTGATCCTTGTCATCAATAACCGGCCCACCGGCCAGGCAATCGAACTGCCACCGCTTCCAACTGCCGCACCTTTGGTGGTGCATATCTCCGGCGCGGTGACAAATGCCGGGGTGTATGCTCTGCCCGGCGGCAGCCGGCTGGAAGACGCGGTTCGCGCAGCGGGTGGCTTCTCAGCAGATGCCGACCCGCGGCAGATCAACCTTGCAGCCAGGATCGCCGACGGCGAGAAGATCACTATCCCGTCCATATCCCCCACCAGCGCGCCGGGAGCTCCAGCGCCGGACACCCGGTCGCCAGCGCTTCCGTTGAACGGAACGCCGGCCAGGGTGAACCTCAACACTGCGACCCTGGAAGAACTGGACGCGCTGCCCGGGATCGGAGAAACCAAAGCCGCGCAGATCATCGCTTATCGCGAAGAAAATGGCCCTTTTGCCAGCATTGAGGATATCCAGAACGTGCCGGGGATCGGACCAAAAATCTTCGAGACCATTCAAGACCTCATATCCATCTATTAGGAAACCGCGATCGATTATGGAAACCAAGCTGAATCTGGAAAACGCATTAAAAGACGCCATGCGCGCGCAAAGCGAGCCGCGCAAGCGCGCCATTCGCAGCGCGCTGTCGGCGATTAAACTTGCCGAGGTGGAAAAAGGCGGGCCGCTGGACGATCTGGCAGTAACCGGCATGCTACAAAAAGAGGTGAAAAGCCGCCGCGAAACGATTGCCGACGCGCAAAAAGCCGGCCGCCCAGACCTGATTGCCCTGGCGGAAGAAGAGATCAGCATTCTGGAGGAATTTTTGCCGCAGCCGCTGACGGATGCGGAACTCCAGGCGGCAGCCCAGGCAGTGATTGCCGAGGTTGGTGCAACGGTTCCAAATGATATGGGCAAAGTAATGAAAGAATTGCTGCCCCGGCTGCAAGGCCGCGCCGCAAACGACCGCGTCAGCCAGACGGTTCGCAAACTGCTGCAGAGCTAACAATTATGCGCCTGGCATCACAGGATCAACCTTCTCACTGGTATTCCCGGCAGGGATTGCTGCGGTTGCTGATCCTGTTTGCCCTGGGCGTGTTGTCATTTGCCGCGCTGGTGCTGCCGATTGCAACGCGGCCATCTTCGTATCAGGTACGCTTGCAGGAAGTCGCGTCACAAGATATCACTGCGCCGTGGCCGCTGGCCTACGAAAGCAAAATACTGACCGAGGATGCCCAGAAGAACGCGGAACTGGCAGTTGAACCGATTTATCTGCCCGCAGACCCCGCCATTGCCCGGCGGCAAATTGAGCAAATGCGCGTCACGCTGGCGTATATGGATTCGGTGCGCCAGGATGCATTTGCCACCGTGGAACAAAAACTGGGCGACCTGGAAGAAATCTCCGCGGTGCCAATTAACGATGAATTATCCAATCAGATCCTCAATCTGAGCGAAGCGCGTTGGGAAATGGTTCAGGAAGAATCGCTCAAAGTGCTGGAACAGGTGATGCGCAGCACCATCCGCGAAGATCAGGTCGACGCAGCACGGCGCAGTATCCCCACGCTGATCAGCTACTCCTTACCCGAAGACCTGGCGCTGACGATCACCAACCTGGTTTCGCCTTTCTTGCAGCCCAACAGCCTGTACAGCGAAGAGCAGACCCAGGCCGCCCGGCAAAAATCGCGAGAATCGGTAGCACCTATCACCCGCAGCTTTGCGACAGGAGAGATCATTGTCCGCCGCGGGCAGATCATCAACCCCACCGTTTGGGAAGCATTGGAGCAGTACGGCCTGGTACAGCCGCGCCGCGATTATCCCGACTTGATCGCTGACGGGGCGCTGGTGGTTGTGCTGACAGCCTTTACTGGCTTATATGTGCGCCGGCGGCACAACCAGGCGCTGAATAATCCGCGCAACCTGCTGGTTATCGCGCTTACGTTTTTGGCCTTTTTGTTTGCCGCGCGCTTTCTCATACCCAACCGGGCCATCGTCCCTTACATCTACCCTCTGGCAGCCTTCGGCCTGACGGTTTCCACCCTGTTCTCGATTGAGTTCGGCATGGTTTTCTCGTTGGTGTTAAGTATCCTTGCCGCCTACGGGTTAGATAACAGCCTCGATCTGACCCTCTTCTACATCCTCAGCAGCCTGTGCGGCATCCTGGTGCTGAACCGCGGCCGCCGCGTGGATACTTTTTTCTGGACGGGGCTGGCCATTGGCGTGGCCGGCAGCGCGGTAATCCTGGCGTACCGGCTAACCGACAATTACAGCGACCTGATCGGTATTGCCACGCTGGTGGGCGCATCCTTTTTCAATGGGCTGGCATCCGCCAGCATTACCCTGCTGCTGCAGTATTTCTTCTCGCAGCTATTGGGTTTGACCACTGCCTTGCAGCTATTGGAATTAATGCGCCCTGACCACCCGCTGCAGCAGTACATTTTGAACAATGCCGCGGGCAGCTACCAGCACAGCCTGCAAGTTTCCAACCTGGCCGAGCAAGCCGCGGAAGCGATTGGCGCCGACCCGCTGCTGACGCGCGTTGGCGCGCTGTACCATGATGCGGGAAAAGCGGCGAACCCCTCGTTCTTTATTGAAAACCAGGGCATCGCCCACCTCAACCCGCACGATGATATTGATCCGGCTGCCAGCGCGGCCACCATCATTAAGCACATCGATGACGGCGTCGCACTGGCCCGGCGCTACCGGCTGCCGCCTGCGGTGCAGGACTTTATCCGCGAGCATCACGGCACGCTAATTACGCGCTACCAGTACGCCCGCGCGCTGGAGGCCGCCGGAGGTGATGTCACCAAAGTGGACATGGAACGCTTTCGTTATCCTGGGCCACGCCCGCGCTCGCGCGAAACCGCCCTGTTGATGCTGGCGGACGGCGTAGAGGCGCGCGCTCGGGCAGAATCGCCCAAGAACGAAGACGAACTGCGCGCCCTGGTGAAAAAGGTATTTGATTTCTTGCAGAAAGAAGAGCAGTTGGAAGATACCCGGCTGACCTTCCGCGACCTGCAAATTGCTCGCGAGACGTTTGTCAAAGCGCTGCGGAATGCTTACCACCCGCGCATTCAGTATCCCGAGATAAAACCCGTCGCGCCGGTGGATGGCGGCGACGGTCGCGCGGCGGAAAATGTACCCACCGTGCCCACGCCCGGCAAAGGAAAACAGCCATGATCATCAATATTCAGGTTTTGGAAGAATATGAGAACCAGGTCAGCCTGGATTTGGTCGAAAAAGCCGCGCTGGCGGCTTTTCAACACCAGAACATCGACGCCGATACCGAGATTACCATCGTCATCCAGGGAAATGATGACCTGCAAGCCCTGAATAGTGAATTTCGCGGCGTGGACGCGCCAACAGATGTTCTCGCATTTTCCGCTGATGAAGTTGACCCCGACACCGGAAATCGTTATCTGGGCGATATTGCCATTTCTTACCCGTACGCGCAGGAACAGGCGCTTAACGCCGGGCACGCGGTAGATGCCGAGCTGCAGCTCCTGGCTGTACACGGCGTGCTGCACCTGCTCGGCATGGATCACATCGAACCCGCGGATACCCAGGTGATGTGGAATGCCCAATACCAGATTATGGACTCCTTGGGGATCGATATCCGCTCCTGGCCGCTGATTTCCGGCGGCCATTAACCCAACCGCGAAACGCAATGATCAGCAACTTCCTGCGCACGCGCATCTACGCTTTTCGTTATGCCTTCGCCGGCTGGTGGTATGTGCTGCGCACGCAGCGCAATGCCTGGATTCATTCTCTGGCGACGCTGCTGGTGATTTTGCTGGCTGCCTGGCTGCGCCTGCCGCTGCGCGATTGGGCCGTTCTGGTGCTGACCATCGGCGCGGTGTGGACGGCCGAGTTTATCAACACCGCGCTGGAGTCAATCGTTGACCTGGCCAGCCCGCAGCAGCACCCGCTGGCCAAAGCCGGAAAAGACGTAGGCGCGGCGGCTGTTTTGATCGCCGCATTGTGCGCCATTGTCGTTGGCTTGCTGATCCTTGGCCCGCCGCTCTGGTTGCGGCTGCAAAGCCTGTTTGCCTGATCTCAATTTCGGAGGTTTATCCATGAACACTGCATTCCGGTTTGGAACCGTCGGCGCGCCAATTTCGACGCCGAAAAAGCCGGGCGGAAGCGCCGGAGCGATCCAGCACTGCCGGACGTTGAGCTTGGGCGCATTTGAATTGGGCTGGGTGCAGTCGGTGCGCGTGACCGAAGATACCTGCTGCCTGATTAAAACTGCCGGAATCGACCATGACGTGGCGGTCAGCGTGCATGCTCCCTACTTCATCAACCTCAACGCGGACGATGAAGAATGGCCCAAATCCCGCAAGCGGTTGATGGATGCAGCATTCTTTGGAAACCTCGCCGGGGCAACAGATATCATCTTTCATCCCGGCTCATACTTCGGCAGCCCGCGCGAGCAGGTTATGCCAGTCGCCATCCAGCGGTTGCGCGAGTGCGTTGATGAACTGCGCGCCGCGGGCAACCCGGTCACCTTGCGGCCGGAAACGATGGGCAAAGTAGCCATGATCGGCTCATTAGAAGACACGCTGGATATGAGCTGCGCCATCCCCGGCGTGGCCCCCTGCCTTGACTTCGCCCACCTGCACGCCCGCGCCGGCGATGGCTCGATGAACACCTACACCGAATGGCAGACTGTCCTTGATGCCTATGCGCAGAGGCTGGGCGAACCCGCATTGAAGACCCTGCATATTCACCTCTCCGGCATCGAGTACGGCGCCAAAGGCGAGCGAAATCATCTCCCCATCCAGGAATCAGACTTCTTACTGGAAGACCTGTTTCGCGCCTTGCTCGAACGCGGCTGCGGCGGCAGAATTCTGTGCGAAAGCCCGGCTATGGAAGAGGACGCCGCGTACATGGCGAAAGTCTGGCAAGAAGTCGCCGGGTAATATGGAAACTGGTCATTCGCATCTGCTCCACACTGCGGCGAGAAACCACCGCCTGGGCATGCTGGGGCTGGGTACGCTCCTGGCACTCATTGCCATCGGACTTGAGTTTTCTGCCCTGCGCTTTGATCTCTTCCGCTCGGATGTCGCTGCGTACTGGCAGGACAGCCTGAACTGGCGCGCGCCCTACCACACTTTTCATGTTCCCGGCTACGCTCTTTTGATCGCCGCCCTGCGTGGGATAACCTCCAATACCTTCCCACCACTGCTTTACATGATCTTTGTGACCAGTGTCAGCCTGTTGCTGAGCATGTACGTTATCTATCGCACCAGCCGGCTGTTCGTCGGTCCCGATCATCCGGTGACGATCATCATGCCATTCCTGCTGGCCTTTTGGCCGTTGGCGGGACTGTATGCCGTGATCTACCCGATCGCGGATTACCTGGTAATCGCTCTTTTCCTTTTGGGGATATTCCTGTTTATGCGCAACCAGCCGCTCCTGGGGTCATTGGCCTGGGCCGGAGCGGTCATCACGCACAAAGCCATCTGGCCCTTTATCGCATTTTCCTTCCTGGCATGGGGATTCTGGCAGCGCAGGCAGTTCTCCTGGAAATGGCTGCTATATCCGCTAATCATCCTTTCACCATTGGTCGTTATCTGGATCGGCGGGGCCAGTTATCATCATGACTGGAAATGGATTCTGAGCAGTAATCTTAACGAGATCAAAGACAATAAACTTTGGTACCCGTTTCACGGCATCCTCGAGTCCTTCGCGGTAGGCGATGCAGCCAGTTTGCTCAAAGGAACGGTAACCACAGGCTATGGTTTGTTGGCGGCTTTCCTTCTCTGGTATCTCTTCACGCGGAAACCCAAATATTATCTATTTGGCTGCGCGGTTGCCATTTCAGCCCTCATTATGGCGATGAGCCTCAACGAAGGATTGACCTGGGGCTTTGTGCGCTTTGGCCGGTTACTCGTCCTTCCCCTGGGGCTTGTAATCGCGCACAGGTACACTCAGCAAACACTACAACCGCGAAAATGGCTGAAAGCCGCCGGGGTTGCTACGGCAGTGCTTTGCGTCATTTCGCAATTCGTGTACACCTATTACATTGGGAAGATATATTTCCAATAAGCGCTTAACCGAAAAGCGCAGCCTGCGCTGCGCCTGTTGGCAAACCTTGCTGAGCGGTTTATAGATATTCGCGCAGATTATGTTCTACCGCATACGCTGCGGCTTCGGCGCGGTTGCTCACGCCCAGCTTCGACAGAATGCTGCTGACATAATTGCGCACCGTGCCTTCACCCAGAAACAGCGCTTTGGCGATCTCACGGTTTGTCTTCCCTTCGGAAACCAACAGGAGTACGTGGCGCTCTTGCTGGCTCAGGTTGGCAAAGGCAGAGGCTTCTTCTTCCTTCACCGCGCGGCGCACTTCCTGGAAGACGCGCTGCGTCACGGAAGGATCGAGCATCGCCTCGCCGCGGCCGACGGCTTCAACGGCGCGGATCAGATCATCGCCGCCGATTTGCTTGAGCACATAGCCAGAGGCCCCGGCGCGGATGGCGGAGAACAGCATTTCATCTTCCGCGTATGAGGTCAACATAATCACCCGGGTCTGCGGGTAGTTTTGCACAATTTCCTCGCAGGCTTCGATGCCGGACGCGCCAGGTAAGCGGATATCCATGAGCACAACATCGGGCTGGTGGCGTTCGACCTGGTCGATGGCTTCTTTTGCCGTGCCGGCTTCGCCAACCACCTCAAACTGCGGGTGATGCTCAAGCAGGGCCTTCAGGCCCAGCCGCACTACTTCATGGTCATCTACCAACAATATCCGCTGTTTTGTCATGCGTGTCTCCTCTGCGTTGAGTATAAACGAGGTTCGACCGGCTGGCAAGATGATATGAAATGCTGCACACCGTTACCCGGGCTGTCTAATCCAAAAGGTACAGCGTCACCGGGCAGTGATCCGAACCAGGCATATCATCATGGACAACGACATCCTGCACGCGCGGCATCAGGCTGCTGGAAACCAGGAAATAATCCAGCCGCCAGCCCACGTTGCGAGCCCGCGCATTGGTGATGAACGTCCACCATGTGTATTGGATCTTATCTGGGTACAGGCTGCGAAAGGCATCCACAAAACCGTGCGCCAGGTAATAATCAATCCATACGCGCTCCTCGGGCAAGAACCCTGAGGTCGTGCTGTTTTGCCGTGGGTTTGCCAGGTCGATCTCGCGGTGCGCGGTATTGAAATCGCCAGTGATGATTACCTGTTCGCCCTGCGCGTGAAGCTGGTCACAAATGTCCAGCAGCCGGGCATAGAAATCCAGCTTATACGTCACCCGCTCGTGGCCGCGCTGTCCATTCGGAAAGTAAATATTGAACAGGGTAAAATCCGGGTAGCTCGTACGCACCACCCGGCCTTCGTTATCGAAGCGTTGATCTTCCAGGCCCATTTGCACGCTCAACGGTGGCACGCGGCAAAAAGACGCCACGCCGCTGTAACCGGGCCGTTCGGCGGGATTCCAGTAGATTTGCCCACCTGGGATAATTTCAGATATACCTTCCACCTGCTCGGGGCGGGCTTTTACTTCTTGCAAGCAAAGAATATCCGGTTGGTGAGTATGCGCCCACTCACGAAAGCCCTTGCGCATTGCAGCGCGGATTCCATTGACATTCCAGGTTGTGATTTTCATGCGATTTTGTTTGACATGCTTTCAGGCTGTGGTACACTTGAATGATCAGGCGAGGAGTTCCCATATGGAAAGCGGAAAAATCTGCACGATCATTTATATCGAAGACGATCCAGAGATGATCGACCTGGTGACGTTGATTTTAAACCGTCGCGGCTTTACGGTAAAGGGCGCGCATGGGGGAAAACAGGGTCTGGAGCTGGTGATGGAAGATAAGCCCGACCTGATTCTGTTGGACCTCATGATGCCCGATGTCGATGGTTGGGACGTTTACCAGCAGATCAAAGCCGATGAGACGACGCGCAATATCCCGGTGATCGTTATCACGGCCAAGTCCCAGGCGATTGACCGCGTCCTCGGGCTGCATATCGCCAAGGTGGATGACTACATCAGCAAGCCCTTCCGCCCCCAGGAATTACTAGATAGCATCGATCGCGTGCTTGACCGGGCTTCGGCCTAGCGAGCGTTTTTGCAAGGTATGCGGCGCATTCTCCTTCACAACCAGACCAGTCCCCTCTCCGCGCCCTTGCAGGCGAAATATTGCGATTCCTTCCTCTGCCGCTTTCGCGGATTGATGCTGCGCAAATCGTTAGCCGAGCGCGAAGGTCTGCTGCTGGTGGAATCAAACGAATCGCGGCTGAATGCCGCGATTCATATGCTGTTTATGCGTTTTGACATTGCCGTCGTATGGCTCGATAACAACCTGTGCGTGGTAGACGCGCAGAAGGCGCTGCGCTGGCGCGCGAGCTACATGCCCGCCAAACCTGCCCGCTATACACTCGAAACCCGCCCCGAATACCTGCCGGAATTTCATGTGGGAGATCAAATCGTAATAACCGATGCGCCATAATCTGCTTCGCCTCTTCCTCATTTGCACATTCTTGCTGCTGCCCTTGCAGAAGGTTTCTGCTCAGGAAACCCCCAGCGGACCGGTCTACGTCGTCCAATCCGGTGATACGCTCAACGTCATTGCCATGCGGTTTGGTGTTTCCGTGGATGAACTGATCCGCGCTAATAACCTGGAAAACCCCAACATGCTTGCTGCCGGTCAAGAACTGGTGATTCCCGGCCTGGAAGGCGTGCAGGGACGGCTGATTACGGAAAGCGCCCCGCTTGGCGAAAACCTCGCCAGCCTCAGCCGCCGCTACCGCATTCCGCAGGACATGCTGGTCAAACTTAACCGGCTGACCAGCCCGGATGAAGTCTACGCCGGGGCGAACATTATCATCCCTCAGGATGAAAACAATGCGCCGATGACTGGCCGCACCGTGATGGCCGCCGGCCAATCACTGCTTGAGGCCGCTGCCAGCAGCAACGTCAGCCCGTGGGCGATGATGACCAGCAACCAGCTCAGCGGCGCGTGGGATGCGCTCCCCGGTTCAGCGCTGTTCTATGAAGGCGGCAGCCAGGCTCAAAGCGATACCGGCATCCCCTTCATTGCCTCGCTGCAAATCGATTCGCTGCCGCTGGTGCAGGGCAAAACCGTTGTGGTGCGCGTCACCACCACGGCTCCGCTCACCCTGGGCGGGTCTTTGAACGGCCGCAAGCTGAATTTCTTTGCCATCGATGCGGCCAATAACCAGTATGTGGCGCTGCAGGGCGTGCATGCCATGGCAAAAACCGGGCTTGCGCCTTTCGTGCTCACCGGCACAGCCGAGAACGGTCATACCATCTCCTTCCAACAGATGGTACTGCTGCAAGTCGGTGGTTACGCGCAAGACCCGCCGCTGTATGTTGACCCGACGACGATCGATCCGGCCAATACCAAACCCGAAGACGACCAGGTGGCCGCCATCTATTCGCAGATTACGCCCACGCGCTACTGGCAAGGGCTCTTCCGCGTGCCGGTTGATGAACCGGTGTGCATCAAATCCTGGTATGGCAACCGCAGATCGTACAACGGCGGCGGGTTTGATTACTTCCACACCGGCGCGGATTACGGCGTATGCGCCAATTTGAACATATACGCCCCGGCGCCCGGCGTAGTCGTCTTCGCCGGTCCAATGACCGTGCGCGGCAACGCTACCTTTATTGACCACGGTTGGGGTGTTTTTACTGCCTACTACCATCAGGCGGAGATCAACGTACAGGTTGGAGATAAAGTCGAGGCCGGCCAGTTGATTGGCCAGATCGGCGGAACCGGGCGCGTGACCGGGCCGCATCTGCATTGGGAAGTCGCCGTCGGTGGTGTGCAGGTCGAGCCATTGGATTGGCTGGAAGTTCCGTATCCTTAAGGATTTCTGTTGGCCGCCTGTACCACCCTGATCAAAATACAGTGTATAATCCATACCGTCTGGAATTTTAATTGATGGCGCGCCGGTGGGTTCCCGCCCGCGCCAGTAAGGGATAATCGTTTTATGGCAATTGCTCCTCTCTCGTTGCGACCGGATTATTGGGACACCTTCCAAATCCTCGATACTGACCTGGAGTTTCTGTATAACTTCTTGTTGGAAATCGAAACGCCGCAAACCCCTCAAGAATTAACCCGCGCTGTTGTCGACGAACGCATCCGGTCGGAAAAACAAGCGCTGGAAAAAGAACAAAAAGCCGGCGGCGACCTCTACCTGCCGAAGAATGAATACCAGGCCGGGCAGACGGTCGTTTTCCCCGCTTTCGGTTACGAAAAAGGCCAGGTAACCGCAGTCCGCGAAGGCCGCAACCCGGAATTTGCGCCGTTTTCGGTAATCGCTGTCGCTTTCGAAAATGGCGAAAAACGCCAGTTCGCAGCCGGGCTGCAAGAGCATGTGCTCAACCAGCCGGTCGCCATCGCGTCTGATGATCCGCTGCTCAACTCTGACCACGTGATAAAGAAATTTGGTCAGAAGATCGCGGGGCAGTTAACCGAAGCCCTGGAAGCCAACGAAGACCTGGTGCGAATTGCCGGGCGCTGGTTCCCGCGCGCGCTGCTAGTCGATGTGAACATTGGTCACCTCAACCTCGCTGAAGCCGTGCTGGATATGGAAGGTGGCGGCCCGCTGCCGACCAAGGCCATTCTTGACCAGATCGAGTTACCATCCGACAGCAACCTGAAACTGACCGAGTTCTCGCTTAACCTGGCGCTGCAAGAAGATGGGCGCTTTGATGAAGTCGGCCCGTCGGGTGAAGTGCTGTGGTTCTTGCGCCGCCTCGAACCCGATCCCGTCAAAGAACCGCCGTCCTGGCTGAAATACCGCCCGATCGCGTACGACGCCGAAAGGGTGCGCAGCGCAATGAAATTACTCGATCCGCTGGTATGCGACGAATTAGAGCCCAACGCCGGCGGCGAGGTTAACCCGGATGCCGATGACGTGCGCGTGGCGCTGGTGTTCGCGCACTGGCGGGCTGGCACCCTGCCGCTTTGCTGCCGGGTCAATCCGTTTCTGCCCACCGCATACGAATCGCCGCGCGTGCGCTTCACCTTTATTGATGGCGACAGCGGCCAAAAGATTGACGGCTGGATTGTACGCGAGTACGGTTACGCATACGGCCTGCGCGATTGGTATATTGCGCAAGGGATTTTCCCCGGCAGCATTATCCATATTCAGAAGGGCAAGACTCAGGGTGAAGTCATCATCCGCGCCGAGAAGCGCCGGCCCGGGCGCGAGTGGATTCGCACCGCGCTGGTTGGCGCGGATGGCGGCGTGGTCTTCGCGATGCTCAAGCAGTTGATCACCACCACGTTCGATGATCACCTCGCCACTGCCATCCCCGACCCCGAAGCCCTCGATCAGGTTTGGACAAGCGGCGCAAAGAGCCGCGGCCCGCTGGAAAATACCGTCATTAGCATGATGCGTGAGTTAGCCAAGCTCAACCCGCAGGGCAGCGTCCACGCGCAGGATCTGTATGCCACTGTCAACCTGGTGCGCCGCACGCCCCCCGGCCCAATCTTGAGCCTGCTGGTCGACCGGCCCTGGTCATCGCACATGGGCGATCTGTACTTCCGCCTGAATGAGAACATTCAAGAGGAAAATACGCATGATTGAATCCAAAAGGTTTAGCCTGGTAAAACCGACGAAAGATACCCCCTTTCACATCGATTTTGACTGGTGGAAGAAGCACGACAGCAACTGGCATATCTATCTGCATGATATGCTGTGCGCCGATCACCAGGCCAGCTATGCCAATATGGATGATGATGTCGAAATCGACTGGATCGACCCGGAAACTGCCGAGATCACCGCAGTGGATGGTCTGCAGCATGTATTGATCAGTCACTGCGCCAGGCAATCTGACTTTCGCGAGAGCTACACCACCGTGGTGGATGGCGTCTTTCGCGAGCTTCTAGCCAATGGCAACCAGCCCCTCACGCCGGTGGAGCTATCGGAAAAAATCGGCCGCCCGGCCGATACCATTCTGCGCACCATCGCCGGCCCTCAGGTCTATAAGGGCATCCGCCCCACGCAGCGTTAAGGGTTGTTTGTGATAAAATGAGTCTAGAATGAGCCCCTGTAGCTCAATGGACAGAGCAGTAGCCTTCTAAGCTATTGGCTGTGAGTTCGAATCTCACCAGGGGCGCTGAAAATTGGATTGGGCAGCGCTTGACGGAAAATAAAAATGATTATTGTTAATCTACGATCCCAAAACGCTCGCCGGGATGACCGGGTCAACAGTCACCCCCTGGCTGAATCCGGTTTTGTTGATTGGAGGATCACCATGCGCCCGCATTTATGGCGTCCCTCAACCGATGTGATCGAAATCGAAGATCGTTATATTATCCGCGTTGAAGTGGCCGGCATGAATGAAGCCGATTTTTCGATCAGTATGGATCAAAATATCCTCACGGTTCGCGGAACCCGAGCCGATAGCGGCGAGCGCAAAGCCTTTCATCAGATGGAAATCCATTTTGGCGAATTTATTACCCAGGTAGAACTACCCGCGAACATTGAACGCGATCAGGCTCAGGCAGAATATGTTGATGGTTTCTTACGCATCAGTCTGCCCAAAGCACAGCCAAAACAAATCAAAATATCGAAAGAATGAATTGAGCCTACATGGCAGCATCACGGTGGAATACAAACTACATGAATATCCTTCGCTGGATTGAGGAACATGAAGGCCGGTTTTCCGATCAACTGGCCGGTTTTCAAATCCCCGATCCATTCAGCGACGCAACCGAGCAGTTCGAAGAAGAAATCCGCGCTGCCGGCGACCAGAACCTGGATTTGCCGGAGCAACTTCCTATCCTGCCGCTGCGCGGGCTGGTAGTGTACCCACAGACGGTCGTGCCGCTCACCGTTGGCCAGCCGCGTTCCATTCGCCTGATCGACGACGCGGTTTCTGACCAGCGCATGATCGGCCTGGTCACCTCGAAAGACCCCGAACTGGAAGCCCCCGGTCCTGAACATCTCTACTCGGTGGGTACCGTGGCCACCATCCACCGCCTGTTCCGCGCCCCAGATGGCACCATCCGTTTGCTGGTGCAGGGCCTCGGGCGCTTTACGGTGGATGAATTCACCAACACCGAACCCTACCTGCAGGCAAAGATCACCCCGCGCCCCGAAGTGACCGAAACCGGGCTGGAAGTGGAAGCGCTGGCGCGCAATGCGCGCGACCAGTTCGAGCATATTGCCGAGATGATTCCCTCCATTCCGCGCGAGGTGGCTGCCTCGATTTCCGCGATCACCGACCCGCTGCAAACGGTGTATACCATCGCCAATTTCCAGCGCATGGATCTGAAAGAAGCTCAGGCCATCCTGGAGCTGGACTCGATCAGCGATAAACTGCGCCGCCTGGTCAGCATTCTCACCCGCGAGAGCGAAGTGCTGGAGTTGGGCCAGAAGATCCAGAATGAGGCCCGTTCCGAGATCGAAAAGGTGCAGCGCGATTACTTCCTGCGCGAGCAGTTGAAGGCGATCCAAAAAGAATTGGGGGAAGGCGACGAGCAGACCGCGGATATAGAAGAGTTCCGGCGCAAGATGGGCGAAGCCAGCATGCCCGATGAAGCCTCGAAGCAGGCGCAGCGCGAGCTATCGCGTCTCTCGCGCTTGCCAACGGCTGCCGCGGAATACGGCGTCATCCGCACGTACCTGGATTGGCTTACCAGCCTGCCGTGGAGCAAGTCCACGCCGGATAACCTCGATATCACCAATGCTCGCGCGGTGCTGGAAGAGGACCATTACGGCCTGTCAGACGTGAAAAACCGTATTCTCGAATTCCTGGCGGTGCGCAAGCTGCGCCTGGAACGCAAGAATGAAGAAAACAGCGAGCCGGTCGCTGACCGCATCCGGCGCGAGCGCGAAGGCGTGATCTTGTGCTTTGTTGGCCCGCCGGGTGTGGGCAAGACCTCGCTGGGCCAGTCGATTGCGCGCGCCCTGGGACGTAAGTTCATCCGCGTTTCTCTGGGCGGCATCCGCGACGAAGCCGAAATTCGCGGTCACCGCCGCACATACATTGGCGCTATGCCCGGGCGCATTCTTCAGGCGCTGCGGCGGGTGGAAACTCGTAACCCGGTGTTCATGCTCGATGAGATCGACAAGCTGAGTTTTGACTTTCACGGCGACCCGGCTTCCGCGCTGCTGGAAGTATTAGACCCGGAACAAAACGTTGAGTTCCGCGATAACTACATCGAGGTTCCGTTCGATCTTTCGCAGGTGATGTTTATCACCACCGCCAACCAGCTCAGCACTATCCCCGCCCCCCTGCTGGATCGCATGGAAGTGATCCAGATTGCGGGTTATACCGAGGGCGAGAAGTTGGTGATTGCCAAACGCTACCTGGTTCCGCGCCAGATGCGGGAAAACGGCCTGCATACCGGCGAAATCGAATTCAGTGATGAGGCGCTTCAAACCATAGTGCGCAACTACACCCGCGAAGCCGGTGTGCGCGAATTGGAGCGGCAAATTGGCGGTATCTGCCGCAAAGTAGTCACCCGGTTTGCGGAAGGACAGGCCGGGAAGATGTTGATTACCGCCGAATCGGTGCGCGAACTGCTCGGCCGCGCTCGATTTGTGGAGAACGAGGAAGTTGCCCGCCGAACATCCATCCCCGGTGTTGCCACCGGGCTGGCCTGGACGCCGGTGGGCGGGGAAGTATTGTTCATCGAAGCCACGCAAATGCCGGGCAGCAAGGGCTTCATGATCACCGGGTCTGTGGGAGATGTGATGCGAGAATCAGCGCAAGCCGCGCTGTCTTATATTCGCTCGCATGCCAACCAGCTCCAGATCGACCCGGCATTTTTTGAAAAAACCGATATCCATCTGCACATTCCGGCTGGCGCCACCCCCAAAGACGGCCCTTCTGCCGGGATCACCATGACTACCGCGCTGGTATCGCTGCTCACGCAGCACGTCGTTTCGCCCACCGTTGGCATGACCGGCGAAATTTCCCTGCGCGGACAGGTGCTCCCGGTTGGCGGCATTAAAGAGAAAATGCTCGCTGCGCGCCGCGCGGGTCTCAAAACTGTGATCCTGCCGCGCGACAATGCCGCCGATTTAGACGATCTTCCGCAAGAAGTTCGCGATTCGATGCACTTTATCCCGGTCGATATGGTGAGCGAAGTGCTGGCAAACGCATTCGAAGAGCCGCTGGAAGGCCTGGCAACCGGTCAAACCGCGATGGAAAAAGACGAGAATCCGGCTGAATGACACTGATTGGCCTGGTCGATGATGACCGTTCGACCCAAACCCTGCTGAAAACACTCCTCGAACTGGAGGGATACTCGGCAGAAATCTTTGGGCAAGAGAATGAGCAAGCAATTCTGGCTGCGCTGGAACTACAGCCGCCCGATATCATTATTCTTGACGTGCATCTTCGCTTTGCCGATGGATTGGAAATCATGCGCCAGATTCGCCAGAACCACCAATTGAAAGACGTGCTGGTGATTATGTCTTCTGGGATGGATTACAGCCAGCGGTGCGCTGCTGCCGGCGCGAATGCGTTTCTGATGAAACCATACATGCCGGATGATCTGCTTGCCATCATACGCGAGCAGCTTGCGCATCACTTGTAACCCGCCGGAACGATCAGCAGCCTGGCTTTCGCTGGAGAAAACCTGTGGCAAGAAAACAAAATCGCGCGCCGATGCAGTGGCGCACAATGGATATACATCTGCATACCCCGGCTTCGAGTGACTTTCAACAGCCGGAAACAACCATGCTGGATATTCTCCAGCGCGCGGAAAACCGCGGGCTGGATATTATCGCCATCACCGATCACAACACCATCGCCGGCTACCGGCGCATGAGTGAAGAGATCGAGCAGTTAGAAATGCTGGAAAGACTCAACCGGCTCATGCCGGAAGAGCGCAGCAAGCTTTTAGAGTACCGGCGTCTGATGGATAAAATCCTGGTGCTGCCAGGGATCGAATTTACCGCGACCTTTGGATTCCATATCCTGGGTATTTTTTCGCCGGATAAGCCGGTGCGTGAGATCGAGCATTTGCTGCTCGGCCTGAACGTGCCCCCCAGCCTGCTGGATGACGGCTCGGCCACCGTCGGCGCCACCACGGATGTATTGACCGCCTACCGGATGATCAACCAGGCCGGTGGCCTGGTCGTTGCGGCGCATGCCAATTCGAGCAATGGTGTGGCCATGCGCGGCTTCAATTTTGGCGGCCAAACCAAGATTGCCTATACGCAGGATACCAACCTGCATGCCCTGGAAGTCACCGACCTTGAGCTGAAAGGGGCACGCTCTACCGCGGCATTCTTCAACGGCGCAAAACCGGAGTATCCGCGCCGCATGCACTGCATTCAAAGCTCAGATTCGCACCGCCTGACCACCGATCCCACGCGCAAGAAGAACCTGGGTGTCGGTGACCGAACGACCGAAGTTTTGCTCCCAGAGTTGACTTTTGAAGCCCTGTTGGAGGTTTTTCGCGGCAACGATTTCTCGCGCACGCGCCCGCGGCGCTTCCGCGAAGAACCGGTATTTGATTACATCCAGTCCGCTCTCGAAGAAGGCTCCAATATCGTTCAGGAATTTCATGACAGCATGACCGTGCGCGGCGGCAAACTGTATGCAATCGTCGCCGATATCTGCGCTTTTGCCAACACCAACGGCGGCACGCTCTATATTGGCCTGGCCGAAGACCCGCACAAGCCGCCCGTGGGCGTGCTCGAGCCGGAACAGGGAATGCAGCAGTTGGAGAAAGAAATCAGCAACCGCATCAGCCCGCCGATCCAGTACACGCTCGATGTTCAGGACTATAAAGGCAAGAAGATCATCCGCGCGCTGATCCAGCGCGGCGACGACCCGCCTTACGCGGTGGATGACAATAAGATCTACGTGCGCGACGAAGCTGAAACCGGCCTGGCAGTCCGTGATGAAATTGTTGGCCTGGTGCTACGCAGCAAGAATGCGCAGCCCAAGGCCCAATCCAGCGCCGCCGCGCCGGCCGCGGCGGTTACGCCCATCAGCCAGGTAGAACCTGAAACACCTCCCCAACCTTTGACCCTGGATAATGGTGATGATATCTCGCCGCGCACCGGCGTGGAAGTGCTGCCCCCCGAAGAACGCCAGGGCGGTAAGTATTACACTATGCGCGATCTGCGTAACGGCAATATGGTCAAGAATGTGACGAAGGGCTCAGCCCGCCGCCTGTGGCACTACGCCATCACGCGCTACTGCGAAATTGCCCCCGAAGTGAACGAAGTTCAGGCGCAGTGGCACGGCGATTTTGGCCTTCTGCGACGCTACAAACAGGGCAAGTCAACGCACTATGACCTGGCGCAGCGCACGCCGCAGGGCATTCGCTGGTATTTTGGCGTCACGCAAGACGGCATTCATGGCCCTTGGAAGAAAGTGGTTGGCGATGAGGAGATGGCGTGACCATCCGCGTGGCCGTGCTGACCATTTCTGACCGCTCGGCGCGGGGTGAGCGCCCTGACCTCTCTGGGCCGGCGCTTTCCGCGCTGATCCAGGGGCAGGGCTGGCAGTTGACCCAATATGGGGTGATCCCGGATGATTTTGAGATCATCCGGGACACCCTGATTGAATACTGCGACCGCGATCTGGCCGACATTCTGCTCACCACCGGCGGGACCGGTTTTGCGCCGCGAGATGTCACGCCCGAAGCGACGCTGGCGGCTATGGAAAAGAATGCCCCAGGTTTAGCCGAAGCCATGCGTCTGGAAAGCCTGAAGGTGACGCCACATGCCATGCTCTCCCGCGCTGCTGCCGGTATCCGCGGGCGCACACTGGTGATTAATCTGCCGGGCAGTCCAAAAGCCGCCGTGGAAAACCTGGCGGTGATCATTCCGGTGCTGCCGCACGCGGTGGAACTGCTGCGCGACAATCCGGACGCTGAACAGGGCCACAACGCGGCGCAGCCGCGCAAAACTGGCTAGAAACCAGCTTCAATCGCGGTGCGAATATCGTCGCCGCGGTGGATGACCGCCACAGGCACGCGCCGCGCGCGAAGCCGCGTGACCATATCCGCCGCATGCCGCCGGCCGCCAAAGGATACCCGGTCAAGCAGCACCACCATCGGCTGCAGGTTTCGCCGCAGCAATTCTTCCACGCCGGCCTCGATCATCTTGTCCAAAGAGGGTGTTATCACGATGACCGTACTGCCGCGCGGCAAGTGCGGCGACTGCGCCTGGATCAACCCCATCATCGGCAGTTCGCCCAACGGCTGCAAATAAGCCAGCGTTTCGAGGATTTTGCCAAGCTGGCGCTCGCTGCGCTCAGCCGCCAGGGCAGTAAATGCCTGCCCGGCGCTCGCTAGCCCCACCGCGCGGCCAGCGCGCATAAAGTAGCTGGCGATTGAAGCCGCTGCACTGACTGCGTATTCAAAGGTCTGGTTGGGCAGTTCCACGCGCTGCTGCTGGCGCCAGATCCAGTGCCTCTCAACAACCGCCAGGTCAACCTCCGCGGCTTCGTCGGGCATGTTGATCTGCACGCCGTCATTGGCATCCAGCAAGATCCACACATCGGCCATCGGGTCCTGGTCAAACTCTTTCACCATCAGGCGATTTTTGCGCGCGGTGGTAGGCCAGTGGATGCGGTTCAGCGCATCTCCCGAGGCGTATTCGCGCACACCGGCAGCATAGGGGGTCACCTCCAGCGTGCGCCGGCGCAGCGCGCGCCCACCGGGC
>DATCUC010000263.1:0-9163 GCA_036567625.1 Anaerolineaceae bacterium | reverse complement strand
GGCCGTGGTGCAAGCCACCCAACCCCCAGCCGCCATCGCGCCCCCGCCCACGCCCGAAATCAGCCCTACCCCGGATATTGACGCTATGATCGAGGATGCCAACATCCTGCTCTTTGAGGATATTGCCGGGTATTATGATCTCACTCGCTGGGTGCGCGATGCGCTCGACGCCGAGGGCTATACCTACACCGATGTGGGCGATGCGGTCGGCAACTTCAAATCCGAAATCCTCTCCGGCAAGAAATGGGATCTGATCATCGTTGCCGCTGAAGCCCGCAGCGGGTTCCAGGGCGAGTTGTTCGAGTACCTCACCGACCAGGTCAACCGCGACACAGCCGTGATCATCGAAACCTGGTACCTGGACAGCATGGCCGCCGGGCCAATCAGCGACATCACCAGCGAGTGCGGGGTGCGCTTCCACAAAGACTGGTGGGAACCGGACAACAACTCGCGCTCTATCGTCTGGCTCGACCCCGATCACCCATTATTCCACTACCCCAATGAGGGCTTTTCGCTGGTGCACAATGCCACATATTGGACCAAAGGCGACGCCGGCGACCTGATGTCCACCCGCTCCGGCGGCGGTAACGGTGGGCTGGTTGCCGGGCTGTACTCGTGGGAAAAATCCTATTACGGCACCATCGCCGTGTGCTATGACGGCCGGGTGATCATTCAGACCTTCTCCACCCACGACTACCGCAAGAGCGACGTCACCGACCTGTGGCAGAATTACGTGTATTACACCCTCAAGAATCACTTCCTGAAGGAAATGGAAGGGAAGTAAGTTCATCCCCCAAGATCCTAATATTAAGAGGAGCCAGCAAACATGTTGCATAAACACAGGTCAACAGTTGTTTTTGCACCATTTCTCATCGCAGCGGTTCTTCTACTTTCAGCATGCATTTTTATTCCACCGGGCTCTGAAATGGAGAGAACGGTTGATCAAACCTGGCAAGATTTGGTCAACCAGGTCAGAGAAACGGCCAGCCAATGGGTGACAGAGCAGATTAACAATTTGGTGGATGATGCGGTAAATCAATTCAAGGAAACATTTACAGAAGTTAAAGACCAGGTAATTGACTTTTTCCCATCCAAATGGCAGTCTGTTCAGGAGTACTTTGGTTTTGATACGCCACCAGATGTTGGTGCTGTGAGTATTGGCATAACAACCAAAACCCCGAAAAATGAGATTAAATCAGAGTTTATCCGCGTATATAAAGAAGCGGGCGGCGCTCGAAAAATAGGGCAGCCAGAGGATGTTGTGAGATACTGGGACGATGCGGGAGAAATCTCCCTATTGGTTCAATACTTCAAAGGTGGCAGCTTTCAACGTAGTGCCATCGTCATGGAGGATGGACAGGATAAAGCGTACTTATTGAATGGTGAATGGCTTGCATTCTATGAAGATCTGGGCGGGCCAAAAGAAGCTGGGGTGCCTTTATCATCGCCGGAAACCTGGAATATCCATTCGCCTTTAAAAGTGTGGGTAGGATACGGGCGCGGTCAGCGCCAATTATTCGAGTTGAATGGTCACGAATACGCTGTGTTCAAACGCAAAGGCAGCGAAAATGTCCAACTGGTGCCGATTTTTGTGTGGAACTTCTACCGCCAGGAAATAAATTATTCCGTGCTTGGCTACCCATTGTCGAGCTATCCGTTGGATGACACGCACTGGAAGGATGATTCTCGTATTTCTTCCAGAACCAAAGAAATCTTGGATTTCTGGGCAACAAGTCCTTTTCACGTGCAAATCTTCGAGAATGGATCCATCCTGTTCACCAGCTATCATGACCGGATGGAATTGATCGAATCTCAGGCTTTATTTGGCATTGGGGGGTTAACCAGTGGTCGATTTTTGGATAGCATTGGCGACATCTTCCTACGGGAGTATGACGCGCACAGCTTTAACCAAAATACGAGCGCAAATACCTGCTTCGTAAGCACGCTTCAGCACGCAGGTGTTATGACGAAATCAGAATCCTTACAAATTATGCTTGGGGAGATCGGGAAAATCCCGGCGCAAGCCGCGCTAAGCGGAAGCTCGCTGCTCGCCGAATCTGTTTATGCCAAACTGATGATCATGACCGCCCAGGCAAGTGTAAATCAGATCGGAGATACAACCTGGCCCCAAGCCGGTACGGATGTTATCATCGGCGAAACGATTGACAGTATTTACGCAAAGGGGATCGGCGAAGTCCTGAGTAAACCCGCTTCAGAAATCACGAAAAACCTGTTAGAAGTGGAGCTTAACCAGATTAACAAAAATCGTTATGCAGTACGGCTGGAAACCAAGCCTGATTTGAGCGTTCTAATTCCGCTCCCATCTAATGTCACGATGAATGCAACCAGCATGACAGTTCATCTTTCCGTTATCTACGACCCCTTAACCAATTTCGTTTCAGGGGTGATGAATAGCCAGGAATGCAATCAGCAGGGATATGGTTTTTATTTCAAGTACGAAACCGGCGACACATCTACGTACGGGAAAATCTCCCCCGCCATCCCAGGTGGTGTTTGGGATGAAAAGATCCATTTTTTCGACATACGCGCCGGAGAAGAAATTTATCCTTAGGGAACTTTCTTCTAAAACCCAACGGCGCGGCTGCCGGAGCCGAACTCGGCCTCCTCGTCGCTCCACTGGCCGGTTTGCATACCCACCGCCATCGCCTGCTCACGGTAGGCCATGTGCTGCACCATATCCCCCAGCACAAAGAACGCCTGCGCCAGACCGCTGAGATGCTGGTACTGGGCGCGCAAATCGCCGGTCTCGCGCGCCGCGCGCAGCGCGTCTTCATGCCAGAGGATGCGCTCATACGGGTCAACGCGCTGCTCCAGGCATTTCTCCCCGCTCAGCGCGTATTCGCTGGCCGCGCCGCCGGGCTGCTTGGCCACCCAGCGCTGACCGGCCTGAATTTCGGTCCACTCGCTGCCAAACAGGGCCAGGCCGTCCTGCCCGGTCTCGCCCCCCGCGGCCGCCAGGTGATTGGCCCTGCCCAGCACGCGCAGGTAATACTCGGCGTGGCGCTGGTGCGCCTCGGCCAGTTCTTCAGCGCTCATCTGCTCGCGCGCAAACTGGCGCGCCGCGGCGCGTAGCGCAAAGCGCCCATGCAATTTATCGTGATCCAACAGCCCTAACGAAGCCAGCCGCGCCAGCCGGATGTGCGCCACCGTGTCGGGCGGCAGTTCGCGGGCAATCTTCAAATCCAGCACGAAAGCCGCCGCTGCCGCGGTAAAACTGCCGGTGAACACGCCCAACCGCCGCCAGTCGCGCTGCTGAATTTCCCCCAACCCTTCATATCCTGAAGCAACGAAAGCTACCAGTTCCATCGCACCCTCCCCGCGGTGAGTTCTACATGTTAAAACGCAGAACTGCGTCAAGGTTACGCTGTTTTCCTGTGGAAACCGTGCCAATTTCTGCGCGGGCCGTTTGCGCAAAGCGTGAGCCAGCCCTTTCGGGCTGGCCCACGGCATGGCTATGTTGGCTTCTTTGCTTTTCTCTCGCGTATTACCCCTGTTGTGATACGCGACATGATGTATCCTGTTATTTTTTCTTACCCGGGTTGGGCTTCTTGGTCTTTTCGGGTTTATTGGGACCCTTGCCCGGGTTGTCCTGATCTTTGTTTTTATTGTTACCGTTCCCCGGCTCGGGAGTCCCGCTGATCTGCGAGTTGGGTTGGTTCATCAACTTCTTGATATTGCCCCAGCCCATGCCCGAGCGGCGCATGGTGAAGATATCCGCTGCCGGCAGCCCGGTTTCCCGGCTCATCTCATATGCCTGCTTGATCTCACCAAAGCCGAAGTTCTGGCAGAACCAGCCCATGATCTCCTCGTAAGGCACGCCAAATTCGGCGGCCAGGCGCAACCCGGTAGGATGCGGGTCGGCGCCAGTGCAGCTTGCCGCCGGCGCTTCCGGCGAAGGCGTGAGGTCAGGCGTACCCGTCACCTGGGGCGTACCGGTTGGCGTGGCTGTCGCATCACAATCCGAGTGGATGGTGAAATCGAACTGGCCGTTGGCCTGCACCGGCCCCTGCGAGGCATGAGAAAGCAGCACGCGCACGGTCACCGTCTGGTTGACGGCGCTGGCCCAACTGCTGTTGAGTTTGACGTTTACCGTAAACCCGGCCTGCCCGCCCGCGGGAATGCTGTCAATCCGCTCGGGGCTAACCGTGGCGCTATCCACATATCCTGCGCCCTCGGTTACCAGCACCTCCAGGCGCGCGTTGCTCGCATCCGCGCCGGTGTTCACCAGCACGCCCGCGGCGCTCTGTTCCGCCGCGTTGCAGGCGTTCACTTCCGCCGAAGCCGGCTGGAAGACCAGGCTGGATGCCGGAACCGGCAGCGTGGGGGCGATGGCCGTTTCGGTTGGCGCCGGTTCTTCTTCGCCCAACCGTTCAACACTCACCGCCAGCCAGGCTCCGTCTTCCAGCACGCGGAAGGTGACTTTCACCGTGTCGCCTACTTTCAGATCCGGGTCACGCAAGGTAGCGCTGTTGACCAGCACGCTCTTGCTGCCAATCTGCCAGGTATCGCCTTCCATGCTGCTGAGAATGCCGGTATAGGTCATCACCGCCGGAGTGGGTTCGCTTTCATTCAGCACGACCACGCTGTCGGCCAGCCAGACGCCGTCGGCCAGCACGCGCCCGGTGACGCGCACCTGCGCGTTGAGCGCCGGGGTGCCGGTCACCTGGGTCTGCGCGTTAACGGTGATCTTCGCGCCGTCCACCGTCCAGCTTTCGCCATCCATGGCCTGCAGCGTGCCGGTCAGGTCAAAGGTGTAAGCGGCTTCTTCCAGCCCTACCTGTTCTCCGGCAACCGTGGCCTGCCCGGGCAGCAGAAAAATTTGCGCCCCGGCATGGTTCACCTGCACTTTGCCGCTGATCACCGAAAACAGCGATCTTCCCGGCTGGCGAACGGCTACGTCAAATACCGTGCCGTGTACCTGTGCGTCGCCGTCCGGCGTGCGCACCAGGTAGCTGCTGTCTTTTCCGTTAAAGGGCGTCACCCGGTGGGTGGTTTTGCCGCTGCGCTGCAGCATGTCCACGTGGATCACCCCACCGCGTTCGGCTTGCAGCGTGGTCAGGGTCACGTCCGTCCCCGCGCCCACCAGCGCGCGACTGCCTTCCGCGAATACCAGGATCACGCTCGAATCATCATAGGTGCGCAGGCGCTGCCCGGCCTGCAGGGTGTCGCCAGTGGACGCGATGCGCCAGTCTTCGGCAGTTTCCGAAGAGGTCACTTCCACCAGCCCGCTCACATTTGCCAGTTGGGCGGCACTGCCCGCCGGGCGCGCCAACAGCGCCACGAGCAGCAATACCAGCGCCGCCGTGATCCCGGCAAACACCAGCAGTTTGGGGACGGAAAACCAGTTCCGCCCGGCTAATTTTGTTTTTGCTTGCGCGTACATCTTGTGTTTATCCTCCGTGGCCCTGGCCGGGTTGACCTGGGGGTGAGCCGTCCCGTGCATACTCACCGCCAGTTGGATTAATGGCGCCAGTTCGGCATCCTCGCCGGTGAGACCGGCAAGAACCTGGTTCACAGGTGTACCCCGCTCCACTGCTTCAAAGTTCTGCTGCAAAGCATTATCCCGGTCGTTCATCTTCGATCCTCCACTCTTTCATCTTCTCGCGCAGTTCCAGCAGCGCACGGCGTTGCAAACCTTTCACGGCGTCTTCGCTCTTGTGCAAAATCTGGCCGGTCTCGGCCAGCGGGATGCCTAAAATGAAACGCAAAATAATCACATCCCGCTGGTCCGGCAGCAGATCGTACAAAGCGCGCGCCAGCCGCTCGTTCGTCAGGTGTTGTTCCGCGGTGAGGGTCGGGTCGCCGTTGGGGGAAGCCAGCCCGTCGTGGAGTTCCACCTGCGCGTGAGAGGTATTCTTACGGTAATGATCAATTGCCAGATTGCGCGCCACCTGATACAGCCAGGCCGGTAATGAGGTGGAGCGCGGCGCAAAATCCGCCAGTGCCTTCACCATGCGCAGAAACACATCCGCGGCCAGGTCTTCGGCTACGTGGATATCACCCGTGCGGTAATACAGATAATGGAACACACCGGTATGATAGCGATCGTAGAGCGCGCCCAGCGCATCGCGGCTGCCCTGCTGCGCCTGGGCCAGCAGCTCGCTGGTGTGGGCATCGGTCAGGTGCATGGCCAGGGCTCTGCTTCCAAGAGTAGATTTTCCATTCTTACAATATATAACGAAAGCGGTGAAAAAAAGAGTCGCGCATAATTTTGGACTTGCCAGTACTATAATGGAACTATCTATTGATCACACAATCGAAGGGTTCGCGGGATCAGGAGGAATACCATGAAAAAGCCTGTGATCATTATTGTCATTCTCGTCGTTGTCGCCTGCATACTGGTCGCGGCGGCGCTTGGCGTTGGCCTGTGGATCTACCAGAATTATGTTTCAAACAGCCCCTCGCAGCAGGCGGTCACTTCCACGCCGGTCTTGCCTGCGCCCACCGGCTGGCAGCCCACCTTCACCCCAATCCTGCCCACCTTCACACCGGTGCAGCCCACCTTCACACCCGTGCAGCCCACGCCCAAGCTAACCCAGACCCCGCTCCAGCCCGCGCAAAGGATCTTTAGCTTTGAAGGGCTGAGCTTTGTGCTCGATCCAATCAATGCTACGGGTGCGAACGCGCAGGTGATCCCGGAAAACCCGGGGACTGCCGAAGGCCCGTACTGGGAGGCTGCGCCGGAATACTTGAGCGTGGAACTGACCGGTTACCAGCCCGCGGACATGTTCCACAAACCGGTGATCACCGTCTACCCGGTAGATGATTTCAGCCGCCTGAACCCGACGGCCGCGGAAACGATCACCAACCTTAAGGCGCTGCTGGCCGAAAAACCCGCCGCGCCGAGCCGCATTCCCACTTTGCCAGTGTGGAACGCCGGTCAGGTATTCCGGTCCAACGTACGCTATCTCGACTTTCAAAACGGCTCCGGCGTGCGCTTCCTGGCGATCTACGCCCAGTATGTTGCCCCGGTCAACAATTACGATCTGTTCTATACCTTCCAGGGCTTTACCGCTGACGGCCGCTACGTAATCTCCGTCATCCTGCCGGTCAATCATCCCTCGCTACGCGGCAGTCCCAATGACTTCTCGCAGGCCGAAATGGAGCAGATGATCAACGATGCAGAGAATTATTACAGCGTCATGGCCGCCGACCTGGAATCTCGCCCAGATAACAGCTTCCTGCCTAGTTTGGCCGCCCTGGACACGCTGGTGCAATCGATCCAGATTAACCGCTAGCGCATCGCGCCGCTGTGCAGCTTCGAATCATTGGGTGAGGGCCGGTAAAGCCCTCACCGTATTAAAATTCCTTCTTGCGAAAATAAAAATTTTGTTCTACAATACATATGTTCTATAGAAACAAAACCGCGCACCAGTTCGCGGTATCAATCGATCTCAAGGCCTGTGCTCATGCAGCGACCCAACCACGCGATTATCTTCGCTTCCACATTTATCGCTATATTATTTGTCTTGTGGTTCGCCACTTCCGTCTCCGCCATCTCCGCGCCGCCGGCCCAGGCCGCGCAGCTTGGCGCGCCGGGGCAGCAGTCGGCTGCATCCATTCAAAATGCCGCGCCGCCCGCGCAGCCCACCCTCGAACCGGCGCAGGTGACTACCGAAAGCGCATTCTTCGTTCCGGCTCCTTCCATCGCCGAGCCGGCCGCTCCCGGGCCGAATACCATCGTTAACCCGGTCTACGTTCGCCCGGATTACGTCAACGATCTGAACCAGTTTATCGCCCAGGTTGTACCCACCACCGGCGGATCCTCGCACGCGCTAAGCGGCATTTTTGTGCAGGGGATCATCGCCCTGTCGATCAACCAGCAGCCGCCCGGCGATAATAACTGGGTCACCGAAGAGGAGAACGCGGCCACCTTGTTTTCCGCCGCCGCCCAGCACGGGGTGATCGGGCTGCTGGCGCACAACACCCGCGCCGGGCGCGATTTTTCCGCCATCCAGCCCGGGCAGCGCATCCAGCTCGTCTATGCTGACGGCTCGGTGCGCAACTTCCGCCTTGCCAGCAGCAAGAGCTACCAGGCCATTGACCCGCGCTCACCCACCAGTGACTTTGTCGACCTCTCCACCGGGGAATATTTCTCCGCCGGAGATGTCTTCAACCGTTATTACACCGGCTCCTTCCCACTCATTCTGCAAACCTGCATCGAACAAAACGGCGACAGCTTTTGGGGCCGCCTGTTCCTGATTGGCGAGCCGGAGGAATAAGCGCCGCGCCAGCCGCGCTCAGATTTCGGAAAAGCACTTGCATTTGCGTTTTGTTTTTTGTATGATTAGAACATAATTTCTGTATCGGGCTGTTCCAGGAGGGTAAGATGAACCGTACTCCGCTCCCTACGCTGCGCAAGCGCATCCGCTTATCGTTTGAAGTTGACGTAGAATACCGCCCCATCCCGTTAAATGGACAGGACGCCGAATTGGGCCGGCTGCGCCAACTGCTGCTTGACCGCCCCGACCTGATGGATCGTTTGCTGGGCAACCAGGCCCTGCGCGCGCTGGCCGAATTCCTCGAAGGCCAGCTCCGCCCCAACGGCCTGTTCGGCTACGAAGAAGAAGACCTGCTCGAAGCGGCCGCGCGCCGCGCCAGCCCGGCGGATGTGCTGCCGCTGCTGGCCGCCATCGCCAGCGATTGGGGCTTTGAATACATGGAGCCGGTTACCCGCGCCCCGGTCACCAGCCAGGTGGCCAGCGTCGAAGCGGTCGACCTGGACAACGGCGCGCCGGTCACCCTGCGCCCGCCCACCGAACCGCTGGTGCGGCGCAAAGCCCGCCATTACCTGATTGCCGAAACCGAAACCGCGCTGGTGGTCAACGCCACAGCCTATTTCACCGCCGCGGACGGCTGGCTGCCGGATGCGCGCCGCACCATCGAAGCCTTTTTGGCCGACGCCCAGGCTCTGCGCCGCCCGGTGGCGCTGATTGAGTTCACCATCTACGCCGCCTCGCCGCAGGAATATGAGCAGGTCAAAGCCGCGCTCGAAGCCCTGTGCCGCGAGCTGGCGCCCCAGGCGCGGCTGTCGTACGGCTGGTTTACCACCTTCCGCGTCGAAGTTCCCGCGCTGGGAATTACCCCCATTTAGCCGCTAGTGATCCTTTTTGAATAACCCGCTGGGATTGGTCCCCAGCAT
>DATCUC010000262.1:0-5341 GCA_036567625.1 Anaerolineaceae bacterium | reverse complement strand
CCGGCGCGGTGCGCTATATCACCACGGCCGCCGGCCCGGCGCAGTTGGAACTGCCGCTGCGCATTCTGCTCGGTGAAACCGCCCCCGCCGAAACCGCCTGGTGGCAGCCGGACGGCAGGCTGGCAATCACCGGCGCGTGACCACTTTTCCCCCACCGGATGTTTTCCGCGCGAATGGGGAAAATCCCTATTGAGGCGAAATCAGCCTGTGCAGCGTATGACAAACAAAATCTCTTCTGATATACTCAAAGCAGGGAGAAAAAATTATGCCGCGGATTGAAGTCGATCTTGACCCCGTTACCCATATTACCACCGACGCCATTGGCCAGCCGGGACAGCGCGTGTTTTACATTCAGGGCTGGCAATACGAGCGCGTGGTCACGATTATTGTTGAAAAAGTGCAGATCCAGTCTCTCGCTGTGGGCGTTGAGCAGTTTATCGAGGAAGTGCGCGGCCAGTATCCCGATCTGCCGGAATCATCGGCGGATTTTGAAGAAACCAAAATGCATATTCAGCCGCCAGTTGATCCGCTGTTCCGCGCGGGTGAAATTGGCCTGGCATACGAAGCCGAACGCGACCTGCTGGTACTGGTAGTCAAGGAGATCCTGACCGAAGGTCAGGACCCCGAAGAGGCTGGCATCGTGCGTTACTGGTGCACCCGTTCGCAGCTGCGCGCCCTTTGCCGTTGGGGTGTTCAGGTAGCCGAGCATGGACGTCCGATTTGCCCGCAGTGCGGCGAGCCGATGGACCCCGCCGGTCATTTCTGCCCCAAGAAAAACGGCCATAAGCACTAAGAGAATGACCGCTTTACCGCAAAAAGAAAAGATACTGGATGCCCTGCGCCACGGCGAGGTGAACGTGCAGGGCCAGTTTTTGGCCGGATCGAATTACACATTTATGGCTCAGGTGATCCAGGACGACCTGGATCTGACTGCCGTGTATAAACCGGTGCGCGGCGAGCAGCCGCTGTGGGATTTCCCTTCCGGCACGCTTTCCAAGCGCGAAGTAGCCGCATACCTGCTTTCCGAAGCCCTGGGCTGGGAACTGGTGCCGCCCACCATCTTCCGCCGCAAATTGCCGCTCGGCCCGGGGTCGCTCCAGTATTATGTCGACCACGACGCGGATTATCACTACTTCAATTTCGATGAAAAAGACCGGCTGCGCCTGCCGCCGGTGGTGGTATTTGACCTGCTGATCAACAATGCCGATCGCAAGGGCAGTCACATCATCAAGGGCGCAGATGATCATCTGTGGCTGATCGATCACGGCGTCTGTTTTCATGAAGAGGACAAACTGCGCACGGTGATCTGGGATTTTGCCGGAGAGCGCATCCCCGACGACCTGCTGCAGGCCGTGGATGCGCTGACCGAGCGCCTGGAAGAACGCGGCGAGCTGTACGAGCAAATGCTCGACTACCTGGCTCCGCGCGAGGTAAATGCCATCGCTGCGCGCGGCCGCCGCTTGCTTTCTTCGTGCCGCTTCCCGCACCCGGGCGGCGCGCACCGCCCCTATCCCTGGCCGCCGGTTTGATGCAACGGAATGAACAACGGATGGGTTGCTGTTAGCGGATTTCGGAACCGATTGACCGGGTTATCATAATCTGTTGTCCAATATACGACACCCCCTGCCGCAACCGGTTGTGATTGTTGTACAATGGGAATGAATTATCATCCACCTGTCGTTCTCACAACAGAGGGTCAATCGAATGGCAGACGCAATCCCTCCTCCCACTCCACCTGAAGATTCCAAACCCAAGCAAGCTGCACAGCTTTCACCGCGCACAACGGCAGCATTGGAGTTCAGCAAGATCATCCTGCCGGTGATCGGCACCATCGTCGCCGCCTGCCTGTCGGGGATCTTTTTGATGCTCAACAGCTCCGGCTTTTTCCAACGCAAAGACCCTACCGCCACGCCGGTTCCCACTGCGCCGCTGGTAGAAATCCTCCCCACCGCCACGCCTTTGCCGCCCATGCCCACCCCGCGCCCCACCGAAACGCCCCTACCACAGCCCACGGAAATCGGTTGGACGCTGCGCTTTGCTGATGATTTTTCCGACCCCGCCAGCGGCTGGCCGGTGATGAAGGATGATCCCGACGTGGTCAAGGAATATGCCGACGGTGGTTATCTGGTGACGCTGATCAAAGATAATATCGATACCTTTACCCGCAATACATACGCCGAGGTGCTGAGCGACGTGCGCGTGGAAGTGGACGCGCTGCGAATCGGCGATCAGACCCCCTGGGATATTGGCCTGGCCTGCCGCATCGACGGCATGGCCGTCTACCAGCTTTCCGTATATGAATCCAACGGGGTCAAGAAATATGGCATCTACCGCTGGAATGAAGAGTCGTATATCACCCTGGCGGAGAAAATCGTCACCGACAACCGCGTGTTCCGCGAAGGCAAAATTGCCAATCAGTTCCGCGCCGACTGCGTTGGCGACCACCTGACGCTGTGGATCAACGGCGAAAAAGTGTTGGAAGCCACCGATCCTAACCCCCTGCCGCGCGGTAAGGCCGGCCTGGTGGCCGGATATGCGGATGGGGTGCAGGTGTTTTACGACAATTTCGCGGTGTATATCCCCTAGCGGTGAATCCGCGCGCCAATCCTTCCATATTCATTTTCTTTCTCCAGTCCTTTCTCCTATAATAGATTCAGGAAAAACTGCATATTCTCGATAAGAATATGGAACGTCTGGATGAAGGAGTGGATATGGAGCTTTCGGGCGAGATGAAGCGAGAGATGTACTGGATCATGCTCCTGGCGCGCCGGCTGGATGAGCGCGCCTGGGTGCTGCACCGGCAGGGCAAAATTGCCTTTCACATTTCCGGGATCGGGCATGAGGCGGCCCAGGTGGGCGCCGGGTTTGCGCTGCGCCGCGGGCACGACTGGGTCACCCCCTATTACCGCGACCTGGCGCTGATGCTTTCTTTGGGCTATTCGCCGCGTGATTTTATCCTCAGCCTGATGGGCAAGCGCGAGGAACCTAACTCCGGCGGGCGGCAGATGCCCTCGCACTGGAGCATGAAGAGCGCTAACGCGGTCAGCCATTCCGCGCCGGTTGCCACCCAGGCCCCGCATGCATCGGGCATCGGGCTGGGGATCAAGATGCGCGACGAGGATAAGGTGGTGCTAACCACCATCGGCGAGGGTTCCACCTCGCAGGGTGAATGGTACGAGGCGGTCAACTGGGCCGCGGTGCACAAGCTGCCGGTGATCTTCCTGGTGCAGAACAACCAGTATGCGATTTCGGTGCGCGTCGAAAAACAGATGGCGGTCAAGTCCTCGGCAGACAAAGCCTGCGGGCTGGGCCTGGCCGGCGTCACCGCCGACGGCACCAACGTCTTTAAGGTCTGGGAAGCGGTGAATGAGGCCGCCGAACGCGCGCGCAGCGGCGAAGGCCCCACGGTGATCGAAGCGCGCATGTACCGCATCACCCCGCATTCCTCAGACGATGACGACCGCACCTACCGCACTCGCGAAGAGGTAGAAGAACACAAGCGCCAGGACCCACTGCTGGTGGCGCGCGCGATTTTGGAGAAAGAGGGCCTCACCGCCCAGGAGCATGACGAGTTGGAAGCCAAAGCCAAGGCCATTGTCGACGACGCGGTGAAATACGCCGAACAGGCGCCCTACCCCAGCGTGGAAGAAGGCATGTACCCCGTGTACGCCGAGGAGGTGCGCAATGGCTGAAATTACGATGATTGAAGCCATCCGCCAGGCAATGGATGAAGAACTGGCGCGCGACGAGCGCGTGTTCGTCATGGGCGAAGATGTGGGCGTGCGCGGCGGCGTGTTCCGCGCCACCGTCGGATTGCACGATAAGTACGGCGAAGCGCGGGTGATGGATACTCCGCTGGCAGAACTTTCCATCGTGGGCGTGGGCATCGGCGCGGCGCTGTACGGCATGCGCCCAATCTGCGAAATTCAGTTTGCCGACTTTATCTACCCGGCCTTCAACCAGATCGTCAGCGAAGCGGCCAAAATGTGCTACCGCACCAACGGCGAGTGGACCGTGCCAATGGTCATCCGCGCCCCGTACGGCGGCGGCATCGGCGGCGGGCTGTACCACTCGCAGAGCGTGGAAGCCTTCTTTACCCACGTGCCCGGCCTGAAAGTTGTTATCCCTTCCAACCCGTATGACGCCAAGGGCCTGCTCAAATCCGCGGTGCGCGACCCGAACCCGGTGATGTTCTTTGAGCCCAAGAAGGGCTACCGGCTGATCCGCGGCGAAGTGCCGGATGGTGAATACACCGTGCCGATTGGCCCGGCCAAAGTCACCCGCCCCGGCGCGGACCTGACCGTTTTCGCCTACGGCATGATGCATTATTACGCGATGCAGGCCGCTGAAAAAGTAGCCGCCGAAGGCATCGACGCCGAAGTGGTGGACCTGCGCACGCTCTACCCGGTGGACAAAGCCGCCGTGCTCGAATCGGTCAAGAAGACGGGCAAGGCGCTGGTGGTGCACGAAGATAACCTCACCGGGGGCTACGGCGCGGAAATTGCTGCCATCCTGGCCGAAGAAGCCTTCACCGATCTGGATGCGCCGGTGCGCCGCCTGGCCGGGCCGGATGTGCCCGCCGTGCCTTTCTCGCACCCGCTGCAGGACTGGTTTATGGTCAACCCGGATAAAATTGCCCAGGCCATGCGCGACCTGGCCAGGTATTAGGGCTGGACACAGGAGAGCGAAATCATGGCGATTCAAGTGATCATGCCGCAACTGGGCGAATCGGTGGTCGAAGGCACAGTGACGCATTGGATGAAGCAAGAAGGCGAGACTGTGCAAGAAATGGAAGCCTTGCTGGAGGTGGAAACCGACAAGGTGACTACCGATGTGCCCAGCACGGGCAGCGGAACGCTGCTCAAGATCCTGGTGCCGGAAGGCACAACCGTCAAAGCCGGCACGGTGCTGGCTTATATTGGCGAGCCGGGCGAGGCCATTCCTGAAGGCGAGGCCGCGCCGGCCTCAGGGCACGCGCAGCCGCAGCCGCCCAAACCTGGAACGGTTTCTTCCGAACCGACGGCGACAGTGGCGCAGCCCGTCCAACCCGCGCAGCCTGCATCCGCCCCGCCGGTCGACCGCAGCCGCGACCTGGGCTTTATTTCTCCGGTTGTGGCACGGCTGGCGAAAGATAAGAATGTGGACCTGTACCAGGTCAAAGGCACCGGCGAGGGTGGGCGCATCACCAAGAAGGATGTGCTGGCCTACCTGGAAGGCGGCGCAAAACCCGCCGCCGCGCAGCCCGAGCCTGCGGCCTGGGAGACCCCCGGCGAGGGTGACCTGTTCCGCCCAACTGAATTGATGTTTGGCGGCAAAGGCCCCGGCGGGCAGGAACAACCGG
>DATCUC010000261.1:0-3268 GCA_036567625.1 Anaerolineaceae bacterium | reverse complement strand
TGTTCCAGGCCAATGGCGAGCCTGAACGGGCGCTGGAATGGGCCGGCCTGGAACTGGCGCTTGATCCGCTAGATCTGGCCGCGCGGCGCTCGTTTGCGCGGTTGAACGAAGCCGTTGGCGACTGGGATCAAGCGCTGGCAGGTTGGGAAGCCGTGTTGACGCTGCAGGTCACCCCGGCGGTGAGTGACCGGCTGGGCGTGGCCCGCTGCGCCTTCCACTGCCAGCAGTCCGAACGCACGCTGGAAGTATGCGAGGCCGTACTGGCCGCGGACCCCGAGGAAGGGCTGGCGCACGCCCTGGTGGGTGAAGTTGCTCGCCAGCGCGGCCAGCGCGAAGATGCCATGCGTCACCTCAGCCGGGCGACCTTGCTCTCCCCGGAGGAACCGCGGCCCTGGCTCTCGCTGGCTGAAATCTACCGGGAAGATGGTGAAACCCAGCGCGAGCTTGAAACCCTGCAAGCGGCAGTCCTGGCCGTGCCAGATGACGGCGATCTGCATTTTGCCCTGGCAAAAGCCCATCTAGACCTCGACGCTCCTTCCGATGCGCTCCCGCACCTGCAAAAAGCGGCGCAGTATAATGCGCATTCTCCGGAAGCCGCCTGGATGCTGGGAAAGACCCTGTTCCAGTTGGGCCATGTACAGCAGGCCCGGCGCG
Source organism: Anaerolineaceae bacterium (assembly GCA_036567625.1). Lineage (GTDB taxonomy): Bacteria > Chloroflexota > Anaerolineae > Anaerolineales > Anaerolineaceae > CALDSL01. Next base: position 2,614 of record DATCUC010000261.1, on the reverse strand, counting down.
TGCTCGAAGCCGCGCGCGTCCGCTGGCCGCAGCATCCGCTGGTGGCCGTGGCCGATGCCGAAACATTAATGGAAGCCGGCGAGCTTGACGCCGCCATCCAACCGCTGGAAGTGGCGGTCAACAGTTTGGAGCCGCAGCCAGAATGGTTCCGGTTGTATGCCCGGGCTTTACTTAGATATCAGCCGGATAAGATGATCGGTGAAACCGGCCCGGTGGCAGGCACGCGGCTGGAACAGGCTGAAACCGCTCTGCGCACGCTGATCGAAGCCTGCCCGGAGAACTTTGAGGCCGGGGTCATGCTGGCCGAAACCCTGTTCGCGCAGGGCAGCCTGAATGCCGCCTTTGGCGTGTACTCCGCGCTGGTGGAAAAATCCGAGGCCGCGCTGCCCGAATGGCGCTGGCGCGTCCAGGCCGGTTTTGGCAAGACTGCGCTGCAAAATCACGCGGTCGAAATTGCCATTGCTGCGCTGCGCGAGGCCACTCAGGCTCAACCGGAAAATATCGGGCTGCAGCAGCTTCTTTCGCGCGCCTTTCAGGAAGCAGCCCTGGTTGATGAAGCGGCGCAGGCTGCGCGACAAGCGCTGCAACTGGCGCCGGACGATTTTCAAAATCTTGCCTGGTATATCGAAGCGATGAAAATGCTGGGCAAAGAAAGCGAAACCGTCAACGCGCTCACAGCGGTTACTCAGCAGGCGCCAGAGCGCGCGGATTTCTGGAACCTGCTGGCGCAAGTGCAAACCGATAAGGCCGATTACCCGGCGGCACGCGCTGCGTTGGCCGGGTTGGTAGGGCTGCCGCAGCTTACGCAGTTGGATTTGCAGACCGCCGCGGGAACCTACGCGCGCCTGGGTGAATACCCGGCCGCGCTGGAGTGCATCAACCGCGCGGTGAATGCCTCGGATGCCGCCCCCAGCGAACTGCTGGTGGAAAGGGCTGCACTGCAGCACCGCCTGGGCGATCCGCGCGCTGCGCTGGGATCAATGGAAACAGCCCTGGCATCCAGCCCCGAAGAACTGCCGCTGCACGTTTTCCAGGCCGATCTGCTCGCGGAAACTCAGCAGCACCAGTCCGCGCTGGCCGCGCTGGAACGCGCCGTACGGCTGCTGGAATGTCAACCGGAAACTCGCGCCACTGCGAAATTCGCGCCGGCCAGCCTGCCCGAAGACTGGTGGCTGAGCTTGAGCGACCCGGTGGCGATCTATATTCGCTTTGCGCTGCTGCTGCGCGCTGCCGGCGCGCTGGCTGCCGCGCTGACCCACGCCGAAAAAGCGCTGGACTTGCAGCCGGCAAACCGCGGACTGCGCTTCCTAGCGGCCGACCTGGCACTGGGCATGCTCGACCGCGCCCGCGCTGAACAAATCCTGGCCGCGGAAGAGGCAAGCACTGCTGTGAGTGAGGATCCCTGGGCGATGGCCCTGGCCGGGCTGCGCGCTGAAATGGCGCTGGAGACCGGTCACGATGAACAGGCCCAGAAGATTGCCAGCGCCAGTTTGGCCGACAGCCCCAACCACAGCCGCTTCCTGGCCTTGCGCGCGCGGCTGGCGCTGCGCGCTGGCAACTGGGCGGATGCGCAAAGCCTGTACGCCGCTGCGCTGGATACGTTTGCCATCTCGCCGGTAGACTCGCTGCGGCAGTTGGACTACGTCGCGTTGTTTGACGGCAGCCGCCTGGAACTGGCGGAAACTGCGCTCGACCTGGAGCAGTGGGGCGAAGCGCTGAAAGCAATCGAAGCGCACTGCGCTGCCCGCGCTCAGGAAGCCCGCGCCCACCTGCGTTACGCGCGCGCCCTGGTCATTTGCGCGGAACGTCAGCACCTTTGCGCGGCTTTGCGTAGCACCACCCATGCCCCCGGCGCGGATGCATTAAGCGCGCAGGCTTTTGAGCGCTTCGAGCGCGCCATTCAGGCGGCTGGACGGCTGGTGAGCAGCGGAGAAATTTCGATCTGGCAGGCGCGCGGCCGCGCGGCTTTCCAGCCGGGGCTGCAAAATGCCCCGGCGGTTGCCAAGCTGCCAAACCCTGCTGAACATGCCCCGGCGCTGCTTTCGACGCTGCGGCTGGCGAAGAACGCGGAAAATGCCATTCGCATCACCGCGCATTACCCACAAACCCCCGCGCTGCAACTGGAACTGGCTTTATGCTATCTGGACCGCGATAACTACAAAGGCCTGGCCGCGGCGCGCAAGGCGGTCGACGCGCAGCCTGACCGCGCGCTGTACCACGCCGCGCAAGCGCTGCTTGCCGAAGCTGCCGGAGAAACCCACGAAGCTGTGCTGTCACTGCAAACCGCTTTAACCTTGTGGCCCGACGAGCCCGCCTGGCAAAATTGGGCGGCGAAACTGTGCCACCAAACCGGCGACTGCCGCGCCGCGCAGGCGCATTACGAGCAAAGCCTTTCGCTCGACCCGGCGCAGACGGATACCGCGCTGGCGCTGGGCCGCCTGTACCTGGATTCAGGCCAGGGCAGCAGCGCCGTGACGACGCTGGAGCGCGCCTGCATGCTGAATCACAATCACGTGGAAGCGTACATGCTGCTTGCTCAGGCGCGGCGCATGACCGGCGACCTGGCGGGGGCGCTGGAAAACACGGAAACCGCCGCCCGCCTGGCCCCTGACCA
>DATCUC010000260.1:0-4468 GCA_036567625.1 Anaerolineaceae bacterium | reverse complement strand
GGCCGGTCGTTTACCGCGCCTGGCCCGAAAACCTGCCGCAGGGCGTTGAATTGGTTGCTCTACATTACCCTGGCCGCGAGAGTCGTTTCCGCGAGACGCCCTTTAACGCCATGCAGCCCCTGGTTGACACGCTGGCCGCGGAACTGGCGCCGTACACCGGAAACCCCTTTGTCTTTTTTGGTCACAGCCTGGGCGGGCTGATCGCTTTTGAACTGGCCCGCCGCCTGCGCCGGGCCGGGCTGCCGCAGCCCGCGCACCTGTTTATTTCCAGCCGGCGCGCGCCGCACCTGCCAGAACCACTTTCGCCTATCCACGCACTTGAGGATAGCGCCTTCACCGCCGCGGTACAGCAGCGCTACGGCGGCATCCCAGATGTGATCTTGCAAGACCCGGATTTACTGGCGATGTTCCTGCCGGTGATGAAAGCTGACTTCGCGATCTTTGAAACCTATCAGTACACGCCCGAGCCGCCATTCGATTTTCCCATTTCGGTATACTACGGCACGCAGGATCACGGCGTAACCCCGCAGGCGCTCGCTGAGTGGCAAACCCACTCGCGCCACGCGGTGACTGTCCAGCCCTTCCCAGGAGATCACTTCTACCTGCAGGGCCAACGAAAACTGCTCTTGCAAACCGTTTCCAACGAAATTTGCCGGTATCTGTAACCATGACGATTTGGAATTCCGCGCAGACCAGGCCCAGCCTGGGCGATCATATGGTGGATATCTGGCGCGCCAGTCTGGAGATTGACTCGCGGCAGCTTCCCGCGTTGCAAGCCCATCTCTCCGCGCCGGATCAGGAACGCGCCGCGCTGTTTCATTTTGAGCGCGACCGCCGCCGCTACGTGACTGCCCACGCCGCGCTGCGGGGCATCCTCGGGCGGTATTTGGATTGCCCGCCGCGCGAGATTTCGTTCCAGATCAACCCGTATGGTAAACCCGCCCTCGGCCAGGCCGCCGGGCTGCATTTCAATCTGGCGCACTCCCACGAAATAGCCCTGGTGGCTGTAACGCGGCTGGGTGAAATTGGGGTAGACCTGGAGCATGTGCGTCCATTGGATGACCTGGAAGCGCTGGCATACAGAACCTTCTCCGCCGCCGAATACCACCGGTTACAAACCCTGACCGGCGCCATGCGCCAGCGCGCATTCTTCGACTGCTGGGCGCGCAAAGAGTCCTATATCAAGGCCCTGGGAGAAGGATTGTCGCACGCGTTACAGGATTTTAGCGTATCGCTGCTGCCGGGTGAACCCGCCCGGCTGCTGGATGTGCGCGGCAACCCGGGCGAAGCCTCTCGGTGGACGCTTCAAGCCATCGAATTATCAGAGGCGTACGCGGCTGCATTTGCTATTCGTGCCACCAGCGTGGAACTCCGCTGCTGGAATTGGAATCTTCAAAGTGAGTTGGCGTATGTTGAAACCAGGTAATCCACAGACCCATGAGCCAATTGCCATTATCGGTATCGGCTGCCGCTTCCCCGGCGGCGTGCATGATCTCGATTCCTTCTGGCAGCTCTTGCGCGAGGAACGATTTGTCATTGGCGAGATCCCTCCCTCTCGCTTTGACCTGAAAGACTGGTATGATCCCCAGCCGGCAACTCCGGGTAAGGTGATGTCCAAATACGGTGGCTATTTGGACCGGATTGATGAAATGGATGCGGAATTTTTTGGGATTTCCCCCCGCGAGGCCGAACGGCTTGATCCACAGCAGCGCTTGCTTCTTGAGGTAGCCTGGGAAGCAGTTGAGAATGCTGGCATTCCGGTAGAAACCCTGATCGGCAGCCAGACGGGCGTGTTCGTCGGTCAGTGGCTGCATGACTTTGAGACTCGGCTGATTGCCGACCCGGCCAACACCGATTTTTACATGACGACCGGCAGCGGCAGGTATGCGTCCTCCGGGCGGTTATCGTACTTTTTTGGGTTTCAGGGCCCCAGCCTGACGATCGATACAGCCTGCTCTTCTTCATTGGTCGCCGTGCATGCAGCCTGCCAGAGCCTGCGCGCCGGTGAAAGCCGCATGGCGCTGGCCGCGGCGGTCAATATTATTTTGCAGCCTCATATTACCGTCGCATATTCGCAATCGCGGATGATGGCCCCGGATGGCAAGTGCAAATTTGGCGATGCCGCCGCCGACGGCTATGTGCGCAGCGAAGGGGCTGCCGCCCTGATGTTAAAACGCCTGCCAGATGCGCTGGCTGACAATGATCCCATTCTGGGATTGATCATTGGCAGCGCTGTGAATAACGATGGGCAAAGTAGTGGATTTATGACCACCCCGGGCGGCGCTGGCCAGGAAGATATGCTGCGCAAAGCCTACGAAAGCGCCGGGATTATGCCCGAGAAAGTTCAATACGTTGAAGCGCACGGCACCGGAACTTCCGCCGGTGATCCGGTGGAAATTGGCGCGCTTAGCGCGGTACTGGGCGAGGGCCGTTCCCCAGACCAGCCCCTATGGGTTGGCTCGGTCAAGACCAACTTCGGCCATACCGAAAGCGCCGCCGGGCTGGCGGGTCTGATCAAGACTGTGCTGGCGTTAAAATACAGCCAGATTCCGCGCAGCCTGCATTTCCAGACACCTTCGCCACGGATTCCCTGGAATGAAATTCCTTTAAAGATTGCCGACCGGTTGATGCCCTGGCCTGAACATGCAGGTGCGGCCATCGCCGGCGTAAGCGCTTTCGGGATTGCTGGCACCAACGCGCATATCGTCTTGCAAGAAGCGCCGGCGCATCCCATTGCTACGCCCGCGCAGCCCGGCGCGGTCAATGTGCTGCCGCTGTCCGCGCAGACGCCGGATGCGCTGCGCAAACTGGCGGGGCGCTACGCCGAAACACTGCGCGCCGGGAAAGAATCCCTCAGCGATATTCTGTACACGGCCAGCCGGCGCCGCAGTCACCACCCGCACCGCCTGGCGGCTACCGCGGATTCACCGCAAGAACTGGCCGAAGCCCTGGCTGCCTTTGCGCAGGACGATCCGCTGGCCCCGGTTACCGTGGGCGCGGCGCGCGCCGCGCACAAGGTAGTTTTCATCTTCCCGGGGCAGGGCGGTCAATGGCTGGGAATGGGCCGCAAATTGCATGAAGCTGATTCCGCGTTTCGCGCCGCCATCCAGCGCTGCGAAGAGGCGTTTCGCCCATACGTGAGCTGGTCGCTGGTTGAACAGCTCCACGCCAGCGAGAATGATTCGCGCCTGGCGGAAATTGACGTGGTGCAGCCGGTGCTGTTTGCCGTGGAAATCGCGCTGGCCGAAACCTTCCGCGCCTGGGGGATCGAACCGGATGCCGTGGTGGGGCACAGCATGGGCGAAGCCGCCGCGGCGTTTATCGCCGGCGCGCTGAGCCTGGAGGATGCCGCCCGCGTCATTTGCACCCGCAGCCGCTTGATGAAACGCGTCAGCGGCAAGGGCGGCATGGCTGTGGTCGAGTTGACCCTGGACGCGGCCCAGGCCGCGTTGGCCGGGTACGAAGACCGGCTGTCGATTGCCGTCAATAACGGTCCGCGCGCGTCGGTACTTTCCGGTGATCCGGCAGCGCTGGAAGAGGTAAGCGCCAGGCTCCAGGCCCGGGGCGTGTTCGTCCGCCCGGTGAAAGTGGATGTTGCCGCTCACAGCCCGCATATGGACCCGCTGCAGCCGGAGCTGGTGCAGGCCCTGGGAGAACTCCAGCCGCGGGCACCCGCCGTGCCCCTGTATTCGACCGTCACCGGGGCGCTGGCCGACTTTGCTCTGGACGCCGCCTATTGGGGCCGCAATCTGCGCCAGCCGGTGCTGTTCGCCACCGCCGTGGAGCACCTGGCGCGCGATGGCTACAGCGTGTTTATCGAGTGCAGCCCGCATCCGGTGCTGCTGGGCGCGATTGACCAATCCAACCTGGAAGAAAGCCAGCGCGTGACGGTGGCTGCGATGCGCCGCCACGAGGACGAACTGCATACGCTGCGCGCCGGATTGAGCCGCTTGTACTGCCAGGGCGCGCCGATTCACTGGGAACGGCTGTACCCGGCCGGGCAGGTTGCAGCACTGCCAACTTACCCATTCCAGCGCGAACACTACTGGGCGAAAGAAGCCGAATTAGGCGCCAGCAGCTCCACGCAAAGATCCAACCGGCTGATCGGCGCGCATTTTGAATCTGCCAGCCAGCCGGGCGTGCAGATCTGGCAGGCCAGCCTGAATGTTGAATCGCCGGCCTACCTGGCGGATCATCGCGTCAACGGCGCGGTGCTGCTGCCCGCCGCGGCATTTGTCGAAATGGCGCTGGAAGCCGCCGATTCCGCGGGCAGGCCGCTAGCGCTGGCGAATTTTGACCTGGAGCAAGCGCTGCCGCTCCTGGCCGGTAAAACCTACACCCTGCAACTGATCACCGCCACGGATGGGAGCTTTGAAATCACCAGCCGCGCTGGCGGGGAAAGTGAATGGATGCGCCACGCACGCGGCAGATACGCTCCGCTCAGCGCGGCGGCCGCGCTGGACCTGGC
>DATCUC010000259.1:0-7317 GCA_036567625.1 Anaerolineaceae bacterium | reverse complement strand
GGTGCTGGGGGCCTTTGTGCTGTTCCGGCTGGTGTTCTACGCGCGGCTGATCAGCGTTCCGGATGCGAACCCGGCGGTGCTGCTGGAACGCGCAGCCACTGACCCGGGCGGGGCGCTGGCGGCGCTGCTGGAACACGCGGTGCAAGACTTCACCCATCTGATGATCAACGCCTGGACGGACGCGATTGCGCCGGAAACGCTGCTGTTTGCTACCCGCCAGGTGTGGCTGACGCTGGCGGTGGGGCTGGTGATCGCCGCCGCGGCCGGGTGGATGCTGCTGCGCGGTTCGATGTTCCCGCCGGCGGTGGCCGTTTATACCCCCACCCGGCGCGACCCGGCAGTGTGGCAGATTCCGCTGCTGGGCGGGCTGGCGGTGCTGCTGGGGGGGCTGCCGGTGTGGATCACCGACCGGCAGGTGATTGTGGGCACATGGTCAGATAGGTTTGCGCTGGCGCCGATGGTGGGCGCGGTGATCCTGATCGTGTGGCTGGTGGATTGGATCAGCAACCGGCGCGCGCGGCAGACTGCGGCGCTGGTGGCGCTGCTGGCGCTGGCGATTGCGACGCAGTTGCGCACCACCAGCCGCTATGCGGCATATTGGAATATTATGCGCCAGTACTACTGGCAGCTTAGCTGGCGCGCGCCGGCCCTGGAAAAGGGCACGGCAGTGATTGGGCCGGAAATGCCCTTTGCGCTGGTGGGGGATTACTCGATTGGCTTTGCGTTGAATGCGCTGTATGGGGGCAAGCTGGATTCAGACCGCCCGGAGTACTGGTTTATTGAAGGTGACCGCTACCTGGGCAGCAAGACGATCCCCGATTATCACGCGGATAACCCGATTTATTATGAATTGTGGAACGTGAAGTTCGAGGGCAACACGAACCAGAATGTGCCGGTGACGTTCAACAATGCGCGCGGCTGTCTGCGGGTGATCGACCCGATCTATCACGGCGTGCTGCCTATGTCGCCGGGGGATGAAGACCTGATGGTGCTGACGCACTCGAACCCGGCGATTTTGACAGACGCGGTCAACCCGGTGCCAGAAGAAATCTTTGGCAAAGAACCGGCGCGCGAGTGGTGCTATTACTATCAAAAAGCGGACCTGGCCCGCGACCTGCAAGATTGGGCGCGGATCAGCGCGTTGGGGGAAGAAGCCGCGGCGCAAGGCTACCAGGCGGAGAACGGCGCGGAACTACTGCCGTTTATTCAGGCGTACGCGATGCAGGGCCAGTGGGAGCAGGCGCTGGAGAAGACGCGCCAGGCGAACGGGTTGACGGAAAATATGCGCGAGCCGCTGTGCGCGCTGTGGAAGCGGGTGGCAGCCGATGCTCCGCAATCGGCGGGCAAGGACGCGGCTTTACAAGCTGCTCGGCAAGAGTGGCGCTGCGGCGGGCTGGTGGGGCCGTAGAGGTAGAGTCCTTTGACAATTTGCTTCCCCCAGTGACGGAAAAAATAGTATCATATAGATACGCTTTATCCGACGTTTTCAACTGCATGATTTGCGTTTTCCATCCATCAGACCTGTAGGAGGCATAATATGCTTGTCGCGAACCGAATGTCGCACCCGGTGATTACTGTCCGGCCGGATCTGCCGATCCAGGAAGCGCTGGAATTGATGCGCAAAGAGCACGTGCGCCGTTTTCCGGTGGTAGATGCCGGCGGCGAGCTGGTGGGTATCGTTTCGGAACCCGATCTACTGAATGCATCGCCCTCGGATGCTACGAGCCTCAACGTATGGGAAATTAACTATTTGATGAGCAAGATTACCGTCGGGCGGGTGATGAGCAAAGAAGTTGTCACCGTCGACGAGGATACGCCGATTGAGAATGCGGCGCGGATTATGGCCGATAACAAGATCGGCGGGCTGCCGGTGCTGCGCCAGGGCAAAGTGGTGGGGATCATCACCGAAACCGACCTGTTCCGCACGTTTACCGAGCTGTTAGGCGCGCGGGTAAAAGGCATCCGCTTGACCGTGCAGTCGGTGGATCAACCCGGCGGCCTGGCCAAGTTGACCAGCGCGATCAGCTCGACCGGCGCGGATATTGTGGCCCTGGTAACTTTTTCGGGCGAGAACCCATCCTACAGCACGATCGTGATCAAATTAACCGACGTAGATAAAGAAACGCTGCAGAAAGCGGTCGCACCCGTGGTGGTGAAGATCGACGATCTCCGCGAGATCTAAGTCTTTGAAAAAGCAAAATCCGGGCAGGTGCATTCTACACCTGCCCGGATTTTGCTTTTCTTGCGGCGCGTTAGCCGCCCAAATAGGCGGCTTTGACACGGGTGTTATTCATCAGTTCTTCGGCAGAGCCGGCCAGCGCCAGGTTCCCCGTTTCGAGCACGTAGCCGCGGTTGGCTACCTTCAACGCCTGGCGCGCGTTCTGTTCCACCAGTAGAACGGTGGTGCCGGTGGCGTTGATGGCGCGGATGGTCTGCATAATTTCCTGCACCAGCACCGGGGCCAGGCCCATGGATGGCTCGTCGAGGAGCAGCAGGCGGCCGCCGGTCATTAAGGCGCGGCCCACGGCCAGCATTTGCTGCTCGCCGCCCGAGAGCGTGCCGGCAAGCTGGTCTTTGCGCTCTTTGAGGCGCGGAAAGATGGCGAAAACGCGCTCGTAGTCGGCATCCAGCTTGCTCTTGTCTTTGCGGATCCAGGTTGCCAGCTTGAGGTTTTCGGTGACGGTCAGGTTGGCAAAGATACCGCGGCCCTCGGGAACGTGCGCCACGCCCAATTCAACGATGCGGTGGGCGGGCACTTTGCGCAGGTCCTGGCCGTCTAAGAAGATGCGGCCTTTTTGCACCGGCACAATGCCGGAGATGGAGCGCAGCAGGGTAGACTTACCCGCGCCGTTAGCGCCGATGAGGGTGACGATTTCGCCGGGGCGGACGTTGAGCGAAATGCCGTGCAGTGCCTCGATGCTGCCGTACGAAACGACGAGGTCTTCTACCTTGAGCAGATCGCCGGTGGTGTTCATGCCTTATCCTCCTCGCCCAGGTAAGCTTCGATGACGCGCGGGTTGTTCTGGATCTCCTGCGGAGTGCCCTCGGCGATCGTTTGCCCGAAGTCGAGCACTTTGATGCGCTCGGCAATGCCCATCACCACGCGCATCTGATGCTCGATTAACAGGATGGTCAGATTGAAGCGCTGGCGGACCATCAGGATCAGGTCGATCAACTGCAGGATCTCGCCCGGGTTCATGCCCGCGGCGGGCTCATCCAGCAGCAGCAGCCGCGGGCCGGTAGCCAGGGCGCGGGCGATCTCTAAACGCCGCTGCTGGCCGTAGGGCAGGTTGCGGGCCGGTACGTCATACAAACTTTCCAACCCAAAGATGCTGAGAAACTCCAGCGAGCGGTCGCGGATTTCGATTTCTTCGCGTTGGAACGAGGGCAGCGTGAGCAATGAGGCCAGCGGGCTGGATTTCACCTGAGCGTAATTGGCGATGCGGATGTTATCCAACACGCTCAACTCGCGGAACAGACGGATATTTTGAAAGGTGCGCGCGATGCCGCCGGCGATGATTTTGTGGGTCGGCTGGCCGACAAGCTGGCGGCCTTCGAAGACGACCGAGCCCTGGGTGGGGCGATAAACGCCGGTGATGAGGTTGAAGACGGTGGTCTTGCCGGCGCCGTTGGGGCCGATGATGGCCCACAGCGCGCCTTCGGGTAGATCGATCGAAAAATCGGCTACGGCGCGCAATCCGCCAAACCAGTGGGTGAGGTTGTCGATCTTGAGAATGGTCATGCGGTCACCTCCGGCTGGGGCGTGCTGGCGGGCGGTTCTTTGGGCTCTTTCTTACGGTCGAGGGCGGGGATGAGGAAGCGCCACTCGCGCAGGCCCATAATGCCTTTGGGGCGGAAGAGCATGAGCAAGATGAGCATGAGCGGGGCGAAAACCTGCCGCCATTCCTGCGAAATGCCCAGCACCTGGAGCAGGCTGCGCAGTCCTTCGCTGACGACGGTGAAGGTGGTTGCGCCGAGGATGGACCCGCCCAGGCTGCCGATGCCGCCCAGGTAGACCATCACCAGCATATCGGTCGACTTGGCGATGGTGAACGAGCGCGGGTTGATGAACTGCAGTTCGTGGGCAAAGAGGCCGCCGGCGATACCGGCCAGGAAGGCGCTGAAGACAAAGGTGAGCACCTTGACCTGGCGGGTATTGACGCTGACCAGCCCGGCGGCGGTTTCATCTTCGCGGATGGAGAGCACGCCGCGCCCGAAATTGGAGAAGATAAAGTTGCGCGCCAGCCAGATGGTGATGACCACCCAGATGAAGACCCACCACAGGCTGGTGAGCTTGCTCATGCCCATAAATCCGCGCGGGCCGCCGATGACTTCGAGGTTTTCCAGCGCGGACTTGATGATCATGTTGAAAGCCAGGGTAACAATGGCGAGGTAATCGCCGCGGGTACGGAAGGAGGGGAAGGCCAGACCCAGGCCAAAGATGCCCGCCATCACGCCTCCGGCGATAATGGCCAGCGGAAAAAGGAACGGGCCGAGGCTTTCGGGGAATGCCAGCACGGTGAGCAGTGAGGCGGTGTAGGCCCCCACCGCCATAAACCCGGCATGGCCCACGGAGAACTCGCCCATGTAGCCGTTGACCAGGTTGAGGCTGACGGTGAGGATGATGTTGATGCCGATGTACTTGAGCACCAGGTTGAGATAATCGTTGATCACGCCGGTCATGGGCAGCACTACGGCCAGGATGAGCGCGACCAGGAGAATGATTTGCAGCTTCCAGCGTTTCCACAGGTTTACGATCATATGCCGGCCCCCTTATACTTTCTGCGCCATTGGCCGCCCGAGGATGCCGGTCGGTTTGAAGGTCAGCAAGATGAGCAGCAGTGAAAAGGCGACGAAATCGCGGTAGGTGGAGGCGGGCAGGAAGACCGGGGTAAAGATTTCCACAAACCCGAGGATGAAGCCGCCCAGCATGGCCCCGCGAATATTGCCGATGCCGCCAACCACCGCGGAGATGAAGGCCCACCAGCCGATGCGGATGCCCATATAGGGGTCGATCGTGTAGGCCATGCCGTAGAGCGTTCCGCCCACCCCGGCGATGGATGCGCCGAGGGCGAAAGTGAGCGAGATGATGCGGTCGACCGGGATGCCCATGAGCGGGACGGTGAATTTATCCCAGGAGATGGCGCGCATGGCCATGCCCACCATGGTGCGGCGCACGATCAGGTCGAGGATCACCATGGCGATGATCGACACGACGATGATGACGATCTGAATATTGGAGACGGCTACCCCGGCGATATTGTGGGTGACATCCGGGATGAGCTTGGGCATAAAGCGCGGCGCTGGCCCGACCGGCTTGAAGGCGACCATGAAGTTTTCGAGCAGGAGGCCGATGCCGAGAGCGGTGATGACAGCCGAGATGCGCGGGGCGGTGCGCAGCGGTTTATACGCCAGCCGCTCGATGACGACGGCCAGCAGGGCGGTGAGCAGCATGGTCACCAGAAGGGTGAGCACGAAGATCACCAGTGTGGGCAAACCCACCAGCAGAGAGATGACCAGGCTGGAGAAGAAGAATGCCACGTAACAACTGACCATGAAGATATCGCCGTGGGCGAAGTTGATCATGGTCAGGATACCGTAGACCATGGTGTAGCCCAGGGCGATCAGCGCATAGACGCTGCCGACCTGCAGAGCATTGAGAATTTGTTGAATGTAAAACTGCATACTCCTCTCCTCTCCAACCTGAGGATCACGGCAGATAGGGCGTTTTCCGGCGCAGGCGCGCCGGAAAACGCCAGAAAGAATCAATTGGATGGGTTATGGGTTGGCAGTCTGGTAATACTTGAACGCGCCGCCAGTGACCTGGATGACGACCGCGCTCTTGACCGGATCGCCGGTGCCCTTGAACTGCATGTTGCCAGTCACGCCTTCATAGGCGGTGATGGAAGCAATGGCGCTGCGCACCGATTCGCGGTCGATCTTGCCCGCGGCCTGGATGGCCTGGAACAGGATACCAAACGAGTCATAGGTCAGGGCGGCAACATCGTCGGGGACCTTGCCGTAGGCGGCCTGGTAACCCTTGATGAAGGCCTGCGCCTTGGGGGTGGCGATATCGGCGGCGTAGTGGGTGGTGAAGAAGGAGCCTTCGCAGTCCGCGCCGCACAGGTTCACCAGTTCGAGCGAGCCCCAGGAGTCGGAGCCGAGGAATTTGCCGGTGTAGCCGAGCTTCTTGGCCTGCTGGGCCTGAAGCGGGACTTCGGCGTAGTAATTGGGGAGGAAGAGGGTATCGGCGCCGGCGTTGACGATCTTGGTCAACTGCGCGGAGAAGTCTTTATCACCGGTGGTGTAGGTTTCAAAGGCTACCAGGGTGAGGCCGTTCTCTTCGAGGGTCTTTTTGTAGACTTCGGCGATGCCCTTGTTGTATTCCGAGCCGACATCGTACAGCACGGCGGGTTTCTGGGTCTTCAATTCGTTGATGGCGAACTTGGCCGCCACCACGCCCTGGAAGTCGTCAATGAAGGCGGCGCGGAAGACGTATTTCTTGGGCGCGCCGGTCTTGGTATCGAGGGTGGTCTTGGTGTTGGTCGACCAGGGGCTGATCATCGGCATCTTGGCCGATTCGGCCACTTCGGCGGCGGGGATGGCGTTGCGCGAGGCGTTGGGGCCGATCATGGCAATCACATTAGCGGTGGCCAGCTTTTGGGCGGCTGCCGCGGCGGATTCGGCTTTGTCTTCGTCATCCTCGATCTGAAGCTCGACCTTATATTTGGTGCCGCCCACGTCGAGGCCGCCGGCATCGTTGATCTCTTTGACCGCCATTTCGGCGGCGTTCTTGCAGGATTCACCCACCACGGGGACGGAGCCGGTCAATTCTGCATTCAGCCCGATCTTGATGGTAGTTGGCGCTGCCGTCTGGCAGGCGGTGGCCAACAGGCTCAATAGAAAGAGCACCAAAACCGTCACATACACTCTTCTCATGATCTGCCTCCTTGAAAAATAGAAAGGAAACGCGGTTATTTCAGCGGTGGCGATAGTAAAGAATCGATAGGTAGTGTGCGGGCTGCAAGTTATAGAGTTGTCAACAACTGGGGAGTAGAACAGGCTGGACGTACACCTCCTGTACAGCAAAAATGCGACCAGGACGTACAATCAACCGGTGCAATTATTATAGCGCAAAGCGCAAGTGAGAAGATGGCGAAAGGCCCGGGAAATTGACAGGGCGATTGCATTATGTTGGTGAGAGGACTTGGAGCAAATAGGATTCGTCCCAGGCTGCCTGTAAGCGTTTGGCCTGGATGCCGCCTTTGGCAGTTTTCTCTTGACGCAATAGGTTCATGGCAATATGACGGATCACCG
>DATCUC010000258.1:0-23784 GCA_036567625.1 Anaerolineaceae bacterium | reverse complement strand
TGATCCTGCGCTCTATTCGCTCGGCAGTGGAAGCGCAGCCCGGCCTGGCTGGCGTGGAAGCCTTTGTCCCTGAGTTTTCCATTTCGGTGGGCATCGTGCTGGCGCTGCTCAGCCTGGGCGTGCTGATCTATTTCATCCACCACGTGTCGCAGTCCATTTACGCGCCAAATGTGATTGCCAACGTGGCGCAGGATGCCATGCTTGCCATCGACCGCCTGTTCCCCAAAGAAGAAGACCCTCTGGCGCTGCCAGCGGAGGCCAGCCGTGCGCCCAGCCTACCCGATGGTTTTTTGCAGAATGCTGCGCGCCTGAGCGCAAAGCTCAGTGGCTATTTGCAGGTGGTGGATTATTATCATTTACTGGCCATCGCCTCAAAATACGACCTGATCATCCAGGTGATGCACCGCCCCGGCCATTTTGTGATCTACAGCGAAGACCTGGCGCTCGTCTGGCCCTCGGAGCGGGTAACCGAGCGCCTGCTTTCTGATATCAGCCGCGGGTTTATCCTGGGCAAACAGCGCATCGCTCCGCAAGATGTGGAATTTGCCATCGATCAGTTGGTCGAAATCGCCCTGCGCGCGCTTTCCGCGGCCATCAACGATCCTTTCACCGCCATCAACTGCATCGACTGGTTGGGCGTAGCCCTCTCGCGCCTGGCGCAAAAAGATATCCCTCCTCCGTACCATGTCGATTCGCGCGGGCAGGTGCGCCTGGTGCTTACCCACCCGATCACCTTTGCCGGAGTAACGGATGCCGCTTTCAACCAGATCCGCCAGCAGGCTGGAAATCACGTGGCGGTGCGCATCCGGCTGCTCGAGGTGATCGCTGAGATTGCGGATCACACCGAGGATCCTGTCGAACTGGAAGCGCTGGAACGGCAGGCCAGTATGATCCGCCGGGGGAGCGAGAAGCACCTGGAAGAGCAAAATGATATTGCCGACCTGAACGAGCGCTTCAATGAAGTAAGTAACGAGTAGCCCGGCGCAACCATTACTATAAATCACCCGCCCCCATCCTGCGGCCTGGATGGGGAATTGCTATTCGGGCACATATTTGTTATATTGATAAGTAATTAGATATACATTATTGGTAGTTCGACAAAAGGGCGGATGAATGATGGCTACGAATTCTGAGCGGGTTGACCGTGCGTGCCTGGTGTGTGGGGGAAATCGATTTCAATACCGGTTCACCCCGCGCCAATCACCTGGGCCGGTGATGGCGTGCCGTGATTGTGGGTTTACCTTTATCCCGACCATCGTCAACGATAAAGCCATTATCTCGGATGGACCGGTGCTGGATACCCTGCCCGAGGCCGCCCGGCAAAGCCGCAACCTGGCGGATATTCAAGGCAGTTGGGAACTTCCCATTCTGCAGGTGAAAGAACGCGAATTCCCCGCGGCTCGCCTGAACACGCGCCAGGCCATTCGCCGGTTGGCCAGCCTTACCCACCCCGGGCGTATCCTCGACTACGGCTGCGGTGGTGGGTTTCAACTCAGCGTGGCCTGTGAGGAGGGCTGGCAAGCCGAGGGGTTAGAACCACTCACCGGTCATGCCGTCTACGCGCGCGCCAGGTTCGGCATCCCGGTGGTTAACGACATCCTGCGCGACGATACCTTTGCCGATGAAAGTTTTGATGCCATCACCGCTTTTCAAGTCTTTGAGCATATCCCCAACCCGGTGCGTGAGATCAAACGGCTGGTGAAAGCGCTCAAACCCGGCGGCGCGCTGTTGATCGAAGTACCCAATATTGACAACCTGCTGAGCAAAATCATGCGGTCGCGCCACCGCCATTTTGTCGCCGACCATTTGAATTTCTTCTCGCCTGCCACCCTCAGCCGACTGATGCGTAACTGCGGTCTGGATGTCGTTTCGGTGCACTTCCCGGCGCGCATGATGTCCATCGAGCATCTCACGGATTGGATCGTCCGCATGACGCCCGTGGCAAAACCGCTGGAACGCATCGGTCACAACCCGCGGGTAGCAAATCGCATGGTGTCGGTTAATCTCCACGATATCGTCGAGGTCATCGGGATCAAACCCCCGGTCCAATAAACCCGGCTCAATGATCTCCAAAAGAACACTCCCCTCCGGCTAGGAAGCGGAAGGGAGTGTTGCGTGCATCCTCAGAGCACGGCATCAGGCGTCAGCCCTGGGCAGGTTACCCTTGCCCAGATTCTTATCTTTATCGTCCGGCCAGGTCGTGCGCGTTTCTCCACCCAAGCCAGCCTTGCGGTCGCCTTCGCCCAGGTTGGGGTGGGCGCCGGCATCCGGGCGCGGCTTATGCGCCTTACGGTCTATGTCTCGCTGGATGTGTATTTGATATAGCCGGATCTCATTGGCGCGCTTTAGTGCTTCGGCTTCGATCAGCCTGGATTGGGCTTCCAGTCGTCTGGCCTGGACGCGGCGATTCAGATAGACCAGAAACGCGGCGATCGAGGTGATTATTGCGCTGGGCAGCACCACGGCCAGGGCGGTCAGCACCAGGTTCCAGGTCCTTTGCTCCTGCTCGTAGCGCTGGTGATCTTTCACCGCCTGGGTCTGCGCGGCGTATACGGCAGCCAGCGTGGCGCGGGGTGGTACGGCGGTCTGTTCCATTACCACCATCGTCTGCTGCACGGCGGCAACTGTGCCGGTGGTGGCAATGTCCAGCGCGGCCTGCGTGTTCTGGCGCGCTACCACGGTCGAGTTGGGGTTCTCCCCACTGGTCAGCGGGTTGACAATGTCCCAGCGCGTAATTGAAGCTCCGGCAATGCAGGATACGATGATGAGTGCGATGAGCGCCGCGAACGCGATGGAGGGGAACGGGTTGTACGAATTTGGGTTCATGATGAACCTGCCTTTCTCCAGTTTCCCTGGTCTGGCGCAAATCCTCCTCGGGGCGTCTCCTTTCACTTAGAGCGTGGCCGGTGCAATGTGCGTCTTTCTGGCTGCTATCCGGCGGTTGATTGTGGTTTCTTTCACTAACGTAGACGAATATTTCTGCGGCGAATTAAGGAAAGTTAAGTAATTGTTGGATCTGTTATTAACATTTGTTACAATACGATAACCCCACTGCCTTTCGAAACCTCTTTACCGGTAGAATTTCTACTGGTAGTGCCAAAAGGAATTTCAAATGAATAATACCGAACAGAGCCAAAACGAAGTCCGCGAGAGCACCTTCCCGCGCTGGTTAATTGCTGTGTTTGTACTGGCGCTGCTGGCCGCCGCCGGCGTCTTTGCATATGAGCAGTTTGCCGCGCCCACCCCCCAGCTTGCCGATACCGTCAGCGTGCAAGAGGCCGCGGCGCTGCGCGAGCAGGGGGTCTACTTCGTCGATGTGCGCACGCCCGCCGAATATGAGCAAGCCCATATCCCCGATGTGCCGCTGATCCCAGTGGCCGAACTGCCGGACCGGTTGAGCGAAATTCCCCGCGACCAGCCGGTGGTATTTGTCTGCCAATCGGGTGGGCGCAGTGCCCAGGCGCGCGATATCGCCCGCCAGGCGGGGTATGAAAATGTCACCAGCATGGCCGGTGGAATGCTCGACTGGCAGGCAGCCAATCTGCCAACTGTCAGCGCCAAATAACGTGCCGGTTTGCGCTCAACGCGTCAGCTTGGCAGTATAAATATAGCGGTCGCCCCGGTATAGGATTTTGACAAATTCAAATACGCGCCGGTTCTGCGAGTAGGTTGTGCGTTCGCTCAGCAGCAGCGGACTGCCCGGCTTGATTTGCAGCAGCGCGGCCTCGTTTGGCGTGGCCAGCGCCACCTCCAGGGTTTCATCCGCTTCGGTGGGCACAATGTGCAGCTTCTCTTCCAGCAGGTTGTAGACTGAGCCGTACACTTCCAGTTCTGCCGTGGTGATCTCGCAGCCGTCTGGCAGCAGGTAATACGAAGTCTGCAGGCCCATCGGCGTGCCGTCTCCCAGGCGCAGGCGGGTGATGCGCAAGATCGGCTCGTGCGGGAAGGTCAGTTCCAGCTTGCGGCACACGCCTTCCGGCGGCTCCACCAGGCCAATCTCCAGGATTTTTTGCCCGGGTTCAATGCCGCGCTGCTTCATATCTTCGGAAAAGCTGGTCAGGTCTGAAATCCGTTTTTGCAGCTTTTGCGGCGAAACAAACGTGCCCCGCCCATGCTCGCGGTAAACGTACCCCTGGCGCTCCAGTAAATCCAGCGCCTGGCGCACGGTAGTGCGGCTGACAGAATAAATCTCTTCCATCTGCCGCTCGGATGGGATGGGCTTATGCTGTTCCAACTCGCCGGTGATGATCCGCTCACGGATAATATTGGCAAGTTGATAATAGCGTGGTGAAATATCCTTGGGATCAACGCTGTCCGTCATGCGCCTCCTGAGCCTGGGAGAGGAAACGTCTATACGTATGGATACAAATAATTATGGGAGTTTTTTCGCGCAGGTCAACAGGAAACTCTTCCCGATTTGATGTACAATGCTAACCATACCCCTGCATCCCGAACGCCCTGGAGTGAATAATGGAAACCACTGTTTTTTATTCGCCGGATGAAGCCCGCCAGCGCCTGATTGATGCTCACTTCCGGCAGCCCGGCAAGATGACGCCCTACGAGCGCGTTGCCGCGGCTCTGGATTTACGCCAGCCCGATCAGGTGCCGTTCGATTTTTGGGCTGTGCCGGAAACGATCGCCAAACTAACGCAGTATTTGCAGGTCAGCAGCGAAGAAGAACTGCTGCAGCTCCTGGGCGTCGACTGCCGCGTGTTTCACCCGGAATACATTGGCCCGGAACCCGAAATGCTGCCCGACGGCAGTTTTTACTCCCCCTGGGGGTCGCACCGACGCGAAGTCCGTAACGAGTTCTCCACATACCATGAGTATGCCTCGTACCCGCTGGAAAACGCGCAAAACGCCGCGGACGTGGAAACCTGGGAGCGCTGGCCCAAACCCGAATATTACGACTGGGCCAGCCTGCCCGACCGCATCCGCGCGGTGAACGCCCCGGTGCGTCACCATATTCGCGTCGATATTGGCGGCATTTTCGAATCCGCCTGGGCCTTGTACGGCCTCGAGCGCTTCTTGACCGATCTGATCGAAAAGCCCGAAGTGCCCTGCGCCATCATGGATTGCTACACCGATATTATGATCGCCAACACCCACCGCTTGATGGCCGCGGCAGGCGGGTTGGTGGACTGGGTCTACACCTACGACGATGTTGCCATGCAAAACGGCCTGCTCATGTCGCCGGCGATGTGGCGCAAGTACATTCTCCCGCGCCATCTGCGGCTGAACGCCGCCATCAAGCAATACCCGCTCAAGATCCTCTACCATTCCTGCGGCGCGATCTTCCCACTTATCGCCCCCTTGATCGATGAAATGGGCATTGATGCACTCAACCCGCTCCAGCCCCGCGCGCGCTGGATGGACATGGCCAAAATCAAAGCACAGTACGGCGAGCGGATCGCTTTTCACGGCGGCATTGATTTACAGCACACCCTGCCCTACGGCACGCCGCAAGAGGTGGCCCAGGAAGTGCGCGACCGCTGCAATATCCTCGGTCGAGGCGGCGGGTATATCTGCACTTCGGCGCATTACATTCAGGCCGATGTTCCGGTTGAAAACATCCTCACCATGTACCTGACCGATCGAACTGTGGAAGATTGATCGCCAGATATGGTTGACAAGCCTCTCGGGATTTGCTATGATAACCACAATGCGGTAGTGGTTACTACCAGTTTCCCTGCGCTGATGTGAAAAACCCACCGCATTGTAAGCGACCGTTTTCTATACACACCCTGACATCTGAATAGCGTTTGTATCGGTGCTTTCCCAGGCATTTCTGTTTGCGCACCAATCCCCCAACAGGAGTATCTACCGTGGAAAGTTTCATCACAGGCAAGGACGGAAAAGAGTTAGTGCTCATTCCAGAAGGGAACTTTTGGATGGGCAGCGATGAGTTCGAACCCGAAAAGCCTTACCGCCAGGTGTATTTGCCGGCGTATTACATCAGCCGCTACCCGGTAACAAACGCCGAGTATAAACGCTACATGCTCGAAACCCGCGCCATGCCGCCCATGTTCTGGAAAGGGTTTGAGATTCCGGCCGGGTTGGAAAATCACCCGGTGCATCAGGTCTCGTGGTATGAAGCCGTGGAGTACTGCAACTGGTACGGCACGCGGCTGCCCACCGAAGCCGAATGGGAAAAAGCCGCGCGCGGCACCGATGGCCGCCGCTGGCCGTGGGGCAATACCTTTGACGAGAACAACGCCCTGGTATGGGACAGCGGCACGTATGCCATGACCGCCGCGGTTGATTCGCACCCCAACGGCGGCAGCCCGTACGGCGTGTTTGAAATGGCTGGCAACACGGAAGAATGGACCGCCGATTGGTACGATGCCTACCCCGGCTGTACTTACCCCGGCCAGGCCTTTGGCAAGACCTTTCGCGCGCTGCGCGGCGGTTCGTCTTTCTTCACCCAAAACCACGCGCGCTGCGCCTACCGCTGCTTCACCCGCCCTGAAGATTCAGGCCTGGATGGTATTGTGGGCGTCGGCTTCCGCTGTGTGTTGGATGTGAAATAACAGCCGCCTGCGCGGCTGTTGTTTTTTCGCATTTATCATTTCCAATCAATAAAGGGGCTTCTGAAAGGAGGTGGTGCAGTCAGAAATTGTCCGCGAGAAGTGTTCGCGTTGTTTCATTGACCCACTCCCGGCGCGCCGGCGAATGGGAGCTCATGAAGTAAGTGAACCCATCTTTTTTTACAAGGAGAATTCTCACATGGCCTCTTCTGCTGTTGCTGCAACACCTAAGAAACGCTCGAAGCGCATTCCCCTGACCTACGTAGTGGCCCTGGTGCCCGTAGCGGTTGCGCTGAATATCGTCGGTGGCCAGATTAACACCGTCCTCAAGCTGCCCACCTTCCTGGACATGATCGGTACTGCCGTTGTTGCCATTGTCCTCGGCCCGTGGTGGGGCGCTCTGGTAGGTGCGACCACCAATATCGTCTCTTCGTTCATCAGCGGCCCGATTGGCCTGCCCTTCGCGGCATGCAACGTGGTCGGCGCGCTCATCTGGGGCTACACTGTGCGCTGGGGTTGGGGAAAAACCTTCTGGGGCTTTGGCCTGATCAATATTCTCGTGGCCTTCTTTGTTTCTCTCACTGCCGTGCCGATCTATGTGTTCATCTTCGGCGGCGCCACCGGTCACTTCGCGGATATGATGACCGCTGCGTTCCTGGCGATGGGCCAGAACCTGATCGTGTCGGTCTTCTCCTCCAACATTCTCGTCTCGCTGGCCGATAAGATTATCAGTGGCTTTGTCGCCCTCGCCATCATTGAGGCTTTGCCCGCAAACCTGACCCAGGGTATCCAGCTCCCTAAGTCCGAAGGTATTGGCAAGATCGTTTGGATCGCTGCTGGTATCGTGGTGGGCGTCGCGATTGCCTTGATCATGATGGCCATCCAAAACTAGTCCTTCAGGAAACTGGATAAGGAGACCGAAGATGCAGAAAAAGAACGTAGAGAAAAAAGAAGTAACTGTTGGCGCAAAGGAAGGTATTGGCTCGGGAATCATTGGCCTGGGCGTACTGCTCGTCCTCCTGCCTTCCTTCTCACAGAAAATATCGGACCTCGATTTCATCAACAGCGATGCCTTTGGTATTCTTGCGGGCGCTGCGATGGTGATGGGAATACTGGTCGGGGTTGCGGGCCTGGCGGTGATTCTCAGCAAGTTCGATGATGAATCCTAACGGCACAGGTTTCTAGCATGTATAGCGGCGAGGGCTGTGGCAAAAGACCGCTGTCCTCGCCGTTCCTTGTATGTACTTCCGATGGGAAAAACAATGGAAGACAAAAAACCGATTATCGAACTTAAAGACGTGACGTTTACCTACGCCTCGACCGAAACGCCGGCTCTCAAGAATATTAACTTAACGATTTACGAGGGCGAGTACGTGGCGTTGATGGGGTTGAATGGCGCGGGCAAAACCACGCTGCAATTGACCCTCAACGGGGTAATCCCCAATATGATGATGGGCGATTTTGAAGGCACGGTCGTTGTTTCTGGAATGGATACCGAGGAATATCCCGTGCGCGAGATGGCCAAGGTGATCGGGCTGGTGTTCGACAACCCCGAGTTCCAGCTCAGCCAGATGTCGGTGGCGGAAGAAATCGCTTTGGGTCTGGAAAATTTGGGCACACCCCCGGCCGAAATGCACCGCATCATCGCCGAATCGCTGGAGATCGTCGGCCTTGCCGGCTTTGAGGACCGCTCTCCATTTGGTCTGTCCGGCGGCCAGCAACAGCGCCTCTCCATCGCTTCGGCGCTGGCAATGAAGCCCAGAATTGTGGTGATGGACGAACCGACCTCCAACGTCGATCCGATCGGCAAGGAAGAGATCTTTGCCGTGGCCGCCCAGCTTAACCGCGAGCGTGGAATGACCGTCATTATGGCCGAGCATGAGGTGGAAGTCATGGCGGCTTATGCCGACCGCATTATCGTCTTGCATAAGGGCGAGATCATCCTCAACGGCTCGCCGCACGAAGTTTTTAGCCAGGTGGACACATTAAAAAATATCGGGCTGCGCGTTCCGCAAGCCACCGAACTGGCGTATAGGCTCAATCAGCAGGGCCTGGCAGCCTATGCCGGCCAGTATCCTGCCACCACGGAAGAAGCGGTGCAGGATTTGACCGAGAAGTTTGGAAAGGGTGGGTAGCCATGCCTGAAGAAAAAATCGTCTGCCAGAATTTGGGACACGTCTACCCGCGCGGGAAGATCGTTGCGCTCGAAAACATTAATTTGACCATTTGCTCGCAGGAGATCATTGGTATTATCGGCCAGAATGGCTCGGGGAAAACCACCCTGGTGAAGCATTTTAACGGTTTGCTCAAGCCCACCAGCGGAAAAGTGATCGTGGAAGGCAACGACACGGCCAAGAAGAAGGTGCAGGAACTGGCCGCGCATGTGGGTTACGTCTTCCAGAACCCCAACCACCAGTTGTTTGCCAAGACGGTGGAACATGAGCTGGAGTTTGGCCCAACCAACCTGGGGCTTTCCAAGGAAGAAGTGCAAGAGCGCCGCGAAAAGGCGATCGAATTCTTTGGGCTGCAGGATCTGCGCCTGAGCCACCCCTACCGCATCAGCTTCCCTTTGCGCAAGCTGGTGAGCATGGCCGCGGTGTACACCATGCGCCCGGCGGTGTTCATCCTCGACGAACCCACCACCGGCCAGGATAACATCACCACCCGCACTGTGTACCGCCTGATCGAGCGGCTGCGCGAGGAAGGCTCTACCGTCATCTGCGTGGCGCACGATATGATCCTGCTGGCCGAAGTGGTTGACCGCATGATCGTGATGCGCAACTCGCATTTGATCGCCGACGCTTCCCCGCGCGAAGTCTTCGCGGATACCGAACTGATGCACAGCACCCATATCACCCCGCCACAGATCACCAGTATTGGCTTGCGCTGGCCGGGTTTTGGCCAGAAGAAGGTGCTGCTTTCGGTTGATGAAGCCGTGACCGCCCTGACCCCATCCAACCCGCCTGTCAATTCATGAGGAGCCAGACATGCAAGGTGTAGCCATTCCAATCTCAATGGTGGCGGGTGATTCGTACATTCACCGGTTGAACCCGCTGCCCAAGCTATTTATCGCTCTGGGTGTGCTGATCCTTTCCTTTGCCACGCGCAACCCGCTGATCCTGGGCATCGTTTTTGCCCTGGGCCTGCTGTTCGTCACCATGGCCGGCATCTGGAAGTCGTACCTGCGCGTGGTGGGGATTTTGTTTCCCATCAGCCTCACGCTGGTGGTAATGCAAAGCATTGCCCCGGCCTTCCCCAAGCCGTGGACGCCCATCACCGACTTTGGCCCATTCACGATCTACCAGGAAGGCATTTACTCCGGCGTGTCGATGCTGGCGCGTATTTTCAGCATGACCACCTTCGCCCTGGTGATGATTATGACCACCCATCCCAGCGACCTGTTCACCGCGCTGCAGAAGATCGGCATGCCCTACGTGCTCAACTTTATCCTCACCATGACCCTGCAGCTCATCCCCATTTTGCAGAATGAGTTTGCCATCGTGCTCAGCGCGCAGAAATCGCGCGGGATGAAAGGCTCGGGGTTTGGCGCGGTGCTGCCCTCGATGGTGCCGGTGTTTGTCGGCGCAATTGAGCGTGTGCAGCAGCTTTCCATTTCGCTCGAATCGCGCGCGTTTGGCTCGACGGGCGTCAAAACCAGCTTCCGCAACGTAACGATGGCCTTCAAGGATTACTTTATCCTTATCTTCGGCGTGCTGGCCTCGCTGGGCGTGACTGCCTGGGTGCTGCTCGATAAAAGCCTGGACTGGAGCCGTACTATGGTCTTCCCGCCCGCGCTGGCCATTATTATCGTGGCGCTGGCCGCCATCGGTTTTGTTGTGTTCTTTGTCCTGGCGCTGTCGTATGTCCTGCGCGCGTAGCGCCGGTTCACCCCTGCAACCCATTGAGGAGAAACCATGCAAGAACCAGATGTGATGTATCACATTCAGATGAAAGCTGGCGACGTAGGTCGCTACGTGCTGCTCCCCGGCGACCCGGGCCGCACGGACCTGATCGCCCAGTCTTTTGACAATCCCAAACTGGTGGCCTCCAACCGCGAATACCGCACCTGGACGGGCACCCTGCTGGGTGAAAAAGTATCCGTTACTTCCACCGGCATCGGCTGCCCATCGACCGCCATTGCCGTGGAAGAATTAATCAAGATCGGCGCCGATACTTTCATTCGCGTGGGCACGTCGGGCGGGATGCAGCCGTACCTCAAACCCGGTGAGGTAGCCATTCTTACCGGCGCGATCCGAGATGAAGGCACTACCCTGCATTATATGCCCCCCGAGTTCCCCGCCGTGGCCGATCTTGAAGTGACCCTGGCGCTGCGCGAGGCTGCGCAGACGGTGGGCGTGGGTTACCACCTGGGCATCAGCCAGTCGAAAGATTCCTTCTACGGCCAGCACCAGCCGCAGCGCATGCCGGTCAGTGATCGCCTGCTGCAGCGCTGGAAGGCGTGGAAGATGGGTGGCGCTATTTGCTCCGAAATGGAAGCCTCGGCTATCTTCATCCTCTCCAGCATTTACCGCAAGCGCGCTGGCGGCGTGATGCTCATTGCTGCCAACCAGGAAGCTGAAGATAAGACCCTGGGCGTGGTGGAAAGCCTTGACCAACTGATCGCCACCGCGATCGAGGCCCTCAAGGTCTTGATCCGCGCGGACCGGAAGTGAGGCGGCATGGCGCGCTTTTCTCCTGATGAAGTCCAGCACCACATTAACCTCAAAAAAGGCGACGTGGGCCGCTATGTCCTGCTCCCCGGCGACCCAGGCCGCTGCCAGTTGATCGCGCAGTATTTCGATAACCCGCAGTTTATTACTCAGAAGCGCGAATATGTAACCTATACCGGCACGCTGCTGGGCGAGAAGGTTTCCGTGACATCCACCGGCATTGGCTGCCCCTCGACGGCTATTGCCGTGGAAGAACTGATCGCCATCGGCGCCGACACGTTTATCCGCGTAGGTACCTCAGGTGGGATGCAGCCGCAGATTAACACCGGCGACGTGGGCATCATCACCGGCGCAATCCGCGACGAAGGCACCACCAGCCACTACCTGCCGATTGAGTTTCCGGCGGTGGCCAATGTGGACGTAGTCATGGCGCTGCGCGAAGGCGCAAAACGCGCGGGCGTACCGGCGCATGAAGGTGTGTCGCAGTCAAAAGACTCGTTCTACGGCGAGGTTGAACCCGGGCGGATGCCGGTCAGCGACCAGCTTTTCCAGCGCTGGAAGGCGTGGGTGGAAGGTGGCGCGGTGTGCTCCGAAATGGAAGCCGCGGCAATCTTCATCATCAGCAGCATTCACCGCAAGCGTGCCAGTGGGGTAATGCTGATGGTTGGCGATGATATGAACCCGGAGACCAATCCGCCAGAGGTGGCTGCTGCCGCCGCAGCCTTGCTGGATATCCACCGCCCGGTGCGCGTAGCCATTGAAGCGCTGAAAGTGCTGATCGAGCGCGACCGCGCGGGAGCGTAAAGAAATCCGGTTTCAATGCTCCGTTGCAGGCCCGTCCCCTTTGGCCCGGGCTTGAACGCAGGCTGTCATCTACGAAAGATCAATTTACCAAAGGGGCACTGGTGATTTCAGTGCCCCATCCTCTTGCTCAATGGAAGCCGTATGCAAAGCAGCGATCTCTTTGAAATCTCGCAGAAGTATCCTGAATACACCGCCCAGGTGAACCGCAATTATCGCGCCAATTACTTGCTGGTGATGTTTGATTCCTCCCTGTTTTCCTTCGTCCTGGCCATGCTTTCAATCGATACGATCATCCCTTACCTGGTTTCGCAGCTTAGCGACCAGCGCGTTTGGGTTGGGGTGGCCTCGGCAATCTATTTCTGGGGATTCTTTTTTCCGCAGTTCATCGGCGCGTACCTGGTCACCGGCAAGCCGCGCCGCAAGTGGACTATCTTCTGGATCGCTATCGCTGAGCGCGCCGCCATCCTGGTGATCGCCATCCTGCTCCAATTCATCAACTGGCTGACTCCCGCCAGCCGCCTGGCGCTGTTTTTCCTGGCCTACGCCGTGTTTTCGGTCACCAACGGCCTCATCGGCCCGGCTTACGCCGATTTCATCAGTAAGAATATCAACCGTAACCGCGGCCAGTTTTACGGCTTTATGAATGGGCTGGGCGGTCTGATCGGCTTTAGCGCCTCGCTGCTGGCTTCAACCGTGCTCGACCGCACCGCATTTCCGGGCAATCTACAGCTTCTCTTCTGGCTGGCCTTTGCCAGTTCGTTCATCTCGCCTTTCCTGATCGTCAATTTCCGCGAAGTCCCTTACCCGGTGGTTTCGCAACCGGAAGCCCTGGGTCATTTCGTGCGCGCCATCCCGGGCGTGCTGCGCCGCTTCGCCGGGTTTCGCCGCTATCTGGTCACCCGCTCGCTGCTCGGCCTGGGGCTGATGGCTAACTCATTCTATGCCATTTACGCCGTGCGCCGTTTTGGGTTGTCTGAAGGTACATTTGGCATCTATACCATGGTCATTCTGCTCACCCAAAGCGTGCTCGGCTTTGTCTGGGGTTGGGTGGGTGACCATTTTGGGTTCAAGCGCGTCTACGTTTTCGCCGGCGCGCTGTTGATCCTCCAGGCCCTGCTGGCGCTGACCTCCGGCGTGGGCTGGTTGTTCTTCATCGTTGCCTTTTGCACCGGCGGTATCTACGCCGCGTTTATGACCTCAGACCCCAACATGGTTTTTGAGATTGCCCCGCCTGCCGAAACCAGCCGCTTTGTGGGCATGGCCAATACCCTGCTCTCGCCGGTGCTGGCCGCTGCCCCGCTCATCGGCGGACTGCTGGTGGATACCTTCTCGTACCGCGTGCTGTTTGGCATTACACTGGGCATTGGCGCTGCCGGGCTGCTGGTCGCGCAGTACGTGCTGCCCGACCCGCGCTGGAAGGCAGTGAAATAGCAGCGAAAAAGAGGCTCGGAGCATGCAGCAACCCCAACCTGGCCGGCATGGCGTGGAAGTTCTACTACCTCGCCGGGACGGAACGGATCACCAGCCGCATGATTGACGGCAGCTTCAACCAGTAGCAGGTGCGGAACGTATCCCGGTTATACTCTCGCCCGCACCACCAGTTCATCATACCCGCTCAACGGGTCTGCCTCGCGGGTGAAGCGGCTGTCTTCCAGTTCGCCAATCACAATCTCGGCAGTGGTGTACACCTGGCTGCCATCCTGCAGGTGACCGCCAATGGTCACGCCCTGGCCGTCGGAAATGGAAATATGCAGGTGCGGGCCGTCCGGGCACAATGTGCCCACCAGCGAGACGATCTCGAACTTGCCTTCGTAGAGGGTGGTGTCGGGCTGGTCGGCCAGGCGCAGCGCAGCCAGCCGCAGGCTGCCCACGCAGGTGAGAACAAAACCGGCCTGGAGCTGCTGGTCGGTGGTGACGCGCACCAGTTCTTGCTTCAAATCCGCGCCGGGGGGCAGGCGCAAGGCAAAAGTACGCATAGCGGGCTCCTAATCTACCGTCAACGTCTTGCTCAAATTGCGCGGGAAATCCGGGTCGAAGCCGCGGGCGACGGCCATGTGGTACGAGAGCAGTTGCAGCGGGATCACAGCCAGCAGAGCGGTCACGGCCGGGCTGGCCTCAGGCAGGGTGATCAGATCACTGGCGTTGGCGCGCAGCCGCGCGTCTTCCTGCCCGATGGCAATAGCCCGCCCGCCGCGGCAGGTGACTTCGTTGATGCCGCTGATGATCAGCCCGGTATCTTCTGGCCCGGCAGCGAACAGCACCGGGAACCCATCCACAATCGCCGACAGCGGCCCGTGCTTGAACTCGGTCGAGAGCATCCCCTCGCAGTGAGCGTAGGTGATTTCTTTCAACTTGAGCGCGCCTTCCAGGGCGATGGCATACGTCAGGCCGTAGCCGAGCGAATACAGATCATTCCAGGCATTCATCGCGGGCGTCAGCGCCTGCACCTGTGGCTCAGTCAGCGTGATCGTTTCCTCAAGCAGCTCGGGCAGCCGTTCCAGTTCCAGGGTGTTATGCCCCCCCAGCCGGTAGGCCAGGTACAGGAAGGTGACCACCTGGTTGGTAAACGTCTTGGTAGCCGGCACGCTGATCTCATACCCGCAGCACAACGGCAGGCAGGCAGTGGTGGTCTTGGTCAGCGTTGAACCGATCACGTTGGCCAGGCCGTAGCACTGCATCCCACGCGCCTCGGCGGCCTGCAGCGCATTGAGCACGTCTTTGGTTTCACCGGACTGGCTGACGAAAATGCCCACATCCTGCGGGCCTACGGCTGGAAGATACTGCGGCGCGAATTGCGGCGCAAGCACCGGAATGACCGCCTTGCCCGCCAGTTGAGCGAAGTACACTGCCCCCGCCAGGCAGGCATGGTAGCTGGTGCCGCAGCCGACGAAATACACGTGCCGCGCCGCGCGGATTTTGTCCAGCAGCGGGTCAACTTCGCCCGAGCCTTCCAGCATGTGCAGCACTTCGCGCGCCACCTGCGGTTGGTCGTGGATTTCTTTGAGCATAAAGTGCGCGTAACCGCCCTTTTGCACCGCGTCCATCGTCGCAGTGATAATCTCCGGCTCGCGTTCGATGATGCTTCCATCGGCCACCGAGCGCAGTTCCACCCGGTCGGCCCACAGGGTGATGATCTCGCCATCATAGATGCGCATGATCGTGCGCGTCAGCGGCAGGATCGACGGCAGGTCCGAAGATAAGCAGTTGAACCCGTCGCCTAGCCCCACCACCAGCCCGGAGCCTTTCTTGATCGCGTACAGCTTGTCGTCGTTGATGTGACCGATGACGTAGGCATAATCACCCTGCAGGTCACTGTGCGCCTTGCGGATCGCGCTGATAAAGTCATCCCCGCGGTTGATATAGCGTTCCACGGCGTGAACGCAGGATTCTCCGTCGTTCATCGAGCGCACCGTCAGCCCTTCGGCCATAAACTGCTGGCGCAGTTCCGCATTGTTGACCACGTTACCGTTGTGCGCGCCCACCATGTCGCCGTCAGAATCGAGATGCGGCTGCGAATTCACCTGTGAAGGCGCGCCGAAGGTTGCCCAGCGCAGTTGGGTGATGCCGCGCTGCCCGGTCATTTCGGCAATATTGTACCTGGCCGCCACATCATCTACCCGGCCGGCATCTTTGCGCAGGTCGATCTTCGCGCCGCTGATCGTAGCAGCGCCAACCGAATCATAGCCGCGGTACGTCAGCCGCCGCGCCGCTTCGATCAAAATCGGGCCGAGATTCTCTTCTTCTTTGGTGACGATGCCAAAAATGCCGCACATAGAGGAATTCCTTTCGATTCTTTGGGACGGATAAGTTGTTGGAACAGGCTGGCATAGTGTATCACAATTTTCCACCTGCTCGAGAGGGCAATCATCTCACCCATACTGCAATTCGCAGGGCGGTTTTCCTGTTCAATCCCCGGTTCTTCTGCTATAAACACACTGTGGAACCGTCCGCTGCTTCTTCCAACGCAAAACATCTTTTTGTCGTGCTCAACCCGGTTGCCGGACTGGTCGTGCCAGCCCGCACGAGCAAGCGCATCCTGGCCTGGTGCGAGCAGCACGGCTGGACCTGTGAAATCTACGAAACCCATGAGGAAGAAGACCTTTCGCGAGTAGTGAGGAAGGCCGTGGCTCGCGGCTGCAGCGCGGTGGCTGCCGCGGGCGGTGACGGTACGGTCAGCGGTGTGGCTTCGGGCATGCTCGGCAGCCCGGTCCCGCTGCTGATCCTTCCGTTGGGCACCGGCAACCTGCTGGCCCGTGACCTGGGCGTGCCGTTTGATCTCCACCGCGCGTTGGGGCTGATTGAAAATGGTTCGCGCCAGATTTTGCTCGACGCGGCGCTGGTCAACCAGCGCGTGTGCGTGCTCAACGCCGGGGTGGGTCTGAGTTCGGCGGTGATCAAAAACACCGAACGCACCGCTAAACGGCGCTATGGGTTTCTGGCGTACCTGGCGGTCGGCGTGCGTGCTCTGTTTGGCCTGCAGCCGTACCTGTTTCGTCTCACCGTCGACGGCAAGAAGCTGCGCCTGCGCGCATCGGAGATCCACATTGCCATCGGCGGGCTGTTGGGACTGCGTGTGCCATTCGAAGATCTGCGCGTCATTCCCGATGACGGCCGCGTCGACATATTTGTGATCAAGGGCCGCACTGCCCGGGATTACCTGGAAGTGCTGTATTACATTCTGCGTCGCCGCCCGCGACAGGCTCCCAGGATGATCTATATGCAGGCAGGCGTGGAGATCGAAATTACTTGCGAGCGGGTGCTGCCTTTCCAGGGCGACGGCGAAGTGCTGGGCGAAACCCCGGCACAGATCAAAGTGCTGCCAAATGCCATCCCGGTGCTGCTGCCCATCAACCCCAGTGACGCTCCGCTCGTCGACCGCATCCGCAGCTTTGTCGGCGTGTAGAGCGCGCCTCTACGGATAAGCGTATTTTGTATCCAACCCGGCTTTGCGGCTGATGCTGCGCAGCGCTTCGGCCGCCTTGGCGCGAATCTCCTCTTCATCCAGCTCGGTGAACTGGCGGTCGCGGATAAGCACTTTGCCATCGACGATCACGTCGCGCACGTCAGCGGGGCCGGCAGTCGTGGCAATCGTCTTGGGCAGGTTGGCGGTGGGGCTGATATGCGCCTGCTCCAGGTCGATCAGGATCAGGTCGGCTTTTTTGCCCGTTTCCAGCGTGCCCAGGTCGTCACCCTGCATCAGCGCCCGCGCGCCGCCCTGCGTGGCCATGCGCAGCGTTTCCAGCGCGGGCAGCGACAGCGGGTCGTTGATCTCGATCCCAAACCGCGCGTGCGTGGCTGACTTGATCAGCCGCATCTGCTCAAAGAGATCCAGCCGCGTGCCGGACGCTCCATCGGTTCCCAGGGCGATATTCGCGCCCAGCGCCAGCAGCAGCGGCGTCTTGCCAAAGCCGTGGCTGCCCAGGTTGGAGCGCGGACAGTGCACCACGTTCACTCCACGCTCGGCCACCAGCATCACCTCTTTATCCGACAGGCGGATGCAGTGCCCGGCGATCAGGTTGCTCCCCAGCAGTCCAAACGAGTCAAACCATTCCGCCGGGCGCATCTTGTAGCGCGTCAGGCAGTGGTTGACCTCGTCCAGGTGCTCGGCAAGGTGAATATGCACGCCGGTGTTCAGTTCTTTTGAGCGCGCCGCAACCAGCCCGGCCAGTTCGGGCGTGGATGTCATCGCCTGGCGCAGCGCAAACCATACCCGCAGCCGGCCGTTGCCCTTGCCGTGATACGCCTGGTACAGGTCTTCGGTGGCGCGCACCGCTTCCGCCGCGGTTTGCAGCATCCTGGGCGGGATAAACGCCCCGCTGTCCATTGTTGAACGCGCGATACAGGCGCGGATGCCGCTGTGCAGCACCGCCTCGGCCACTGCGTCCATGTGCGGGCCGCCCGCATCGGCAAATGCGGTAATGCCCGCTTTCAGATTCTCCAGGCAGAACAGCCGCGCCCCGGCGTAGGCTTCGCTGGCGCTCAGGTTCGATTCAAACGGCACCAGGATGCGCGCCCAGATCATCGGCATCTCATCGGTGACGCTGCCGCGCAGCAATTGCTGCGCGGCATGCGTGTGACCGTCTACCAGGCCGGGCATGGCCAGCGTGTCGCGCCCGTCAATCTCGGTTTTTGCGTGACATTCCGCCGCCTCTGCCCCGCTGGTTAGCGCGGCGATACGGTCTGCCTGGACGCAGATGGTTACGCCTGCCGTGGTGGTCAAATCGGGCAGCAGCAGGTGGCAGTCACGGATGATCAGATCGTATTGCGGCATAGGAATTAAATCTTTTCCAACGCCTGTTCAAAGTCGGCGATCAGGTCGTCGGCATCTTCCAGGCCCACCGAAACGCGAGCCATGCCGTCGCGAATATTCATGCGCGCCTTTTCCTCTGGCGGCACATCCAGGAAAGCCATGGTGGAAGGGGCCTGCGTTGTGGTGCGCACGCCGCCAAGGCTGGCGCCAAAAGTTGCCAGTTCCAGCGCGTCCAGCACGCACACCGCGGCGGGCTCATCTTTCACCTCAAAACAAAGCATCCCACCGAAAAGCGGCATCTGCCGTTTGGCGATCTCGTGCTGCGGGTGGCTTTCCAGGCCGGGATACCACACCTTGCGCACTTTGGGGTGGCCTTCCAGGTAATGCGCCAGTTTCATCGCCGTGGCGCACGAGCGGTCCATGCGCACGTGCAGGGTCTGGATCCCACGCAGCAGCAGCCAGGCGTTGAACGGCGAGAGCGCGCCGCCCAGCTTGGTCAGCGTGGACCAGCGAATGGTTTCCATGTAATCCGCAGGGAAGAGCTTGGTCTTCATGGTAATCGTCCCGCCCAGGGCATCGTTGTGGCCGCCAATCCACTTGGTGGCGCTTTCCACTACAAAGTCGACGCCCAGGTCATGCGGTCGAAAAACATACGGGCTGGCGAAGGTGTTGTCGCATACCACGGCAATCCCCTTGCTGTGCGCCAGTTCCACGATCGCGGCGATGTCCGAAACCTTCATCGTGGGGTTGGCGATGGCCTCGCAATAGATCATCCTGGTGTTGGGGCGAATCGCCGCGGCCACCTGGTTAATATCTGCCGTGTCGACAAAGGTCGTCTGCACGCCAAAATCGGTGAAGCGGTGATCGAGAAATTCGTGCGTGGTGCTGTAGGTCGTCCAGTCCGAAACGATATGATCGCCGCCTTTGAGCATCCCAAACATCAGGATGGCAATCGCCGCCATGCCCGAGGCCGTGGCCAGGCAGGCTTCGGCGTTCTCAATCACGATCATCTGGTCTTCAAACTTGTATTCGCTGGGGTTGCCGCAGCGCGAGTAGATGTTGACGTCTTTGCGCTCGCCGTCCAGTACGCGCTGATAAATCTCCGTGTCGTATTCGAAGTTGGAGGCCATGTAGATTGGCTCGCTCACCGATTTCGAGCGCGGCTCGACCGGGTAGTACACCATTTTGCTGCCAACGGAAAGCTTGCTGCGTTTTTTGGGGTCCATTTGCTTGTATCCTTTCAATTATGGGATTGCTTGAATTTATTCGATTACCGCGTCAACCATCGCCAGGATATTCTCCGGCGGCACTTCACTCATAATGGTATGCACCGGAGCCAGCATAAATCCGCCGCCCGGGCTAAGGATTTCGCTCACTCGCTTCACTTCCGCCGATACCTCTTCGGGCGTGCCCGCGGGCAGGATGCGCTGTGTATCTACCGCGCCGCAGAAGGTCATTTTATCGCCGTAGCGCGCCTTGAGTTCGGGCAGGTTCGACATCTTCCCCGCCGAAGTCTGGATCGGGTTGAGAATATCCACGCCGATCTCGATAAAGTCGGGTATCAGGTCAAACACGTCGCCATCGGTATGGAAGAATATCTTGGCGTTGGTGCGCTCGCGGATAAACTGGATCAGATCCGCATGGACGGGCTTGAGCATGCGCCTATACATGCGCGGCGAGATCATCAGGTTGGTCTGCGTGCCCAGGTCATCGCCAATCTTGATGATATCCAGGTACTCCCCGGCTTCGTCGAGGAAATGCCCCATCAACTGCTTGCACAGCCCGTTGATCTTTTGCAGCAGCGCTTCGGCAAATTCTGGGTTGGTGCTCATGTTGAGCAGGAAGGTATCCATGCCTTGCATGGCGTGGGCGCGCTCAAAGGGGAACAGCAGCCAGGGCGTGCCGATCACCGCATACTGGTTTGCTTCGCGCAGCCGGCGGGCTTCCTGGCGCACGTGGGCCACCCGGCTGGGGTCATCCATATCCGGCCAGGGATATTTCTCAATCTCATCCAGGCTTGCGGCTTCCTTCATCGGGTGCACGCCGGGATACCACACGCCTGGTTCAATTTCGGTTTGCCCGGTTCCCCAATCATCGATGAATGGACTGTGCGGCTCGCGGGCGCGGTTGCGCTCGTATACATGCGCCGGAAAGCGGTCGAGCACGCCCCGCGCATCCGAATGCAGCCGTTCCAGAATCGATTCGTCGGGCAGCACCGTTCCCAATTCCGGCCAGTTATAGATAAAGCGGTCTTCGCCGCTGTGGCCCAGCAGCGCTTTCAGCCGCTGGTACGGGCGCAGCTTCATGCTGGTCGTGTTACTGGTTCCGAGGATCACAGGAACCCGGTCGGGCTGTTCGTGGTTGATCGCCATCAAAACGCGTTCACGACTGGTCAGGGGCATAAGATAATTCTCCTTTCAAACGAGCAGGCTAGGGGAAGGTCACAGGTACAGGCAGGTCAATTTCTCTAAGACAGGGGTTTCTTCCAGCAGGTCGGTGGACTGGCTGAACTGGTTTACCGATCCGAAGGGGCGTAGGGTACGCAAAACCGGGTCGTCAATCACGGCCTGCAGCGCCGCGGCAACCCGTTCGCCGTGGATCACCTGGAACGGCCGGTCGTGGAAGCTCGAACAGCGCGCTTCAACCGGCGCGGTCAGCCCCAGCGCATTCTGCTGCTCCGCCAGAACTTTATACGCGGCGCACAGCGCCTCCTCGCGCGGTTGCCAGGTTTCGGCGGCCAGCGCCTCCGCCAGGTGCGGCCCCAACCGCGGAGCGATTTCCAGCCGCGCAAAGCCGCTGCCAAACCATTTACTGTAAGGCGCATAGCGCCGTTCGAGCAGGAAGGCCAGGTGCATGCAAATCCGCGCCAGCCGCGCGGCGATCAAGCGCGAGCCCAGGTCGTCGCCTACCACCCCGGTTCGGCCCACGAACGGCTCTTCCTGGCCGATTGCGCTCCAGGCGCTGGCCAGCAGGTACAGCCACACGTCGCGCGGGTAATAGGCCAACGTCCCGCGCACGCTTTCCAATCCCAGGTCATCGTGAAACACGCGGCCGCCCGTCAGGGTCAGCAGGCGGTGCTCCGAGAAGGTCAGCCAGTCTGCCACGGTAGGGTTTTGCCAGCGCCCGGCGCCCAGCTCGCGGTCAAAATAGCGCGGGATGGTGGTGATTTCAATCAGGTGATTGACCGGGCCAGACGCGCTGCGCAGCGGCAGGCGCACGCCCCCGGCGTCCGGCGGTCCAAAACTGGTGGGGTAGCCGTTGATTACACGCGGCAGCCCGCCGCGCAGTGCCTGATCTACCTGCGCAAATTCTTGCGTATAGCCTCTTTCTGCGAGGAACAGGATCATTCGCGGGCCCCACATATGGTCGCGCGACATGGGCGTATCAAAGCCGGTCACATCCGAGCCGTAGCCGATCAGCGCGGCAGTATATGGCAGGCGCGGCAGTTTGCGCGCCAGCAGCGGTTGTACTGCCTGCTCATAATACTGCTGGCTGAGTTCCAGCCCGGAAATGAAGGGGATCTGAGAATCATCCACGAAGTCGCTCCTTGCGTGTCGGGCTACAAGTATAATCAACGCAGCCCATTTGCTCTCATTCAGTCTCGGAGGTTCTTATGCTCGATGCTCGTACCGCCACCTGGCCCGAAGTTCAGGCTGCCATTGCCCGCGGCGCGCCCGCCGTGCTTGCCTTTGGCGCCCAGGAGCAGCACGGCCCGCACTGCCCGCTCTCTACCGACACGATCATGGCCTCCGGCCTGGCGCGCCGCCTGGCTGAGCGCCTGGATGCGCTCTTGCTGCCCGCCGTTCCCTACGGTGATTGCTGGAACAACGCCCGCTTTCCTGGCACGGTCTCGCTTTCGATGGAAA
Organism: Anaerolineaceae bacterium; assembly: GCA_036567625.1. GTDB lineage: Bacteria > Chloroflexota > Anaerolineae > Anaerolineales > Anaerolineaceae > CALDSL01. The sequence continues at coordinate 1,667 of DATCUC010000258.1, read as the reverse complement.
CGGTCAAGCTGCTGGCGAAAGATATCGCCCTCAACTGCCAGCGCATGGGCATCCCCGCGCTGGTAATCGTCAATGGGCATTTTGGCAACCGCGCCCCACTGGAGTGGATGGCCCGAGAAATGCGCGCCGAACACTACTACCCGGTGCTGCAAATTGACTACCCTGGCCTGGCCGAGCTGGCCGCGCAGATTTGCGACAGCCAGCCGACCGATTACGGCTTTTTCCACGCCGATGAGGTCGAAACGTCGATCGTTCTGGCCCTGGAGCCAGCCGCGGTGCAGATGGACAAAGCCCAGGCCGAATACCCGATCTTTCCCCCGGCATTTGCCTCTCAGCAGCTCTACCTCGACAGCTTCAACTCTAGTGGCGTCTTTGGCGATCCGCGCCCCGCGACCGCCGAAAAGGGCGAGCGCCTGCTGGCCGGGTTGACGGAACGCGCATTGGCTGTGGCCGAGGCTTTTCTGGCGCAGCACCACGGATAATGCAGGGTTATTAAGGTTCAGGTTTTGCGCCAAACATTAAAACTGCTTCCACCAGATCCCGGTACATTCGGGCAAAATCGCCGGGTCGGTGCTGGAGAATTTCTCCACAATCGCGTCGCCGAAGAAGAACGTCGTCAGGTCTTTCCCTTCTTCCATCGACTCAAACTGATAATCCGTGCGAATCCACGTATACTGGAACCCCGCGCCGTCCAGATAGCGGAAATATTCCAGCAGGTCTGCCGGTGGGGTGGGGGTCTCATAGCCCGTGCCGTTGGTTTCCAGGATGATCAGCGTGCCGCCCGGGCGCAGTACGCGCTGTAATTCCTTAAGTGCTTTTTCCAACTCTTCGCGCCAGTTCTCGGGCGACCACACTACCGTGTAGACCACGCTCCACCCCGAGAGAATCACGTCCGCGCTATCGGTTTCCGCCGGCAGTGCGCGGTGATCGGCTACGCCGGTTTCCCAATTCTTCAACCCGCTGGCCGCCAGCTTTTCCTGCGCCACGGTGATCATCCCCTCAGAAAGATCGTAAGCGCGCATCGTCCTGGCTATTGGAGCAAACATGCACGCCAGCCGACCCGTACCCGCGCCGGTGTCGATCACATCCAGCCCGTGCAGGTCGCGGATTTGCATAATAGCGCGGTAAATGTTGTTCTGGTAATCTTCGCGCGCCACCATGCGCTCATACTTCTCGGATTTCTCGCGGTACACTTCTTCCAGTTCTTTGTCAGCCATTCTTGCCTCTCTCCCTCTCCAATCGAGCGCGTAATTCGGCATTCGCCGCGTCCAAATCGCGGCAGGCTGCCGCGTAATCCAGCGATGTCCAGCGGTTATCGCGGAACAGCCAGCCGCCGTCAACCATCACATCCCGCACATAACTGCCGTTAACCGCGTATACCAGCGCGGTAAACACATTTTGCGCGCCGGTTGGCCCCCAGCCGGTCTCGTCCAGGTCAAGGCTGATCAGGTCGGCTTTCTTCCCGGCTTCCAGCGAGCCAATTTCTTTTTCCAGGCCCAATGCGCGCGCCCCACCGAGGGTGGCCATTTCCACAATCGTTCGCGCCGGGATGGCATTAGGCGTGCGCTCGCGCTGCGACATTACCTTACCGGTGATCTGCATTTCCTTGAAAAGATCGTACGAGTTATTATTGGCAACGTTATCCGTTCCCAGCGCCAGGTTAACGC
>DATCUC010000257.1:0-9765 GCA_036567625.1 Anaerolineaceae bacterium | reverse complement strand
CGCGGCATTCTGCCGCGCCGCGCTCACATCTGCCTGAATGGTGGCGGCGTCGGCCTGCCCCTGCTGGGCGACATCGGTGAGCACCCGGCGGTTAACTTCCTGCACGTAGATTTGCCCCAGGTATTCGATATAACTGACCTGCGCCGGGTCGATCTCGTTGTGGTAGATTTCAAACGCCGCCTGCTGGTTATTGCGAATCGTTTCGTAGGCGTTTTCCGGCACAACGACCAGCATATCCACCTGATTGTTGCGCAGCATGCGTCGCGCGCCGTCTTCATCAGCGGTCATGCCCAGGTAGACAAGCTGTGGGCTGATGGACGGCGCGTATTCGTTGATCTGTGCCGCCAGGGGGCTCTCCTGGTCGCGCAGGATAAACAGGGTGCGCACTGCGCGGGCCTGATTGGTGTACCCCAGGCCGAACAGCAGCAGGATCAAAAAGGGCCCGAACACCAGCGCCAGGATCAACCTCGGCTGGCGGAGCACTTCAATAATCTCTTTGCGCAAAAATGCGGATGCGCGAACCAAAAATTTACCCATGCTTCACCTCATTATTTTCGCTGCCATTTTGCGCATCCCGGGCGGCTTCAACGATGCTGACAAATACATCATCAAAGGGCGGGAGGTATTCTTCGATGGATTTGACCTGGATATCGCGCTCGTTGGTCCAGGTGATCAAGGCGGGGATGGCGGTGCTGGCATCATCTACCACCAGGCGCAGGGCATTACTGCCGGGCTGGAAGCTGGCGCGGCCTTTAACAAACGGCAGCGCCTGCAGCGCGCCGATATCACTCCAGGCCAGCGGCTGCACGGTGACGATATCCACCACCTCACCACCAAAGGCGCGGCGGCGCAGGTTATCCGGCGTTTCCAGCATCAGCAGGCGGCCTTCGGCCATCACTCCCACCAGATCGCAGTATGCGGCTTCGTTAACATACTGAGTGGTAACGAACAGCGTGCGGCCTTCCGATTTTAGCGTCTGAAAGTGGTCCCAGAACTTACGGCGCAGGATCGGGTCGATGCCGGCGGTGGGTTCATCCAGGAAGATCAATTCTGGATCGTGGATCAGCGTCGAAGCCAGCGCCAGGCGGCGCTGCATGCCGCCAGAAATATTGCGCGCCAGCTTGAAGCGGTCAGCATCCAGCTCGACAAAATCGAGCAGGTTGCGGATGCGCTTGCCGCGGCGGAACAGGCTCATTCCGTACAGAGAGGCGGTGAAGTTCATATTCTCCCAGATGCTTAAATCCGGGTAGAGCACGAACAACTGCGGCATATAGCCCATGCGCTCGCGCACCTGGCTGTTGAAGCGATCTGGGGGGAGGCCAAAAACACGGAGGCCGCCCGCGGAGGGGCGGTAGATACCGGTCATCAGGCGCACGGTGGTGGTTTTGCCACACCCGCTGGGCCCAATGAACCCAATGATCTTGCCGGTTGGAACCTGAAAGGTCAGGTCCTGCACCGCGTACTCGCTGCCAAACTGCTTGCTTAACGCCTGCGCGTCGACGGTCACCGCCGCGGGCGCATTCTGATAATTGACTGCCATATTTACACCTGTAAACGATACTCATTGTGTGGGCCGGCGACGTTTCTGCCCCTACCGGGCCCGCAGTTATCTGTAAATAAAGTCACCGCGCGAGCGGCGACCGCCTACTTTTTCTCGTATGTTTTCAAATCGCTTTCTTCCAGCGTAGCCTCGACTTGCTGCTGCAGTGCTTCTTTGGAGGGCTTGCGTTTGCCCAGGCTCTTGAATGATTCCAGAAGCTGCGCGGTCACTTTGCGGGTGAGCTGGTTGAGGGTTTCATTGGAAAGTTTTTCGCCTTTTTCAAACCATTGAATCGCTGCCAGGCCCATCACCACCGTGGTGGAAGTGGCAATAGCAGCCGAAAGCAGCCAGCCGGGAACGCCGCCCATCTTGCTCAACTCGGCAAAGAGCCGCCGCCCAAGAAAACCCAGACCAAAGGTGATGATTAACTCGCGCGCCCGGGCCGGCGTGATGTCGTACTTGTAGATGCGGGCGATGCCCAGTACCATCACCGACTGGGTAAGCAGTAGCGGACCAAAATCCAGCACCGGCAGCGGGGTGAGGGCGATCACCGCCGAAACCGAGGCCGCGCTGACGATGCTGCGCCAGGCAAGCTGCGAACGATACTCCGGCAGAGCGCGCCCCAGAGCAGCGATCATTTGCGGCTCGGCCACGGCAATTGCCATCAACACCTGGCTCAGGTTGCGCCCATCACGCGCGGCAATGGGGATGATCTGCGTCTTTTCGATGCCCAGGTTGGCGGCGGCGTGGGCTACCACCGCCTCTTCTTCTTTGCGCACCAGGTCAATCTTGTTGAGCACGACGATATAGGGCTTGCCGAGGGATTTCAGGTCTGAGAACAATTCGTGCTCGGTCTTTTTGATGCCCTGGATCGCGTCGAACATGATGATCAGAAAATCAGCGGAGCGGGCAGCTTCAAAGGCCCGCGCGCGTTCGCTCTCGCCAACCTCACCGACTGCGTCTGCGCCCGGAGTATCGACGATGGAAAACAGGCCGGCATCCGCCTGCTGGTTGACGCGCGTGGTTCCGGGAATAGGGCTGACCTCAGCCTGGTCAGATTTGCTGCGGACCAACTGGTTATAGAGAGTTGACTTGCCTACATTCGCCGGCCCGGTAATGGCGACGCGGTGCTTGGCGCCAAACGCCTGCCTGGCCTGATTGATCGAAAGGCCGACCAGGGTGCGCAACATGGAACTTTGCGAGGGGATGCCTCGGAACAGCGCCAGGATGCTGTCGCGTTCCTGCGGCGGTAGTGAGTCGATCACCCGGCGCATGGTACTGCGCATTTCTGGTGGAAGTTTTTCGATTATGTCGTTGGGTTCCAAATCTATCCTCCCCGTGCCTGCATTGCTCTACTGTACTTCTTATACCATAGTTGCCCGGCGAAAAAACTGCTTTTCGGGGAATTCCCGCCAGCGCTTAGGGTGATTCCTATGGCCGGGGGTTGCCGTTGCTCATTTCCTGGGCTTTTTGAACCAGTCCAGTCAGCCGGTCAAGCATTGATGTGGTTTGCACGGGCAGCGGCTCTTCCAGGTTGTTGACCATAGCGCGTACAGCCTCGATGCGTTCATCGAGGGCGGCAATTTCGCGCGCCGAACGGTCTTCAGAGGCGGAAGTGGCCGCGGCGGCTGTTTGCGTTTCCTGCAAGATGCGCCGCGCGCTGATCAGGATCATCGCCGCCAGCGGCGGGGCCAGGATGATGCCGAGCAGACCCAGCGATTCACCCATCGCCATCATCAGGATCAGGGTTAGCCAGGGGCTGTACTGCTTGCGGCTGGAAATGCGCGGTTCTACCACCAGTTCCATCACCAGCAGCACCGCCACGGTGAATACGATGGAGACCAGCAGAACCAGCCACCCGATGCTCCACCCCACCACCAGCACCGGAACGAGCGCCAGCAAGCCGCCGATCCACGGCAGTAGCCAGGCGAGCGCGGCAAAGACCGCCAGCAGCGCCGGGTAGGGTACGCCGATCAGGCTGTAGCCGGCGCCGAGCAGCACGCCCACCAGCAGGCTTTGGGCCAGCTCGCTGCGAAAATAGGCGCCCAGGGCAGTTTCAATATCGCGGCCCACGGTGCGCCAGCGCGAGCGCTGTTCTACCGGCAGCACCGACAGCCATAGGCGCTCAAAGTGTATACGGTCAGCCGTCCAGTAAATGCTGAGCACCAGCGCGCCAAAAAACTGGCTAAGCACGCCAACTGAACTGGTGGTTACGCCCATCACCGTCTGCACCAGCGCGCTGCCTTGCTCGCCTACCAGCGCGGAATACAGCTCGGAGGGCGCGGGAAGCTGGCGGATCACGGTTTGCTGGAACGAAGTTCCACTGGGCCAGGTGGCCCACATGCGGTCATACAGCATGGCCAGCGAATCGCCCAGTGTGCCCATGTCATTGACCACCAGCCCGCCCACCACCCACACCAGCAGCGCCAGGCTGGCGATAATGCCCAGGAAGGTGATCAATACCGCCAGGCCGGCCGGCATGCCGCGCTGCGCCAGCGAATCGAGCAGCGGGCGGACAATGGCGGCAATGGCCAGCGAAATGAGAAACATGACCACTGCCTCGGGAAAGGTGTAGATCAGCGCAGCCGCGCCTAAGGTTGCCAGGACAACCGCGGTGTACAGGGCTACGCGTTTCATTTTATCTCTCCGTTTTGTTCTTCCAGTTCGGTTTGAGCCAGCAACGAATCCAGATCATTGACGATGGCCTCGATGCTGTCCTCGATCTTATCGCTGGGATCATCGAGGGCGGTGTCTTTGTGGCGCACCTGCTTGCGCACATCCTGGATCAACTGCTGGGCTTCGTAGCGCAGCAGGCTGGTGCTGGTCCGGCCCAGCGGCGGCGTGTCGGGCGCTTCGATCACCGAACGGCTGACGATTAACTGGATGGTGGCGGCCAGGGGGACCGCCAGCAGCGCGCCGCCCAGGCCAAACAGGGAACTGAAGATGACAAATGCCAGCAGGCTGATGACCGGGTTGACGCCCACTGAGCGGTCCATCACCCGCGGCACGAGCAGGTTGTTTTCCAACTGCTGGATGATGATGGTTGAGATGACTACCCAGATGATCTTATCCGGAAAGAGCGCAACGGCCACCAGCACGGCCGGAGCAGCGCCGATGAAGGGTCCGATCAGAGGAACCGCTTCCATCAACCCGGCGATGACAGCCAGAAGAACAGCATAGGGCAGGCCCATCATCAGATAAGCCACCAGCGACAAGGCTCCAATAGTGAAACACAAGATACCCAGCCCGCGCAAGTACGCCGACACCTTCTGCTCGGAAGCTTCGAGAAATTCTCGAGCCGCGTCGCGCCGTTCTACTGGCAGGAAGATGAGCAGCGAGCGCACAATGCGGTCGCGGTCGATAACCCAGTAGAAGGTCAGCAGCAGCACGGATATGGTGAGGAAAAGGGTGTTCAATAGGCGCGGCAGGTAGCCAAAGACAACCACGGCCTGGTTGAGCGGCTCTTCCAGATCTTCTGGCGTGGCCGGGGCAGCCGGCGCGGGCGCGGAGATCGACGGAGCGAACGTTAGCGTTTGCGGCAGGCGTGAAACCAGGCGGCGCAGCACCAGGCTGTTGCTGTCCATCAGCCCATCTCGCGCGGCGCTGTAATAACCGGTGAGCGTATTCGCAATCGTAGCGCCCTGTTCGGTGAAGACCGGAATGAGCAGCATAAGCATCCCCACTAGCAAGGCCACCACCACCAGGAAGATCAAGGCTGCGCCAATCCAGCGCGGCAGTCCGCGCTGGTTGAGCCAGAGGACCGCAGGGCGCAGCGCCGTGCCAAAGACGATGGCCTCCAGGACGCCAAACACCACCAGTGAAAAACGCGCCAGGGCCCAAAACGCGGCGATCACCAGCAGCACCACCAATGTGGCAAAAAAGACCTGCCGCACCGTCCAATAGGGAACAGGCGGCCCACCGCGCATTTCTACCGGAACTCTTTGTGATTCGCCCACCTGATGATCCCTCTATCCGTGATAGATCTATGATGAAACCTCACTTTATTATAAAAATAATTCATCCTTTTCGCGTTTGGGAATATCCCGCACCGGGTCGAGGATTTCCCCCCATCCTGAGCCAGATCTGCTTCCGCAGAGAATTTCCGTTTATACTTAGGGCATGAGAATACGCATCCGGGTTCCAGAGCGGCTTCAAGAACAATTGCAACCCCGGTTTCAGTGGCTGGACGCACATACCGGCGGCGCGGTGGGGATCATCACCGGCGCCTATCGCAACTTTATTCTGATGAACGGTACCGAATCGGCGGCGGCGATGACTTATTACGCCATCTTTTCGCTGTTCCCGCTGCTGGCGCTGCTGGTGATCGTCGCAAGCCTGATGGTGCCAGCCGACAATATCTCCTCGATCCTGGGTGAGTACCTTTCGCCGGTGTTCCCGGTTTCGCGGGACTTGATCGATGAGATCATCGCCCGGTTTGTTTCGGTGCGGACCGCGTCGGGGGTGGTTGGCGCGGTGACCTTGCTTTGGTCAGGCTCTGGCGTTTTTGTGATTCTGGCGCGCAACGTCAACCATGCCTGGCAGAACGCGCGGCGGCGCAATTTTGTGCAGGGCCGGTTGGTAGCATTATCCACCGTGGGGGTTCTGCTGGGGCTGCTGGTGCTGGGCATGGTAGCCAGCCTGGTGTTTGGCATCATCACGCGCCGCCTGCCCATGCTCTTCGATGGATTTGATCCGCACGCGCCGGGTGTACGCCTGTTCGCGCGCTTTTCGCCACTGGGGTTGGCATTTTTGATCCTGCTGGTAGCCTACCGCTCGCTGCCGACCGTGCCGGTACTGCTTTCTGAGGCCGCCTGGGGAGCGCTGGTCGTCACCCTGGCATGGGCTGTCACCTCCAGCCTGTTTAGCTGGTACATCGGGAGTGGGGCGGCCAATTTTGACGTGATTTTTGGGCCGCTTTCAGCCCTGGCGGTGTTGATGTTGTGGTTGTATTTCAACAGCATGTTTATTGTGCTGGGCGCGCACATTTCAGCGGCGGTGGGCCGGCGCAATATGGAGCGCAACCAGCCCGCGGTGACGCTACCGGAGGATGAAACCTGACCGGAATCAGATCGGTTCGCGCCAGATTTATAGATCGGGTTTGGCCGGACGCGAGATATCTTCGAGGGTTTTTCCAGACATTTTGTCGTTATTCACGTCCACCGAAAGGTCGCCCAGCGAGACCACGCCGACCAGCTCTTCCTGGCGGTTGACCACGGGCAGGCGGCGTACCTGCTGATCGCTCATCACCTTTGCAGCTTCGGTTACGTCCTCATCTTCATACAAAAAGAAGAACTCACGGGTCATCACCTCTTCTACTTTGGTCTCATTTGGGTTGTGGCCTTCGGCGGTGCAGCGCAGAACAATATCGCGGTCGGTGATTACGCCAATCACATTTTCGCTGTCAATCACCGGCACAAAACCGGTGTCGATATCCTTCATTAATTTGGCCGCGTCGCGCACGGTGGCGTTGTGCGGGATCACCTTGATATTTTTCGTCATCACATCGCTAACTTTCATACCATCCTCCCGATTTCTACCAGTGAATATATAGCAATTATAATGAAGAGCGTGCGCCATTCCAGCGGGGATGTTCCGGCTGGAAGGTAGGAATTATCCCAATGCAAATGCAAGTTTCCTATAGTCACCGGCGAACTTATCCTAAACGTAAGGCGGGCGCTATTGACATCCCCTCAAAAAGAATGTATACTCCTCTACGTTGTAGGATGCAGTACGTTCTCGTTGGGAAAGACAAAATAGACGGGCCGGGCGCATGCCTGAGCTCGTTTTTTGTTGCCCGTTCGATGGACATGGCTCCTTGATATTTTGTTTTTCTGCCATAAGGAGGCAAATCATATGTCTGAACGTGTTACTGGCACGGTCAAATGGTTCAATAACACCAAAGGTTACGGCTTCATTGCTCGTGAAGGCGGCGCCGACATCTTCGTTCACTTCTCGGCGATCGAGGGCTCCGGCTATCGCTCCCTGACCGAAGGCCAGACGGTAGAATTCTCCGTCGAACAGGGCCCCAAGGGCCTGCAGGCCGTGAACGTTATCCCGCAGTAATTTCACAGTCACTGCAAACAAAAACCGGAAGTCGATTGGCTTCCGGTTTTTTCTTTTTCTCAAAAGAGGATCCGACAAATTAGCGCCGGATGCGGCGCGGCTGTTGAACGGGCACGGGGATGCGAGCAGGGCTAAAACGAGGGGCTGCCAGCGCGCGGGCTGCATCTTTCAGGCGGTTCACCAGTGTTTTTACTTTTTTCAACATAATTATTTCTCCAGCTTTGTCATTGAATGCATCTGCCGCTGGCAGGTACAGTTCCATTAACTCCGCAGTGCGTTCTACAGTATCTTGCCTCTAACTATACCTTCCGAAAATCGATGTGGCAAGGGTATCAATCCCTTTGTAACAGGTAGGGATTTCCCGAACAGGAAATCACCCGTCAGGATCAATCGCCAAATGCAAACGGCAGGGCGTATTGCACTTTTGGCCCCACCACCTGCACGCGGAACGGGATGCGCAGCGGATCCTGGCCGCTTTCGGCAGCAGGATTGATGGTTATGGTCGCGGCATGCTCGCCTAAGCCCAGATCGGCCGGGTTGAACTGCACCGAGAAACCGGCGTCTGATTGCGTTAATGCCAGCCAGGCGGCATCGCTGCTGAATTCCCATTGCGGCGAGCCGCACTGCAGCACGCTCACCAGGTAAGTGTAGGAAGGCTGGTTGATCAGCGCCACGATCGAAAGCTGTTCGGGAGCAGCGCGCAGAAACTTCTCGCTGGTTGTATATTCTTCCAACGCTGAGAACTCGGTGTAGCTGTCATCGGTAAAACGAACCCAGACGCCCTGGCCGCGGTAATTGCCGCCGGGTACCGGCCAGGTGTACGCCGACTGCGCCGGAACCGGCGCGGTGAAGAATGTCACCGCGTCAATGTAGACCGTCTGGCTGCTGGCCGCCTGAAAATCGAGGATGAGGAAATTGCTTTCGCCGGGGGGCGGGCTTTCAAAATAAAACGGCAGCGCGAACTCCTGGTAAACTCCGGCCGCTTGAAAATCCGTGCCGCGGATGGCGCGCGGCTCACCGCCGGTGATTTGCAGGTTGGCCACCACGGCCGAACTGCGGTTATCGTTGACCTTCATGCGCACGTAGGCTACCAGCGGCGTGTCGTGGAAGAAGTCTGTCGTCCACACCCAGGCCGGATCCGGCTCAGTCACCGGGTAGGCTGTTCCGCCCCAGGCGTCCGGGTCGGCAACACTCTTTTTCTGATACGTATAGGGGTTCTGGAAATTGCTGTAGCTGTCATCAACGGCCCACCCCAGGCTGAACTGCATCAGCGGCAGGCCGCGGCTGTTCAGGTCTTTTAGCGCGACGCTGCCGGTGGTGGTGCTGAACTGCAGCGGATCGGTAACGTCGGCATCAGAGGCTGTACCGTAATAGATCATATCGCTGGCGGTGCGGGTGCGGTTGAGCGCGTCGCGCGTGCGCACGGAAACGCTACGCCAGCCCGGGTTACCGGCGGAAAGCGTAAACCGGGTTTGCGCCTGGTAAGGCTGCCATTCGACGCCGGCAAAGCAGGTACTCTGGCTGATCTGCATTTCCTGCGCGTCGCCAAACCCATACCAGGTATCCGGCGCAGAGGGGTTGTAGATGTAGAGGTCAACGTCGGTAGAGTGGGTTTCTAACTGTTCTTTGTTGATCACCACCGGGGCATAATCCCGGTCGTGGCCAAAGTCGGCGGTGACATAGCTGGTGGGTACGCCGTCCTGGTTGGCGCCGTTGAAATACCCAACTCCGATTTCACGGCTGTTCGGGTCGAGCAGATTGTCTCTATGGCCGGGGCTTTGCATCCAGCCGTCAATTACCGTGCTCGGTGTCAATATTTGATACCAACCGCAGAAGGCATTTTCTGCGCCGCTCAGGCCCTTGTAACCAAACTCATGCGTGCGGTACTCGGCATTCTGCCCGCGGGTGTCGGTGTGGCCGCAGTACTGACCGCGGTTGACAACCGAATCCCACGAGAACCAGCGCGCGGCGCCGGTGAGCTGCTCGTTCCAGCGCAGCGGCGGCAGGTCGCGGTCTTCGCGCTCGAGATTCGCTCGATACACGGCCTCGGCTTCATAACGCCACAGGCTGCTTGTCTGCGTGGAGGAAAAAGCACCGCTGGCTCGCACCGGAATGGTGGTCGCGGCGACAACGATAATGAGAAATAACAGTTTGCTGAATTG
>DATCUC010000256.1:0-7238 GCA_036567625.1 Anaerolineaceae bacterium | reverse complement strand
GCCCCCCACGATCCGCCCCAAACTGGTGCGCACCGCGCAGTTGATCTGCCCGCCGGACCAGTTCGCCCAGCGCCTGGGGGAGGTCAGCCGCCCTAATACGCCCGCCTACGCCCGCCGCATGGCCGTTCTGGAGTTCTTGCGCCACGAGCCGCTGCCGGTCAACCTGCCGTGGATTTACGCCTCCAGCGGGGCCAATGCCGCCGATATCAACCGCCTGGCTGAGGCCGGGATGCTCAGCCTGGGTGAAAGCGAAATCTGGCGCGACCCGCTGAGCGATGTGACGCCCGGCAGCGAAACCCCGCCGGAACTGACCGCCGCGCAAACCTCTGCCTGGGAAGCCATCCAGGCCGGGATCAACGCCGCGGCCAGCGGCACGCCGCCCGGCCCGTACCTGCTGCACGGCGTCACCGGCTCGGGCAAGACCGAAATCTACCTGCGCGCGGTTGCCGAAACTCTGCGCACCGGGCGGCAGGCGATCGTGCTGGTGCCCGAAATCGCCCTCACCCCGCAGACGGTACGCCGCTTTCTGACGCGCTTCCCGGGCCAGGTGGGGCTGATCCATTCGCGCCTGTCGAATGGCGAGCGCTACGATACCTGGCGGCGCGCGCGCGCCGGGCAAATTCCCATCATCGTTGGCCCGCGCAGCGCGCTGCTCACCCCGCTGCCCAACCCGGGTCTGATCGTGCTGGATGAGTGCCACGATGAGTCGTACTTCCAGACCGAAGGCCAGCCGTATTACTCCGCGGTTGAGGCCGCGCTGGCCTACGCCGAGCAGACCGGCAGCCTGGTGATGCTAGGCTCGGCCACCCCCAACGTGAGCCAGATGTTCCGCGCCCGCCGCGAAGACTGGAACATCCTCAGCCTGCCGCTGCGCATCCTGGCGCACCGCGACGCGGTGAACGCCTATGCCTCGCGCACCGGCATAGCGCCGCCGCCCGACCTGGAGATCGAAGCCGGGGCAGCCGCCATGCACCTTCCCGCGGTCGAAGTGGTGGACATGCGCCAGGAATTGAAATCGGGCAACCGCTCCATCTTCAGCCGGCCGCTCAAGCAAGCTGTGGAAACCGTGCTGGCCGCCAACCAGCAGGCGATTTTATTCCTCAACCGGCGCGGCACGGCCACCTACGTCTTCTGCCGCGACTGCGGCAACAGCCTGCGCTGCCCGCGCTGCGACCGGCCGCTGGTGCAGCACCTGCGCCTGGGCAACGGCGATCTGCTCACCTGCCATACCTGCAACTACCGCCGCCAGATGCCCAAGAAATGCCCCATCTGCGCCAGCACGCAGATCCGGCAGTATGGCACGGGCACGGAAAAGGTAGAAAGCGAAGTGCAGGCGGCTTTTCCTGGCGCGCGCACCTTGCGTTGGGATGCCGAAACCGTGCGCGAAAAAGGCTCGCATGAAATCCTGCTTTCGCATTTTATGAACCACCAGGCCGATATTCTCATCGGCACGCAGATGCTGGCCAAGGGGCTTGACTTGCCGCTGGTGACCCTGGTGGGGGTCATTCTGGCGGATGTGGGCCTCAACCTGGACGACTACCGCGCCGGCGAGCGCACCTTCCAGCTACTGACCCAGGTGGCCGGGCGCGCGGGGCGCAGCCTGCTGGGTGGGCGGGTGGTGCTGCAAACCTTCCAGCCGGAGCACTACGCCATTCAAGCTGCCGCCGAGCATGACTATGCCGGGTTCTACCAGCAAGAGGTGCGCTACCGGCGGGAGATGAACTATCCACCGTATACCCGGCTGGCGCGCCTGGAATTTCGCGGCCCAGATGCCGCGGCGGTGGAAGCGGCGGCCACAAAGACTGCCGCGCTGCTCCAGCAGCGCATCGAAACCGAGAACTATGCCGCTACCAGTCTCATCGGCCCGGTGCCGTGCTTTTTTAGCAAGCACAACGGCCAGTTCCGCTGGCAGGTGGTGGTGCGCGGCCCTGACCCGGCGGCCGTTCTGCGCGCCCACCCGGGTGATCTTCCCAGCGAAGGCGTGTCCTTGCAAATCGACCCGCCCAGTTTGCTGTAAGCTGCCCAAGGAGACAGGGGCTTAAGCCAGGCGCAGCAAATTGCGCACTGCAACCACGCCGCCCACGCCCGCAGCGGTGACCTGGGCCTGGCGCAGCATGGCCTGGTGGGGGATGCTGCCGCGCAGCGTTACCACGCCATCCTGCACGCTTACCTCAACCTCACTGGCGTCGACCTGCCCATGACGGGTCAGCCGCTCGCAAACTTCTTCCAGAATGCGCTCATCGCTGCGCCGGTAACCGCGCGGCCCCAACCCGCTCAACGGCCCGGGAACGCGCCACATTACGCCGGTTTTCCATGTCACCGACAGGGCTTCGCGCGGCTCGGCGGCCACCGAATCGAGCATAATCCGGGGATTGCCGAAAATCATTTCTTTGGCCGGATATTCCGCTCCGGCAGCCACTCGCGCCAGTGCATCCTGGCGCGGATCAACCCATTCAAACACGTCCATTCTCCTTCCAGCGCTTAACCTGCTGGCGAAGAAGCTCTACCTCAATCATCCGAAGCAGTTTCCAGTGCATTGCGGATCTCGCGCACCCCGGACACATGCTCGATCGTATCGACCACCATGCGTTTAGTGCGCCCGCTGTCCACGAAACCGCGCAGGAAAACGACCCCCTTTTTCACATCGACCTCAATGCCGCTCGCGTCAATCTGGCCGTGATCGGTCAGCCGCTCGCAGACTTCTTCAAAAATGCGGTCATCCGGGCGCGCATAGCCTTTGGGGCCTTTGCCGGTGTGCGGACCCTGGCGCTGCCAGGCCTGCTGCTCGCCAACCTGTTGGGCTTCGCTTTCGCCGCGTGCGAATGGCTCGCCATAGTACTGTGACCATCCGTACTCGTCCTGCTCATGGTCGGGGATCTCGCGATTGCCGTAAAGGTTAGTATCGCCCTGGATGGGCAGACTGTGGTCTTGCTCCGGATGCGGCTGCGGGGAAAGATGCAGGCCGCTTCCACCTGGTTCTCCACGCGGTTCCGGTTGCTTCTCCCAATTCGAGTCGGTATTCTTGTCTTTATTTTTCATTGCATCGATCGCTCCATCCCGCGGTAAGGCTCTTCTTCCAAAAAGTTTTTTGTGGCGCGGCCATATTCGCCGCGCACTATCTGATTCTATCGGCTCGCGCCGGGTAGCCCAATTGGGGATGTTCATGCGCACTGACCGGGGATTCCCCTTAGCAGGATGGGACGCGGGCAGTATCAATGAAGAAGGCCCTGACGACCGGTTTGGTCATCAGGGCCTCACATATACTGTTTTGAGGGAGTGCTACGGCAGCACCGACCAGGGGTTGACGAAACCGCCCATGTAGCGCACCTCAAAATGCAAGTGCGCGCCGGTGGAATTGCCGCTGCTGCCCGCCAGGCCGATGACCTGGCCCTGGGTCACGCTCGCGCCGCAGCGCGTGTTTACCTGGCTGAGGTGAGCGTAGAGCGTCTGGTAGCCGTTGCCGTGATCGATCATCACCATGTTGCCATAGCCGCCCGAGATGGCCCCGGCATACACCACCACGCCGCCGTCAGAAGCATAGATGTACTGGCCCATCCCCGCGCCAATGTCGATGGCAAGGTGACCGCTCCAGTAATCATTGCCGCTGACCATTTTGTTTGGCGCAGGCCACATGAACGTGCCCGTGCCAAAGCCAACGCTGTTGCTGGTATCACAGGTGTCGAAGCCCAGCGAAACGCCAGCCTTGCCGCGCGGAATGGTCGGTACCACCCACACCTGGATTTGCCCGCGGCCGCCGGGGATCATGATGTAATCGCCCGGGGTGATTTTGGGGTCCGTCATATCCAGGCGGTTGCCGGGGTAGCCGAGGATCACATCTGGCGTGACTTTGTATTTATCCGCCACGCCCTGCACCGTATCGCCTTCTTTCCATTTGTAAAAGACACCATCGATCGGTGGGATGTTCAAATCCAGCCCGACTTCCAGCATTTGCGGGTCATCGTTCAGCGTTTCCGTGTTGGCCCACAATACTGATTCCGGCTGCAGCTTGAACTCGGTGGCGATGCTGAATACCGAATCGCCCTCCTGAACGGTGTAGCGCGAGGCGTTGGTGCGCGGCCGGTCAGGAATGATGGTATGCGGCAGTACCTGCCGGGAAACAGCCTGTATCCCGGCGGTTTTGATTTCTGGCAAATCTACGGTCAGCGGTTCCAGGGTCGGATATGCCTGTGCGGCCGGTCTTGACACAGCCGAGGCAGTCTGCGCTGGCGTTCGCGGCACCAGCAGAGAGACCATCAACGCTACCAGTAAGATCACCACCCCCCACGACACTTTGGGAAGCCAGCCGGACTTCTGATCCTTCTTCAATTCGCCGTCTGTTTTCTCCCGAAGAGCGGGATTAGACCTCACATATCCTCCATCAAGTTTTCGAGTAACTCCTGGTTTGTTTTCGTGCGAGTCATGCGCTGCAAGATGGCTTCGGTCGCAACGGCGGTGTCCAGTCCCGCGCCTTGCGGCTGCTGGCCGATCATTTGCAGGTACATTCTACGCATTAACCAGACTCTTTGCAAGATGTCGGGGCCCAAAAGCAGCTCTTCGCGCCGGGTAGAAGACCTTTCAATATCAATAGCTGGGAAGATGCGGCGCTCTTGCAGGCGGCGGGAGAGGTGAAGCTCCATGTTGCCGGTGCCCTTGAACTCTTCGTAGACCACATCATCCAAGCGCGAACCGGTGTCAACCAGCGCGGTGGCGATGATGGTCAGCGAGCCGCCTTCTTCCAGGTTACGCGCCGCGCCAAAGAAGCGCTTGGGCGGGTACAGCGCCGATGGATCCATACCGCCGGAGAGCGTGCGCCCGCTGGGGTTCACCACCAGGTTATAGGCGCGCGCCAGGCGGGTGAGCGAGTCCATCAGAATAACCACGTCGCGGCCGATTTCCACCAGGCGCTTGGCGCGCTCCAGGGCAATTTCGGCGGTGCGTACGTGCGAGGTGACCGGCTCGTCAAACGTGCTGGCCACGACCTCGGCGTCGACCGAACGGTCCATGTCGGTCACTTCCTCGGGGCGCTCGCCGATGAGGGCCATGATCAGGTGAACTTCCGGGCTTTTGGTAGAAATCGCGTTGGCGATCTGCTTGAGAATCGTCGTCTTGCCGGCCTTTGGCGGCGAAACGATCATACCGCGCTGCCCGCGGCCAATCGGCGCGATCAGGTTGATCAGGCGGGTCGAGAGAATGCCGCGGTCGGTTTCCAGGTCAAAGCGCTTCTCGGGGAAGATCGGGGTCAAATTTTCAAAATTCGGCCGGCCGCGGACTTCGTCCGGCGGCAGCCCATTGATCGTCTCGACCTTGAGCAAACCATAATGCCGTTCTGATTCACGCGGCGGGCGCACATGGCCCAGCACCAGGTCACCGCTGCGCAGTTCATAACGGCGCAGTTGAGCCTGAGAGACGTAGACATCTTCCTGGCCCACCTGGTAATTGGTGCGCAGAAAGCCAACACCCTCATTCATAATCTCGAGGATGCCGCCGCGCACTTCCAACCCTTCGCGCTCGGCTTCCACCTGACGGATTTTCATGATCAGGTTTTCTTTTTTGAGCCGGTTGGCATTCGGCACGTTCATGTCACTGGCAATCTGGCGCAGTGATGCCAAAGGAGCATTTTCAAGTTCGACGATTTTCATGGGATTGTATCTCTTTGGAAGTACGGTAACAGGATATACGTAAAGCGCCACTACCCAAAGGTGTAGGCATTACGTGAAGAATGTTCGGATCAATTAAACGTTGCGGGATGACGATGGCCCCCTGCCGTTCGTATCGCACCTACTGCATGGAGCCAGATTGATGAATCAATCGCCTTTCAACAACAGTAATACAAGGATTATAGCATGACAGGATTAGAAAATGCAAGGAGAGCAAAAACGTACATTTTCCGCAGCATAGTTCAAGCCCAATATCTTAGAATTATGAATCATATTGGGTTACACGGGTAGTTCAGGTGAGGAGCGTGTTCATTTTGCAGAGGTCCGGTATCCGCTCCTATAAATCAATAGACTTTCTTCAAGAATTTCCTGTTCGTCGTGCAAAGTACGTCGGCATTAAGGTATACATAGTCTAGTAGAGGTTAGCCAAAAATCGACGAAAGGAAACTGCAATCTTGTCGAATGTATCCTCTTCATGATCCCAATAAACTATTCGACTTTCTTCAGATAAGCTTTCTATGCAAATATAGTTCCCAAATGGGTCTATTGCGAATGGAACAATATTGCCAGGCAATCCCTGTCTCCGTATTCTCGAGGTAGTTTTGAATACTCCATATTTATCATCTGGGTTAAACGAAAGGAAATAGTCAATAACGTGTACCTCACCGCTATCCACACGAAAAAACTTTCGACTTGGTGATGAACCACTAAATACAGGAGCTAATTGTTTGAAATCTTCTGGCAAGCGAATTTGAAATTGCACCTCGAAGGTCTTAATGCTAGTTTCGTCTACGAGGGGTTTAATTTTCTCCCATGTAAGAGAGTTTACCAGTTTTGCCTCATCCGAATCATCTATTTGCATTTCCACCACCCCATATTCTTCTTCCACCTAAATGCCGGCAGCTTTCATGAACATCTGACGGAATAAGCCTCATTGTGCCCGAGGTTACATCATGATGCCATGTGTAATCAATCGGGTTTTCACCTTTACTTATTCTTTGCAAGTCTATTGCAGAAAAGTCTTTTGCGAATGTTGAGTCTTTCTCAATTGCTTTTAGCAGTTGCTGATTACATTCTTTGAACTGTTCTGGATCACTTTTCTGTAGTAACTCCTCCGGCAATTGAGCAGTAAACTTCGTAACTGGTTGAAAATCAGGAAAACAGTTTTTATATTCAATCCCATCAGCACCATGATTAGAAAGCGTTTCCCGAACATCGGGATCATCAGGAAACCATTTTGATTCTCCACGTTCTCCTGACCAAGAACCATCATTCTTCGGCGTATGATTGAATCGTTCTTCATAGGTACAATTCAATGCTTCATTGCTTTCTTCTGGACTTACTTTATCTATCTTTGAAGAATCTATTTTATTATTTTCTTGTTGATAATTCGTTTGTTTTTCACTTGCCGCTGGAAGGATTGTCTCACTCTTCGCCACGGGTTTCGTTTCAGCTGCAGGCGCCGGGGCATCTACTACGGGATTGACAGCCGGCGTATCATCCACGCCCTGCATCGAGCGCATGCCCGCGCCGCCGCGCACCGGCGGGGTTTCGACCGGTGTTTCGGGCGCCGCGGGGGGT
>DATCUC010000255.1:0-3712 GCA_036567625.1 Anaerolineaceae bacterium | reverse complement strand
GCCCACCCAGGCGGGGATATCATCTACCGCGTCGGGCAGCGGGCGCTCTTGCGCCGCCAGCCGGGCCCAGGCAGCGTGCATGTCGGCGTCATTGACGCGGTAATACGGCGGAATCGTGCCCTCGCCCCACCCGGCGTCATCGGCCAGGCGCAGCCAGTATGCCTCGCGCGTATCGCTCACCCCGTACGACAGGCGAAACGGGTTGCGCAGTTCCAGGGTCAGCTTTTGAAGGGAAAAATGTGGGTGCATCAGTCCTCGCCAAACCTTAGCCGCAAATAGGATTCATAACGTTCGGGGCGCACCGTGCCGCTTTCCACCGCGGCGCGCACCGCGCAGCCGGGCTCATTCTGGTGCGTGCAGTCGCTGAACTGGCAGTCCGCCACCAGCGGGGCAATCTCGCGGAAATAGCCGTCCAATTCTTCCGGTTCCACATCCCACAGCGCCAGCGTGCGCAGCCCAGGCAGGTCGGCCAGATAGCCGCCTTCATCCAGCGGGTACAACTGGCGCACATGGGTGGTATGGCGGCCCTTCTCGGTTGCCTGGCTGACGTCGCGTACCTTGAGCCCCAATTCGGGCTGCACCGCGTTGAGCAGGCTGGTCTTGCCCACCCCCGATGGCCCGGCCAGCGCGGAAAGCTTCCCGGCCAGGTGGCCGCGCAGTTCGTCTACCCCCAGGCCGGTTTTGGCCGAAGTGTAGATCACCGGGTAGCCCAGCGGGGGGTACAGGTCAAAGATCTGCCGAGCGGCGACTTCCCCCACCAGGTCGGTTTTGTTAGCCACGATCAGCGCGGGGATTTCCTGCATCTCGGCAATAATCAGAAAGCGGTCCAGCATGCGCAGCCGCGGCGCGGGGCTGGCGCAGGCAAACACCAGCACCAGTTGGTCCAGGTTTGCCAGCAGCACCTGCTGGTAGGTTCCGCGCGCAGTCGGCGCCAGGCGGATCAACGACTGCTGGCGCGGCTCGATTTCTTCAATTGCGCCGGTGCCGTCGGGCTGCGGGCTGACTTGCACCCGGTCGCCCACGGCGACGATATCCGCATCCTGGCGGCCTTTTTTCAAGCGCCCGCGCAGGCGGCTGACCAGCACGCCCTGCCCGGTTTCTACCCAAAGAAAGCCGGACTGCGCGCGGATCACCCGGCCGGAGAGGATTTCATAGTTCATGGCGCGGGGGCGATCGCCGGATTGGCGGTTGGCAGGTTGGGGCTCAGTTCCGGCTGATCGTCGGGAACGACGTAGAAGCTGGATTCCCAGGGGTAGAGTTTGACCGGCTTGCCGCTAAAGTAGATTTCCACCACGCGGCGGAAGATCGGCGCGGCAATCATCGAGCCTTCACCCGCATTTTCGGCCAGCACGGCAATGGCAATATCCGGCCGGTCGGGGCGGGCGGCATCAGTGTACCCCGCGAACCAGGCATGCGGCAGATCACCGGCGTTCTGCGCGGTGCCGGTCTTGCCGTAGACCGGAATTTGCAGCCCGGTGAACGTATTGCGCGCCGTGCCGCGCCGGTCTTCCACCACCGAGCGCATCGCATCCTGCACGGCCAGCAGCGTGGCCGCGCTCACCGGCAGCCGGCCTTTGACAATCGGCTCGAAGGCATAGGTCGGGTCGCCGTCAGGCGAGGCTACTTTCTCAATGATCTGCGGCTGGTAGAGCGTGCCGCCGTTGCCCACCGCGGCGACGAACGTAGCAACCTGCAGCGGGGTGACCAGCATCGATCCCTGCCCAATCGCTTCCTGCACTGCATCGCCCACGTTCTCCGGATCGGGGAAGGAACCGCTGGACTCGGGAAGTTGCTCAATGCCGGTAGGGCTGCCCAAGCCAAAGCCACGGGCCATTTCTGATACCGCGGTGGTTTTGCCATTTTGGAACAGCTCGAGCCCAATATGCCAGAACCAGGGGTTGCAAGACAGCATCAGCCCCTCTGGCAGGGTCAGCAAGCCACTGGGCATAATGCCGCTGGCATACGTCCAGTCATACAGCACCTGGCCGTCGCCCAGTTCGGTAAATTCGTAGCCGCAGTTATACGTGCTGGCAGTGGAAAAATCGCCGCTCTCCAGCGCAGCCGCCATAGTAATGATCTTGGAAACTGAACCCAGCGGGTACACGCCCTGGGTGGCGCGGTTGAGCAGCGGCTGCCCGGCGTTGTTCAGCACAGCACCCAGTTCAAAGCTGTTGCGGTTGGTAGGCTCAAACAGGTTGGGGTCATACCCCGGTGAAGACACCAGCGCCAGAATGCGCCCGGTATCGCGCTCCAGCACCACGATGGCCCCGGTGAAGCCGTCCAGCGCCTGCTGCGCCTGGGTTTGCAGGTCTTTCTCCAGGGTGGTATACAGGAACTGCGCCGGCTGGGCATTGGTTTCAGCCATGCGCGTGACGATTTTGTTTTCCGGGCTGACCACGTACACCGACGCGCCGCGTTTGCCGGTCAGGTCGGCTTCGCCCCACTTTTCCAGCCCGGCCGCGCCCACTTTTTCATCGCCGCTGTAGCCCCGGCGCTGATATTCTTCCAGTTCTTCGGGCGAGATCGACAGCACATACCCGGTCACATGGGGGGCCACGCCGCCGTCAAAGTAATAGCGGCCACGGTAGGGGGTCATTACCAGCCCGCTGATCGCCTGCAAGCGCTCGTACTGCGTGTTGACGTCCTGCGACAGGGCTTCGCCCAGCGCCACATACTCGGCGGAACTGCCGCTGTACAGCGCGCGGATGACTTCCGGCGGGCGGCGCAGCAGGCTGGAAAGCACGGAGAGCAGTTCTTCCTGCTGATCGCCGCGCAGTTTGGCGGGTTCTACGCCCAGCGCTACCGCGTCGGCCTGGGCCGTGAGGGCTTTGCCGCGCCGGTCGTAGATATCACCCCGCGCCGGAATGCGGTATTCCACCGACAGGCGGTTGCCGCCGGACAGTTCGGGCAAGATCAGGCCCTTCTCCCACTGGATGCGCCACGCGCCGTTCTCCAGGGTCAGGTTCATGACAATATCCCGCTGCAAATCACCCAGCAGGGCAGTGTGATACGTGACGCGGTAGCCTACCTGCGCCGATTGCGAATGGGAGAGCGCCGAGAGCAGATCGGCGTCCAGCGACTGCAGGGTAAGGTCAACTGCCGCGCGCTGGTAAGCGGCCTCAAAGTCTTCCAGGCTCAGCGCATCTTGCCCAACGCTGGTCAGCGCGGCGTACATGCGGGGGTAATCGTCCGCTTTCCAGGCATCTAAAAAGCCGCGAGCCACGGCCTGCACGTCGGGCAAGTCAAGGCTGCCGGTCGACGGGCGCGTGGGCGTAGGCCGGGCTGCCTCGGGCTGGATCTGCACGCAGGCAGTCAGCGCAAAGACCAGCAGCAGGCACAGCTTAGGCAGCAGGCGTTTTACCGGCATAGGCATCTCCAGCCAGGGTCTGGCAGAATGAGCAGGTTTCGGCATTTTCCGGGCAGGGCACAAGTTCCACCTGCAATGGGATACCGGCTTCGCGCAGCAAGCGCTGCGCCAGGCACAGCGGCAGGCCCATCACATTGGCGTAACAGCCCTGCAGCCGTTCCACGGGGTGAAAACCGGCATGCTGGATGGCGTAGGCCCCGGCTTTATCCAGCGGGTCGCCGCTGGCGGCATAATCGGCAATTTCGGCATCGGTGTAGGCGCGCATGTACACATCGGTGGCGCAACCGGCGGTGAAAACCTGACCGGAAGGAGTGATCAGCGCCAGGCCGGTGTAGACGCGGTGCG
>DATCUC010000254.1:0-7957 GCA_036567625.1 Anaerolineaceae bacterium | reverse complement strand
GTCAGCGGGTTGCGGTAGGCCGAGTTGAGCACCGTCATGCGCATCGCGTCGCCGCTGTGCTTTGCCAAAAAGTCCTCAATCGTCACCAGGTTACCGAGTGACTTGGACATCTTCTCGCCGCCCAACTGCAGCATGCCGTTGTGCACCCAGTAGCGCGCAAAGGTTTTGCCGGTAAGTGATTCAGTCTGCGCGATCTCGTTTTCGTGGTGGGGGAAGATCAGGTCGTTGCCGCCGCCGTGGATGTCGATCTGCTCGCCCAGGTGATGCAGGTTCATCGCCGAGCATTCGATATGCCAACCGGGGCGGCCTTTTCCCCATGGGCTATCCCAGGCGGGTTCGCCGGGTTTGGCCGATTTCCACAAGGCAAAATCCATGGGCGACTCTTTGCGCTCATCTACATCAATGCGCGTGCCGCTCATGGCTTCATCGAACTTGCGTCCCGACAGGCGGCCGTAATCGCTGTCATTCTGCACGCGGAAATAGACATCGCCGTCCATGGGGTAGGCGAAGCCTTTTTCGATCAGCCCCTGCACCATGTGGATGATCTGGTCAATCTCACGGGTGGCGCGCGGCTGGATGGTGGCGGGCAGGATATTCAGATCTTGTAAGTTTTGCGAAAACTCGCGGATATAACCTTCGGCCAGCTCGAATGGGTCAACGTTTTGCTGCTGGGCACGGACAATGATCTTATCGTCCACATCGGTGAAGTTCATGGCATGAATAACATCATACTCACGGTATTGCAGGTAGCGGCGGATGATGTCAAATACCAGCGCCGACATGGCATGGCCCACGTGCGCCTTGCTGTAGACCGTTGGCCCGCAGACGTACATCTTCACTTTCCCGGGTTCCAGCGTTTCCAACGGCTCTTTGCGCCGGGTCAGTGTATTGTAGATTTTGATACCCATTCAAACCCCTCCAGCTTAGCGTTCTGTCATGTAGCGTTCTTCCGGACGGCCAAAGATCATGCGGCCGGCAGCCGTTTGCAGCACTTTTGTCACCGTTACTGGGATTTCTTGCCCCATGTGTTCGCGTCCATTTTCGATCACCACCATCGTGCCGTCGTCCATATAGCCGACACCCTGGCCGGATTCCTTGCCTTCCTGAATGACGCGCACGCTGAGCACTTCGCCGGGCAGCAGAACCGACTTCACCGCGTTGGCCAGTTCATTGACGTTGAGGATTGACACCCCCTGCAGCTCAGCGATGCGGTTCAGGTTGTAATCATTGGTCAGAATGGGGCAGCGAAGCTGCCGCGCCAGGATCACCAGCTTATCGTCCACCTCGCGCACGCCTTCCACGTCCACGTCGCTGACGCGCACGGGAATATTCGGCTCTTTCTGCAGTTGCGAAAGAACTTCCATGCCGCGGCGCCCGCGTTGGCGTCGCAGGCTGTCGGGTGAATCGGCGATATATTGTAATTCGTTCAGCACAAAGCGCGGGATCAGCAGCGAACCGGGGATAAAGCCCGTGCGGGCAATATCGGCGATACGGCCGTCGATGATCACGCTGGTATCCAGCAAGATCGAGCGGGAATCCGCCCATTTTTTGTCGTTGTTTTTTTCGTCCGCATCAGCCGGCTGGCGCGCCGCGCCGCGGTTGGTGATGGCGGTTACCAGCCCGAACAGGTCGTTCTGGCGCATCACGAACACTGCTACACCCAGGTAACCGCAGACGATCACCCCAATAAAGGGCAGAATCTTGCCAAACGGCGCCGGGAGCAGCGAGATCGGGAAGGCGAGGAGGGCAGCGATGATAAGACCTGCAATAATTCCAATCAATGAAGCGAATAATGACTGAGTAGAAACCTGGCCGAGAAGATTCCGCAGCGCGCGGATAGGGCGAGTGGTGATGAATGGAGTAAGAATAAGTCCGACTAATGCACCCACCAATCCAATCGTAAACGCGTACTGCTCGACGGTGAAGTTGTATGGGCTGGGTGCCGATTCTGCCATGTTGCCAAGCGCGGTGCCCCAATACACTCCAATTACGGAAAACACAATCATTCCGACGAGTCGGATAATAAAATCAGCACTCATATGAAGACTCCTGTACGGTTGTTAAAGAGCAAATGACAATGGATAATTGCGATTAAATGATAGCATGGGATGACTGTGAAGTCAAATCAATGATTAACACCAAAACCGCCCGAAAGTTTCAGGCGGTTTTGATTTCCTTTTTTCAATTTTAGTCGGGCAGGGTAGGGCGCCGGGGTTTTGAATCGGGCTTGGGCGTTGCCGGACGGTGGCGGTTGGAGGGCTTACCCGCGTTTGGGTTGAGCAGCAGGTTAAGCTGGTTCAACGCTTGCAGGTCATATTCGCGCCGCCCGCAGACGTCGCAAACCCAGGCCGGAAAATCCGGCACGGTGATTAACTCATCCGCCAACCAGGTGAAGTAGGTGATGTACTGCCGCGTGAGGTGGCCGGCGGGGCATTCCGTACAAGGTAAAGACTGTTCATCAGAGGGTTCTTTCATTTTGTCTCTCCTTTCTGTGGGAATGCGTTCAAATTTCTACAGGCTGTAGGGAAGGATCGTGCGCTGTCAGGGCGCATTGGCCGCGTTGACGACGGTGGGGCGGGTGAGCAGTTTCATATCGCTAAAGGGCCAGTATACCACCAGCGCCTTGCCGACGACATAATCCACCGGTACAAACCCCCAACTGTGCGAGTCGGAAGATTGGTTGCGGTTGTCGCCCAGCACAAACAGGTAGTCTGGCGGTACTTTCCACGTGCCTTCGTATTGCGGGTCCTGGGAGATGTAAGGCTCATCCAGGGTATAACCATTGACGCTCACCTGCTGGTTGGCGATGCGGACTTCGTCGCCTGGAACGCCAATGACGCGTTTGATGTAATCTTCGGTCGGGTCAGGTGGGTAATGGAAGACGATGATGTCGCCGTACTGGAAATCACCCATGCGGTAGGAAAGTTTGTTGACCAGTAAGAATTGGCCCGGCATGAGGGTTGGCTCCATGCTGATGTTCTCTACGCGGACGCGGGCAACAACACTGTCGATCAGGAAGTACAGGGCGATTGCCAGGACAATGGTTTGGATTGTTTCGAGGAGAAAACTAACCCATCCAGCATTGGACCGCTGCGGTTCAGGCTCTGAAGGAGCTGTGTTGAACGAGAAATCGGATGGCGTGTCGTCCATACCTTTAACCTACCTTTCTGCCATTATAAACTTCAAAACCATGCTTCGCAAGGGCTTATACGACATCCGGGTGCAGCTTTCAAAAGATTAAGGCAATGCCAGGGCAGCCCGGCAAGGGTATATTCGCATTTGCTCGGTCGCCGGCTTTTTTTGATAATAAGACAAATTAATGGCACATTTCGTTGATGGGCAGACGGAGGCAGCGATGGCAGAATTAAAGACCAAACCCAGCGATCTGAGCGTGGATACGTTCTTGCAGCAAATCCCGGATGAGCGCAAGCGCCAGGATAGTTATGCACTCGTGGAAATGATGCGCAAAGCCAGCGGCGTCGAGCCGAAGATGTGGGGCGAAAGTATCATTGCTTTTGGCGATACGCACTATCAGTACGAGAGCGGGCGCGAGGGTGACTGGTTTTGCATCGGCTTTTCGCCGCGCAAACAAAACCTGTCCCTCTACCTGACCTACGGCTTTGAAAATCAGCAGGATTTGCTGAAAAAGCTCGGCAAGCACAAAACCGGCAAAGCCTGCCTGTACATCAACCGGTTGAGCGATGTCGATCCAAAGGTGTTGGAAGAACTCATCCGCTGGTCACTGGCGCAGAACAAACCCGGATAGGGGCTGCGGCTAGCGGCGCGGCCGCATGATAATGCGGATGGGCGTGCCCAGGAACGGGTATTCCTTGCGGATAGAATTCTCCAGATAGCGCTCATAGCTGAAATGCGACAGCGTGGGATCGTTGACGTACAGCAAGAAGGTTGGCGGATCGCTGCGTACCTGCGTGCCGTAATAGATCTTCAAGGCGCGGCCGGCGTGCGCGGGAGCAGGATGCACATCCTGCGCCGTCTGGATGATCTTATTGATCTGCGAGGTTGACAGGCGCGCCAGGCGTTCTTCCTGTACGCGCAGAGCGGTGGGCAGCACCTGGTCTACGCGCTGGCCGTTCTTGGCCGAGATGAAGATGATCGGCACATAGGGCAGGAAGTTCAGCTCGCGGCGGATCACTTCGGTGTACCCGGCCATGGTGAAGGTGTCTTTTTCGACCGCATCCCACTTGTTGACCAACACCACCACGCTCTTCCATTCTTCCAGGATGTACCCGGCAATGTGCGCGTCTTGCGCGCTGAGCGAATCGGTGGCGTCCAGCATCAGCAGCGCCACATCGCAGCGCTCGATGGCGCGCATGGTGCGTAGCACGCTGTACTTTTCTACCCCCGGCTCGATCTTTCCGCGGCGGCGGATGCCGGCTGTATCGATCAACGTCAGCGGCACGCCGTCAAACTCCATGTGCGTGTCTACCGCGTCGCGCGTCGTTCCGGCAATTGGGCTGACGATGGCGCGCTCTTCCCCTACCAGGCGGTTGAGCAGGCTGGATTTGCCCACATTGGGCTTGCCCACCAGGGCAATCTTGACCGAATCATCCTCCTCCTGCTCGCCAATGTCTTTGAAGGATGCCACCAGCGCGTCCAGCAGGTCGCCGGTTTCGGTGCCGTGCAGCGCCGAAACGGGGTATGGATCGCCCAGCCCCAGCTCGTAGAACTGCACCACGTTGTCGCGCACGTTCTGGCTGTCCACTTTGTTGACCACCAGGAAAATCGGCGGCCAGGGTTCGCCGTCGCGCGTTTTGCGGTGGCGGCGCAGGATGCTGGCGACCTCTTCGTCTGCCGGGGTGACGCCCGCCGCACCGTCCACCAGGAACAAGATCGCGTCGGCTTCGCGAATGGCCAGTTCGGCCTGTTCGCGGATCTGGTTGATATATTCGGCCGAACCGATCGACAGCGGGTCTTTCGATCCGCTGGCGGTAGGGTCAATCCCGCCGGTGTCGACGATGTCGAAGTTTACACCGGTCCACTCGGCTTCGGTGAACAACCGGTCGCGGGTGGTGCCGGGGGTATCATCAACGATCGCCAGCGGCTGGCCGGCCAGACGGTTAAACAGGGTGCTTTTTCCAACGTTTGGCCTTCCGACCAGGGCAACGACTGGTTTGCTCATGCGATTATCCTACAGGGTTTCCTTAATTTGGCTGCGGCGTGGGGGTGGGTGTCGTCAGCGGGGCGCGGATGATGGTCACTTCCACGGTTCCCGGCAAGATCGACTCGACGCTCAGCTCGGTGATTTTTAGCTCAACGCGCGGGGTGCGCTGGTAGGTTCCCAGCCCCTCGCCGTTCATTTCGACAATTACGCGCACGTCATCTTTGGTCAGGCTGTCGAGCAGCGGCAGCGGGCCGGAGAGGATTACGTCCACCGTTTCGGGCGAAATGCGCGCCGCCTGGCCCGGCTCCAACCCGGTGACCTCAACGCGCATGGCGGAAAGCGTCAGGCTGCTTTCGATGGCGGCGATACCCACCTGTACTGAAACCGTCTGTTCGCCCACCACGGAAACGCCGGGCGGCAGTTCCAGGGGCAGGTTCACGTCCAAGTCGTCGCGCGCGCCGGTCAAATCCAGCGAGGCAGTCTCTACATAACCCGGCAGGTCGTTGACCAACTGCGGGTCGGTGGAGAAGATGGTTACGGCCGGCGGCGAAACTGAAATATTCGTCAGCCGGTAGCCGCTGGAGATCAACCCGGTGGTCGCCACCTTAACCACCACATTGCGGTATCCGCCGCGGTTGGTCACGTTCTGCTCTACCGTGACCGTTTCAGGCGAGAGAGTGACGGTTTCCACGCTTTGCCCGCCCGCATCCAGGGCCTGCAGCACCAGGGTGCGGCTGATGTTCTCGCGCACTTCATTATTATCCAGCACAGCGCGGATGCGCACCACGCGCTCCACCTGGCTCTGCGCGCCGCTGACCGTGGCAGTGTCAACGTTCATGGAGGGAGTCCCGGCCAGAAAACCTACTGCCGGTTCGCCGCGCTGCACCAACTCGATAGAAAACGTTTTGGTCTCCAGCGGTTCAAGCATCACCGTGATATTTTCGGGAGAGTTGCTCACCACCTGCACCGGGCGCAGCCGCACCTGGATCTGTACCGGCACTTCATGCGTGCCCGCGCTTAATCCGGAAAGATCGGCTACGGCAGTGACCGGGTCGGTTTCGGTTTGCATCTGGTTCCAGATCGACTGCGGCGCGCTGAGCTTGATATTGTTGACATCCGGGATCGGGCTGGTCAGCACCAGGTTGGGGTCCTGGCCCACAACCTCGATGGGCACCGAGCGTTCGTACTGGCGCGCGGCGATGGGATCCGCCGCGGTGACCGCGGAAATCCATACCGCGACGGCCAGAACCATGGCCAGCAGCAGACTGGGCAGGTACTTCATAAAGGAGCGCAGCAGCGGCATCATCGCGACGAACTCCTTTTAATCATCCGACCGGCGCCCGGGCGGGGTGCTGCCGGGCTGTTCTTCGCGGCGGAATAGCCGCGAGGCTATGGTGATTGGCGTGGTGGGCATGTCTAAAGGCCGGTAAAAAGCCAGGAGGATATTCTCCAGGCGCTCGCTGTCCAGGCGGCGGATCATGCGCCCGGCGTGCGCGATGGAGATTGATCCGGTTTCTTCCGATACGACTACCGCGATGGCATCGCTGGCCTCAGAAATCCCCAGCGCAGCGCGGTGGCGCAGACCCATCTGCCGTTCCGGTGAGCGGTTAAGCACGCCGCTGGCCGAAAGCGGCATGACTGCCGCCGCGGCGGTGATCTTGTTATCGGCGATGATCACCGCGCCGTCATGCAGCGGGGTGTTAGGGTAAAAGATTTGCAGCAGCAGTTCCGGGGTGACTTTAGCGTTGAGCGTCACGCCGGTGGCAACATATTCGTCCAGAACATCGCTGCGCTGGAGGACAATTAGCGCGCCGTGCTGGCGTGCCGAAAGCCGCGCCGCGGCGCTGACGACGGCCTTGATGGTGTTCTGAATGGCCTGCATGGAGGCCGAGTTCTGGCGCACGAACAGCGGGCTGGAACCTGCGCGGCCGATCTTTTCGAGGCCGCGGCGGATTTCAGGCGCAAAAATGACGGGGATGGCAAAAACCAGGGCAGGCAGCGTCGTATCCACCAGCCACGAAAAGGCAGGTAGATTGACCAGGCTGGTCAGCAAGCTCAACAAAATGACCAACAGGGTAACGCCCCTCAGCAGTACCATGGCCTGCGTGTCACGCACCATGATAAAAATGCCGAAGAAGATAGCCGTTACCAGAACGAGGTCGAAAACGCTGAGCCAGTTCAGCCGCTGGAAGATAAACAGCAGTTCATTCAGCAGATTTGGCACAGGATCACATTGCAGCGCGCGGCGGCGCATCCCCTATTTTTCTTGATTTTACCCTATTTCGCGCTGCCGAACTGCCTGGAATGCACCTGGTTCTAGATCGGGCGTAGAACCCGGTCGATGCGAAGCTGCTTGAAGAACAACTGGCAGCCATCGGGCATCGATTCCAACGCGGCTTCCTGCCAGGCTTGCACGCCAAGCTGATCGGGCGCGCGGCGTTCGTAGCCCAATGAGCGCCACACCGGGTCCATTTTCGTCAACGGCTCATCCACGAAGACCAGCGAGGCTTCACTTTGCAGGTCTTTCGAGGCGCGCTCCATTTCGGTGATCAGCGCGGGCACGGCTTTTTCCAGCGGCAGCGCCGGGTCGATGAGAATATCAGTGGTGCGCGCTACCAGGTTCTCCACCTGCCAGCCGATCAGCCCCGCGGGGGTGGATCCGACCTGCAGCAGCAGGAAGGCTTTTTCGCCAAAGGCGGCCATCACGTCCTCGGCGCGCATTTCGCGTTTGCCTTTGCTCAGCCGGGTGATCAGCGCGGCAATCTCCGCCGACTGGCGCGGCCGGGCGCGGACAACGCGGATCTCGCCTTCCAGGGTTTTTGCGGCGGGCGCGGC
>DATCUC010000253.1:0-2868 GCA_036567625.1 Anaerolineaceae bacterium | reverse complement strand
CAGATGTATCTACGGAACTGGCGTTGCTGGCATATACCGAGATCTTGCCCAGCAGGGTTTCCACTTCTTCCAGCTTTTCAATGGCGGCCAGCAGCACCTGCGGGCTTTCGCCCAACCGGCCCTGGTAGGCGGCCAGTTCCGGCAGCAGGGCATCCAGGTGTTTGCCTGCGGCTTCCCAATCCGCGGGAGTGGCGAAGACCGATTCGAGCGCCCAGGTTTCTTCCAGCGGAACTTCGCTGCGGGCGGGCAAGCTGTTGGTTTGCGACATAATAGCATCTCCTGGTGAGAGCAAAGGTGTTGTTCGTTACGGAATGCGCAGCGCAACAAGAGCGATATCGAATTGATCTTATCGCGTCGCGCGGTACAGGTATTATAGCAGCCCGCTTTGGATCATGTTGCTGGCGGGGAAATCCTGGTCTGGTCCAGGGCCATCCGGATCCGTTTCCCCAGCGCGGGGTGCGAGTACAGCAGAAACTCTACCCACGGCTCGGGGTCAACCTCAGCCAGGTTCTGGTTTGCCAGGCGGGTCATTGCCGAAACGAACGCAGCCGGATTGCCGGTGACTTCCAGCGCGTAGCTGTCGGCCAGGCGCTCGCGCCAGCGTGAGAAACCGTTGCTTAGCGGCATGGTCACCAGCCCGTAAACGATCAGCACCAGCGCCAGCAGCGGCATGGCGGCCGGGTCGGCCGCGCCCCGGAACCCAAAGACATCGATACCCCAGGCCAGACACTGCCCGGCCAGCCAGAACCCCGCCAGCGTGACCAGTGTGTCAAAGGCAATCAACAGGGGGATGTCTTTGTGAACATGATGCCCCAACTCGTGGGCCAGCACGGTTTCGATTTCGTCCGCAGTGAATTCGTTCAGCAGCGTGTCGCCCAGGATGATGCGTCGCGTGCCGCCCAGGCCGGTGAGCGCGGCGTTGGCGGCTTTGGTGCGCCGGCTCATATCGAACTGATAGACACCGCGCACCTGGGTGCGGGCGCGCTGCGCCAGGGCCATCAACCGCTGCGCCAGGTCGGCATGTTCTTCTCCGAGGGGTTTGAATTTATTGAAGAGCGGCATGAACACGACCGGCGCCAGGATTGACATGACTACGGTAAAGAACAGCATTAACCCTGCAGCCCACAACCACCAGTTGGCCGGGTTGTCGCGCAGCACTGCGTAGATTGCTTCCACTGCAAGCAGGCCAAATACAGCGGAAATGAGCAGACTTTTTAGCTGGTCGATCACCCAGCCGCGCAGGGTCTGGTTCGACTGCCCGTAGCGGCGCGGCAGCACAATGCCGCTGTAGTAAGACATCGGCAGGGCCAGTAGCGAGGAGATGCCGCCAAATACCACCGCAAAGATGCCCACCTGTAAATAGGGTGAGGCGGTGAATGCGCTCAATGCTTCGCGCAGGCGAAAGCCCCAACCAAAAAGTAACCAGGCCAACAAGTAGGCAAGTGTCAGGCCCATATCCAGCAGCGTCAGGCGCTGGCGGATACGCGCGTATTTTTTCGCCGATTTTTGTCGTTCCAGGTCGAGCGTAACAGTATCCATCCGCAGGATTATAGCACCTGGGGGGGAGATGGATTATGCAAAAATTCGTACTTGACTCGCATGTGAAAATTGGCTATGATGATGTTACCGGTCACATGCGTCGTCTTTTTTTTCGCTCAGCATGTTACCGGTCACACGAACTCCAAGCCGCTTCCAACGAATAACACAATGCCAAATTATCGACCTACTATTCGAGATGTCGCTCGCCAGGCTGGTGTTTCTCACCAGACGGTTTCGCGCGTGATTAATCAGGACGCGCATGTTGCTCAGGAAACCCGCGAGCGCGTAGAAAATGCCATTCACGAATTAGGCTATCAGCCCAGTGCCATCGCGCAGTCGATGGCTCAGGGCAAAAGCTCCATGCTGGCCACACTCGCACCGAACCTGGTTGACTTTACCTTTGCCAGCAACCAGGAAGGCGCTGAATATGAGGCTCGCCAGGCCGGGTATTTTTTGGTCACTTCCTCGGCTCCGACGGAAGGCGATTTTAACGACCTGTTGGGCGAATTGATTGGCCGCCGCCGCGTGGATGGGATTGTGTTGTTCAACCCATTTTTGGATCACCGCATAAAGATCAAGCCGCGCGGTATCCCGTTGGTGTACTGCGTAGGCAGCGCCCGCGCCGATATGCGCTACTCGGTTTACCTGGATAACCGCGGCGGCGCGGAAATTGGCGCCCGGCATTTGCTGGAACTGGGACACGCGCGCATCGGCGAAATCACCGGGCCGCTGGTCGAAGACTGCGCGCAAGAGCGCCATATTGGCTTTATCAACGCGCTGTCGGCTGCCGGTCTCGATGCGGCGGCCATGCCTCGCCAGGAAGGGGACTGGTCAGCTACCAGTGGGTATCAGATCTTCCAATCCTGGTTGCAAAATGGCGACTTGCCTTCGGCGATCATCGCCCAAAACGACCGCATGGCCATCGGGGTGATCCGCGCGGCTCGCGACGCGGGTCTGAGCGTGCCCGATCAGCTTTCGGTGGTTGGTTTTGACGATATGCCGCTGGCCTCTTATTTTGATCCCCCGCTGACAACCATCCGGCAGGACACTTTTATGCTGGGCCGCGAAGCCGTGCGCCTGCTGTTACAGGTCATTGCCGACCCGGCCCTGCCGCCGCAGCACCTGCAGTATCCATGCGAACTCGTCATTCGAGAATCGACTGCCAGATTTGAAGGGAGGTGAAATTCGTAGCGTATCCGTTTGGTTTTTCTGTTTGCTTCAACCCATGTATCCGAGAGATTGTGTAAGGAGAGAAAAATGTCTAAGCGGTTTCACGTACTTGCAAGCCTGATCGTTCTTTTTGCCATGGTTTTGTCGGCCTGCACGCCT
>DATCUC010000252.1:0-3847 GCA_036567625.1 Anaerolineaceae bacterium | reverse complement strand
CGTCACCCAGGCCCAGGCTGCGGAAGAGGCGGTCAAAGCCCATGCCGGCCAGCAGCCCGGCTACCAGGTTGCCCACCAGCCGCGCCGCGAAGTAGGTGATGGCGATTAGCACCGCCGCGCCAAAAATGAGCGGGATGGCGTTTAGCACCGTGGTCAGCATGGCCGCCGCGGGCTGCGATACCGCCGGGATATCCAGCGCATTGAGCGCGGCAATCGCCACCGGGATCATGATCAGCACCATCACCAGCGTGCCCAGGGCGTTGGCCAGGTTAGGCGCATTTTCGCCCTGCAGCCCCACCTGCTGCCCGATGCGGTTGACGCCCACGCTGTTGAGCAGGCCCACCACGATCTGGCGCACGATGCGCGCGGCAAAATAGCCAACGGCCAGGATCAACCCGGCGGCCAGCAGGTTGGGCAGAAAGGCCAGCACTTCGTTGACCATCGTCTGCACCGGCGCGAGGATGCCGTTAAGGTTGAGCGCGCCGAGGATAGCCGGCAGGAACAGCAAAAACACCAGCCAGTAAACCACGTTGCCCACGGTTTCACCCAGGGTGACGCGGCTTTTGGTGCTCATCTCCGCGTTCTCCGACGCGCGGCGCGACAGGCTGGAAGCACTGACCACGCGGGTGACGATCATGCGCAGAAAAGTGGCAACCAGGAAGGCCACGAACAGCAGCACCAGCGCGCTGAACAATGAAGGCAGGAAACCGATGATGGAACTGAGCGCCAGGTTGAGCGGCGCGGATACGATCGACAGGTTGAGCACCTGCAAGAATGCCACCACCGCGAAGAGCAAAATAATCCAGAACACGGCTGTGGTCACCCAGCGGGTGACGCGCGGGCCGTCTGCCGCGGTATTTTGCTCGGTGCGCAGCATCCCGGCC
The DNA here is from genome assembly GCA_036567625.1 of Anaerolineaceae bacterium. Classification (GTDB taxonomy): domain Bacteria; phylum Chloroflexota; class Anaerolineae; order Anaerolineales; family Anaerolineaceae; genus CALDSL01. The sequence continues at coordinate 2,963 of DATCUC010000252.1, read as the reverse complement.
ACGCGGTCGTCCAGGTTGGTGCGCTCCAGCAGGTTGCCCACCAGCCGCGAAACGACAAACGCGATCAGCCAGCCCACCAGCAGAACGGCCAGCGCGGCCAGGATGGTAGGCAGGTAACCAGTGAACGCCAGGCCCAAATTGGTAAAGGGATTATCCATGGTCACGACTCCTATCAGGTAATGAAATTTGTTCTGGCCGCAAAGGCTGCGGCCAAAAGTTGGTTTAACGCCACGGGCAAACGAAAAAGCCCCCGCAATTTTTATCATATAAAAAATTGCGCCGGAAAAAGAGAAGGGCTTTCCCCTTCAGACAACAGGGAAAGCCCTAACGATTGCCGGTGTGCGTGAGGATCAACCGCGCCCCATCGACTCCTGGATCTCTTTCATATCCGGCGCGATATAGGTGTGCGGCGGCAAGGTGGTGCTTTTGGGGATCACCACCACGCCCTCGCGCACTACAAAATTCTCGCCGTTGTATTCCGGAAAATCTGCCGGGAAGGGCTTGATCACCGTATGGTGGCCGATGCGCGCGTTCTTGTCGATGATCGCGCCTTCAATGCTGGAGTGGCTGCCGATGCCGATGGAAATCCGCTCTTCGTCTTCCTGGCATGGGTTGTCGTAGTAATCCGCGCCCATCATAATCGTGTCTTTAATGAATACGTTTTCCTGGATCTGCGACCGGATACCGATCACCGCGTGGATGATCTCCGCGCTGCGGATGCAGCAGCCGTCAGCCAGCAGCACATTTTCCAGCCTGGAATTCTCGGCCGTCGAGCCGGGCAGGAACCGCGAGTGGGTGTAGATCGGCCGCTGCGGGTCGAAGAAGTCGAACGGCGGGTTGGGCATCGCCAGCGCCAGGTTGGTCTCGTAGAAGGAGCGGATCGTCCCAATATCTTCCCAATAGCCGTCGAAGTTGTAGCCCTTGACCGAATGCGTTTCAATTGCCGCCGGGATGACCTGCCCGCCAAAATCGTCAAACTTGGAGCCGCGCAGCATATCATGCAGCACGTCTGCCTTAAACAGGTAGATGCCCATCGAGCCCAGGTACGGACGCTCGGGGTCCGAGCGGCTCTTCAGGTCTTCCAGCACGGGCGGGTCGGTGGGCTTTTCGGCAAAGCGGCTGATCGACATATCCGGGTTGACCTTGAGCAGGCCAAAGCGGCTGGCTTCGCTGGCGCGCACCGGCTGGACGGCCACGGTGATATCCGCGTTGTGTTCCATGTGGAAGGCGGCCATTTTTTCAAAATCCATGCGGTACAGGTGGTCGCCAGCCAGGATGAGCACGTGTCCGGCGCGGGTCGAGCGGATCTCGTACAACTGTTTGCGCACCGCGTCTGCCGTACCCTGATACCAGTCTACGGTGGCCATCGTTTGCTCTGCGGCCCAGATCTGCACCCAGCCGGTGTGGAAGGCGTCAAAGTGATAGGTTTCGGCGATATGCCGGTGCAGTGAAACCGAATTGAACTGGGTGAGAACCGCGATGCGGTAAATGCCCGAATTAATGCAGTTGCTGATAGGAATATCGATCAGGCGGTATTTGCCAGCCATGGGCACTGCCGGTTTGGAGCGCACCCCGGTGAGAGGGAACAGGCGGCTGCCGCGCCCGCCGCCCAGGATCACTGCAAGAACATTTTCCATTGAAGATGGCATAATTATCCTCCGGGCTGGATCATTTTCGCGCGTGATTTGATTAGCTCTATTGTACCGTGAGAAAAAACATGCATCCTCCGTTTCGCGGCATCAAACCAGTCCGCGGATTGTTTTGCCAACAGGGTTTATTGGGGCTTTTCTTCCGGCGCGGCTTGTCGATATAATGAGAGCGATCCGAAATGCACAGGAGCGTGAGATGGAAGCTGAAACCGTGACCTTCTTACCGGTGACTGCCGCGAACTGGGCGGATTTTGAAACCATGTTTGGCGCCAACGGCGCCTGCGCCGGGTGCTGGTGCATGTGGTGGCGGCTTACGCGCGCGGAGTGGACTCGCCAGCAGTACGAGCCGAACCACCAGGCCATGCGCGCCCTGGTGGATGCCGGGCATGTACCCGGAATTTTGGCCTACCGCAAGGGCCAGCCGGTAGGCTGGTGCTCGGTGGCGCCGCGCGCCGAGTTTCCCTCGCTCGACCGCTCGCAAGTTCTCTTCCCCGTTGACGATCTGCCGGTGTGGTCGATTGTCTGTTTCTACATCAAACGCGGGCAGCGGCGCAACGGGTTGAGCGGGGCATTGGTGCAGGCCGCCGTCGATTGGGCGCGGCAGAACGGCGCGCCCGCGGTAGAAGCTTACCCGGTGGATTCGCCCGCCACCTTTTCTTCGGGCGCAGCGTTTACCGGCTGGGCTTCCACCTTTCGCCGCGCGGGGTTTATCGAAGTGGCGCGCCGGTCGCCAACCCGGCCGGTGATGCGCCTGGATTTAACGGTAGTATAAAGGGGGTATTCATGGATGCGGCCTTACAGGAAGAATTTTTTCAGGCATTGATGCGTGGACAGCGCGGGCAGGTGCAGGCGATTGCCGCGCAGCACCCCGAGGTACTGCTGGCGCGCAACGCCAATGGATTGTCGCCGGTGATGGTGGCCTGCTATTACGGCCAGCTTGAACTGGCCGCCGACCTGGTGAAGCTTGGCGCGCCGCTCAATTTTTACGAAGCGGCGGCGGTGGGTGATGCGCAGCGCGTGCAGGCGCTGCTGGACGAAGATCAGCACCTGATCAACAGCTTTTCCACAGACGGATTCCAGGCGCTGCACCTGGCGGCCTTTTTTGGCCGCACCGAGGTGGTGCGTCTGCTGGCGCAGCGCGGAGCCAGGGTCAACACCTATTCGCGCAACGGTTTTGGCGTGATGCCGCTGCATTCCGCGGTGGCCGGGCAGCACCTGGAAGCCAGCCGCATTCTGCTTGAAAACGGCGCTGACCCCAACGCGGTGCAGTCCGAAGAGTTTACTCCGCTGATGGCCGCCGCGCAGAACGGCCAG
>DATCUC010000251.1:0-5117 GCA_036567625.1 Anaerolineaceae bacterium | reverse complement strand
GGGATGTTTACACTGTATGCACTTCTGCATGAACCGGATTTGTTCTTGCGGTATCTCATTGCGAGCGCCACGTTCGAGATCATGATGCCGCATTTCCTTGCCTATGAAGAAGAGCTGGCAAAGAAGCGCACATCCTTACCCGTTCACGCTTTCCTCTCAGCCGGTGAATTGGAAGAGGATATCGTTCCGGGGCTTCAGCAACTCGTCGACCAGTTGCATCGGCGCAATTACGAGGGTCTGCGTTTGAACACGCTGATCGACCCAGGGGAAGGTCATTTCAGTACCGGTCCAACCGCTTTTTGCAAAGGATTCAAAGCGATCTACCAACCGGAATAGATGCGCCGCGTGAAAATGAGCACAAAAAAGGAACTGCCGACCGGCAGTTCCTTTCATAAAGTGTAACCACGGTTACGATCTACGGCTCAGGCGGGCGTTGACCAGCACGGATAGTTCGCTGAGCAGGTTCATGATACCGTCGGCCTGGCCGCTGGCGACGAAGATATCGGCGATCTCGTCGAGGGCCTGGGCCTGGGCGAATTCGTCGAGGTTGGATACGGTGGTGGCGAACTTGCGCAGCGCGCTGGCGGCGATGCGCGCCGGCTCATAGCGCGCAGGTTCGCGCGGGTGAGCGGGCTCGCCTTTGGATTCGCGCTCGGCAGCTTCGGCGATTTCTTCGGAGGTCAGGTTGTTTTGAATGCTGGCGCGCAGGATGCTTTCCCACTGCTCGCGCGGCAGGGCCAGCACTTCGCGCAGCACACGCTCGGGCAGGCGATAGCGATCGGCCAGGTCGAGCAGGGGCGTAGGCAGCTGCAGGATGTTGAGGAGCTGGACCATGCGCGGCCGGGTGAGCTGCATCACCGGGGTCAATTTTTCCCACAGCCCGGCGGGCATGCGCTGGGCGCGCGCCTGCCGAAAATAGTCATACTCGTCGTGGAAGTCGCCGGACGGCTCAACACCCATTTCCGCCAGGATGAGGGAGGCCACTTCGCAGGCCTGGCCCACGGCGGAGGGAATCTCCGCGTGGCGGTTCTCCAATACCTGGCGCTGGCGCGTGGGATGATTGACGACTTCAACGCGCAGCAGGGGTTCTTCTTCCAGGTGATTGGCCGCGGCCTGCAGGCAGGCGGCCCAGAAGCGGCGCTCGCCGGTTTCGATCTGGAATAAGAAACTGCCGTCCGTGGCCGGAACCCAGGTTCCGGTGATGGGCTTGATCTGGCCGTGCTCGCCAAAGGATTCGCCCATCGACAGCAGCCGCTCCACTTCCGCGCGATAGCCGGGGTCGCTGCGGGCCAGCGCCAGCCACTGCGCCGCGGCCTGGTAGCAGCTTATCCGCCCCGTGTAAAACGGCTCGCGCAAGCTGACGGGCAGCAGCCGCCGCGGCTGGAAGCGGTCGGGCATCATCTGGCTGGGAGGCAGGCGCTCGATGCGTTCCACCTGCGCTGCCGGCGGATTCGTAACCGCGGTTACGCTTTGCGGCGCGCTGCGCTCCTCTGGTGGGGGCGCTTCCTGGCCGACCGGGATATCTTCAAAGGCATTAAACCGCTTGCGTGGACTTTTGGCCATCCTTCGCCTTTCTACTGTGTGCTGTTTAAGATGGTTTCCACCAACCCGGCGTATTCTTGCGTTGGGCGCGAAGAAGAAGCAATCGCCGTGGGGCGGCGCTGCCGGGGCGGGCGGTAAGTGAACACGTCCATATGACTGGAATGCGCGTACGCCAGGTCGGATGATTTGTGAATCGGCGGCAGCACGCGGCCCGGGTAGCGCCGCGCCAATTCCGCCAGGATCTCCTGGGCCTCGCTGCGCTGTTCTTCGCACAGGGTGGGCAAATAGCCAAATACATTCAATTCCGGGCGGAAGTGGGTCTGTACCAGTTCGATGGTGCGCTGCAGCTCGCGCAGACCGGAAACGCCAAGGTAAGAGGTTTCCACCGGCACGACCACCAGGTCAGCCGCCACCAGGGCGTTGATGAGCAGATCGTTGGTGGTGGGCGGCGTGTCGACCACAATGTAGGCGAACTGGCTTTTCACTGGCGCCAGCGCGCGCGCCAGGCGGGTTTCATTGGCCATCAGACTGGGCAGGACGCGCGCGGCTTCCACCATCGCGGCGCGATTGCTGGGGATGAAGAACAGGTTGGGGTGGTGCGCGGAGCGGCGGATCAGGCGCTGCACGGAGGGCGGCGGGGTTTCGGTCAGCAGCGCGCTGAGCGAGGCGTTCTCGGGGGCCTGGTGTTCCTCAAAGGCCGTGGCCAGCAGCGCGTGGGATTGGGGGTCCATGTCGACCAGCAGAATCCGCCCGCGCGGGCCGTCCAGATCGGACAGGCGCAGGGCTAACCCGGCGGCGAGGTTTACCGCGGTAGTGGTTTTGCCGACCCCGCCTTTCTCATTTGCAATCGTAATTGTGATCGCCATGCCTGTTTTATCCCATCCTCAGCAGAAATAAGGCTATTTCGAGCAGAATACAGTCAAGGTTACCCGTTTCGAATCTATATTAGCATGAAATGGGGGTAAAATCAACAAAGTTGTTGTAAATCAACTGCAAATGACCTAGAATTACCATAATTCTATTGCAATTAACCCGAAATAGTGTAATAATGAACAAAATCGGGAGGAAGATTGGCCTATGCTCTACTCGTTTAGCGATGAAGAATGGCGTCTGGCGCGGCTGGAACGCCTGGGCTTGAAGGAAGATCCCTTCAAACTGTCGGCGGACCCGCGCTACCTGTACCTCGGGTCGGAGCACCTGGCAGTCTACCGCCAGGCGCAGGGCGTGGTTTCGCGCCGCCGCGGGTTGGCGCTGATTGCCGGCGACATGGGCATGGGGAAATCGACCCTCGCGCGACGACTGTATGACGTGTATGCCGGAGAACAGGCGATTGCCATCTGCTACATTCATACCGCGGCCTTCAAATCGGCGATGGATGCGGCGCGGCAGATCAGCGTGGCGCTGCAACCCACCATCTATGCCCAGCGCAAAGAACCGCAGCGCATCCTCCAGCGCTCGTTCCAACGCCAGATGGATTCGCTGGAGCAAATGATGGCCGACGCCTATACCGCCGGGCGCAACGTGGTCATTCTGCTGGATGACGCTCAATTGATGGAGCCGGAAGCGCTGGAAGTTCTTCATCGCCTGTACAACTTTGACTACGATGCCAAGGTGGTGCAGATCCTGGCTTTCGGGCAGAGCGAAATGTCTGCGCTGTTTGAAACCAACAAGGCCGTCAACGCGCGCGTCTTTGTGCGCCTGGTGCTGCCTCCGTTGACCCTGGCCTCGGCGCTGCAGATGGTTCTCTTCCGCTTGCGCGTGGCCGGGCGTAACGAATCGCTGATCGACGATAATGCCTTTGAACTGCTCTACGAGCGGTCGCAGGGCGTACCGCGCGAGATCATCCGCCTGTGCGCGCTGGCCACCGATTTTCTCTTGCAGAGTGATGATACCACGATCAACCTGGATATAGTGCGCGAGGTAATTCACGGATGAGCGCTTACAACCCTGGAAATAAACCCGCCTGGGTGCAGCTTTATGAAGCCCGTAATGTACCTGCCAATCCGGATGCCCGCCCGCCGGGCCGCCCGCCTGCCCCCGTTCCGCGGCGCAAGGTGGGCCTCACGCTTTCGCAGGGCGAGATCAGCGAACTGGAAGTGTGGCAGGAGCGCTTTACCAAGCTGCTGGGCCGCAAAGTATCTACCGGTGAAACCATCGGTATCCTCGCGCGCATTTGCACGGCTCGGCTCAACCGCGTGGGCGAGCACGATGAAACCAACCTGGTCGAACTGGTGGAACGCCTGGTTGGCAATGCCTGATTATTTCTTCCAAATATTCTATGGGTTTCCGGAAGAAATAAATCCCTGGAACGGCCGGGGCAGGTCCAAAATGGACCCCCCTTTGGAGAACAACGAACAATGACCGATGAACTGCCCGTCTTTCGCCCGCTGCGCCAGCGCATCCTCAAGTTTCACGGCAAAGACCTCATCACCGCGGATTTGCGCGATGGGTTAGGCTACGTTTCGCTGCGCTCACTGTGCGACGCCTTTGGCATCGACCAGCGCGCGCAGCGCAAGCGGCTGCAGCGCAAGAGCTACTTCGCCCCGTATACGGCCACGATCCTGCTCGAAACCCCGGGCGGGCCGCAGCCGAGCCTGTGCCTGGAAGCCAGCGCCGTGCCCTACTTTTTGGGCGGGGTGGGGCTCAACAGCCTGCAAGATGATGAAGCCCGCGCCACCCTGCAAGCGCTGCAAGAAGAGATTCACACCGTGCTGGCCGAGCATTTTGGCATCAGCGAGCGCGGCGAGATGCAGGCCCGCGACCGCGCGATTGCCCGCATGGTTATTCAGCAGGAAAGTTTTGAGGAAGAACTCTCAAAAAAAGTAGAAGCGGAGCTGGCGGAGATTCGCCGCGCGCATGAGGAAAAAGTGAACCAGATCCGCGCGGCGTTCAGCGCGCTGCGCGAACAGGTCACCCGGCTGGAAGCAGCCAGTGGCCCACGCGCGCGCCTCACCCCCGAACAACTTGGCCAGCTCCGCGAAACGGTTGCTACCCTGGGCACGCTGCTGCAGGAGAGCGGCGTTGCCAAGCCCTTCCCGGGCATTTATATGGACATCACCCGCCTCACGGGCGTCAGCCGGTCGGAAGATATCCGCCAGGAAGACTTCCCCGAGGTGATCGAGTTTCTCAACAAGCAGGTGAAGGCGCTGGCGAAGAACCGGCCGCCCACCGGCATGGAGTGATCCCAGCGCATCGCCCTCCGGCGCTGAGAAGACCGCGCGCATGAACCAGACTGTGCCAACCACCTCCGTCCCGTTACCCCTTGCGAAGCACCAGCAGGCCTGGGAATTTGTCCTCAGCCAGCTGCGGGCGGAAACTTCGCGCGCCGATTACGACGCCTGGATCAAAACGCTCTTCCCTATCTCGTATCAAGACCGGGTGTTCACTGTTGGAACGTATAACTCCTTTGGCCGCGAGTGGGCCGAAAGCCGGCTTTCTTCCAGCGTCACCCGGCTGTTGAGCGGCGCGTATAACGAGCGGCTGACGGTGCGGTTTGTGCTGGTCAATTCCTTCTTCAGCGGGCCGGCGGTGACAGCCCCGGAAATCGCCGACCCGCCCCCGGCGCGCACAGCGAC
>DATCUC010000250.1:0-6567 GCA_036567625.1 Anaerolineaceae bacterium | reverse complement strand
GGCGCCAGCGGCGTGTACCAGGCAGTGGAAGCCACGCTGCAGTTGCGCGGCGAAGCTGGCGCTGGGCAGTTGGAAAAGGCGCGGCGCGCCCTGGTGCAGTGCCTGGGCGGTCCGGCCAGCACAGCCATCACGCACGTTCTGGAGCGGGTGTAGGGCCGGTTCCGCGAGGAGTTGGGCGGCGTTATCCGGCAATAATAGTTCGCCGCCAACCCACCTTACAGGCTGCATGCAAGGATGTTTTACGGTGCGTTGGCGGCGCGGTAGGGCCGGTAGCTTTGCATTCTGCGCTCAGGATGATGCGAATAAGGCCGCCCACGACACCCTACGGAGGGGAATAAAGCGGCGCTGCGGGTAATTTGCACTTTTTTTACAGCAAAGTATTTTATTTATTCAAAAAAGTGACGTTAATCATATATTGACATATTGACTCCAGCAAAAGCGTATGATAAACTGTTATCGTTCACGGTATCGATAACAGGATACCAACTGTCCAGCAGCCGTCTGGAATCCCGTTCAACCTTTGAAAGGATTTTCATAATGAAGAAGAGCTCGCTGTTTTCTGTTTTAGCGGTTCTGGTTGTGCTCGCCATGTTCCTTGGCGCTTGCCAGCCCGCTGCCGCCACCACCGCCCCTGAGAATGCTCAGCCGGCCGCCGAAGCCAAATTTGTTGGCATTTCGATGCCCACCAAGTCTTCGGAACGCTGGATTTCCGATGGCGAAAGCATGGTCAAGGTCTTTGAAGAAATGGGTTACAAGACCGAACTGCAGTTCGCGGAAGATGACATCCCCAACCAGGTGGCCCAGATTGAAAACATGGTCACCAAGGGCGTGAATGTCCTCGTGATCGCCGCGATCGACGGCAGCACCCTCTCGGACGTGTTGAAGAAGGCCCATGAAGCTGGCGTTCTGGTTATCGCTTACGACCGCCTGATCTCCAAGACCGAATACGTCGATTACTACTCGACCTTCGATAACTTCAAGGTGGGCGTTCTGCAGGCCAGCCAGATCGAAACGGCGCTGGGTCTGAAAGACGGCAAGGGTCCTTTCAATATTGAACTGTTCGGCGGCTCGCCCGACGACACCAACGCGTACTACTTCTATGACGGCGCCATGTCGGTGCTGCAGCCCTACATCGACAGCGGCAAGCTGGTGGTTGTGTCCGGCCAGATGGGCATGGACAAGGTTTCCACCCTGCGCTGGGACGGCGCGACCGCCCAGGCCCGCATGGACAACCTGCTGAGCGCCTTCTACACCGACAAGCGTGTGGATGCCGTTCTGTCCCCCTACGATGGTCTGAGCCGCGGTATCATCTCCTCGCTGCGCGGCGTTGGCTACGGCACGGCTGACAAGCCCTGGCCCGTTGTCACCGGTCAGGATGCCGAAGTTGCCTCGATCAAGCAGATGATCGCCGGCGAACAGGCCTACACCGTCTTCAAGGACACCCGCGAACTCGCCAAGCAGACCGCCATGATGGTTGACGCGGCGCTGAAGGGCCAGGAAGTTCCGATCAATGACACCAAGACCTACGACAACGGCGTCAAGATCGTCCCCTCCTACCTGCTCGTGCCCGTGAGCGTTGACATCAACAACTACAAAGCCCTGCTGATCGACAGCGGCTACCTCAAAGAAGAAGATCTGAAGTAATTGACTTCTTCCGGCTGGTGTATGAGGGGTTTCTCCTCATACACCAGCTTTTTTATCAATCGGTCCGTGAACGCTGGCAAGTTATTTACCTGTACAATTGAAATACCGCACTGTTTGTTGATCTGCATAAAGGATGGATAGGCTATGTCTGATGTCATTCTGGAGATGCGCAACATCACCAAAACCTTCCCCGGTGTAAAGGCGCTCGACAACGTAAGTTTTTCGGTACAGCAGGGAGAAATCCACGCTCTGGTAGGCGAGAATGGCGCGGGGAAATCGACCTTGATGAAGGTACTGAGCGGCGTTTATCCGTACGGCTCGTATAACGGTGATATTTTCTTCATGGGCAAAGAATGCCGCTTCCATGATATCAGCCAGAGTGAACACGTGGGCATCGTCATCATCCACCAGGAACTGGCGCTGATCCCGTATCTATCGATTGCTGAAAATATCTTTTTGGGAAATGAACGCCAGAAGAACGGCGTGATCAACTGGTTTGAGGTCACGTCAAAAACGCGTGAACTGCTCAAGCTGGTGGGCCTGCACGAATCCCCCACAACGTTAATTACCAATATCAGTCCCGGTAAGCAGCAGCTTGTAGAAATTGCGAAAGCGCTCTCGAAACAGGTGAAGCTGCTCATTTTGGATGAGCCTACGGCCAGCCTGAATGAAAACGACAGTGAAGCCCTGCTGAACCTGCTGCTGCAGTTCAAGCAACAGGGCATTTCCTCTATCTTGATTTCACACAAAATCCAAGAAGTTTCCAAAGTTGCTGATCAGATTACGATTTTGCGCGACGGCGCGACGATTGAAACCCTGGACTGCCACAAAGATCCAATCACCGAAGACCGCATCATCCGGGGCATGGTTGGGCGCGATCTGACCCACCGCTTCCCGCCGCGCGAACCCAATATTGGCCAGACCATCTTTGAGGTGCAAGACTGGACGGTTTACCACCCGATCCACACCGACCGCAAAGTTTGCGCGGATATCAATTTTCACGTGTGCCAGGGCGAAGTGGTGGGTATCGCCGGGTTGATGGGATCGGGGCGCACCGAACTGGCGATGAGCATTTTTGGCGGCGCATACGGGCGGCATATCACCGGCAAAGCCTTCAAGAATGGGAAGCAGATTGACATCAGCACCATCACCAAAGCCATCGACAACGGGGTGGCCTATGCCACGGAAGACCGCAAGAATTATGGGCTGGTGCTGATCCAGGATGTGAAAGAAAACATCACCATTGCCAACCTCAAAGAAGTGGCCGACGGCGTGATTGTCAACCGGCACAAAGAGCTGGGCGTGACGCTGGACTACCGCAACAAGCTGAATATCAAGTGCTCCAGCATCCAGCAAAAAACGCTCAACCTTTCGGGCGGCAACCAGCAAAAGGTGGTGCTGAGCAAATGGCTGTTCGCTAACCCGGATGTGCTCTTTTTGGACGAGCCCACGCGCGGCATCGACGTGGGCGCGAAGTATGAGATTTATACCATTATTAATAAGCTGGTGGCCCAGGGCAAAGGGATTGTCATGATCTCTTCCGAGCTTCCGGAAATTCTGGGGATGTGCGACCGGATTTACGTGATGAGCGAAGGCAGGATCGTTGGCGAAATGCCCGGTAGTGAGGCCTCGCAAGAGAAGATTATGAAGTGTATTATGCTGCAGGAAGAAGAGGTGGTGGAGCAATGACAACATTAAAAAGCAACGTCGAGGGTGCTCCTGTCGAAAGCGGAGCCGGGGCAATGATCAAGTCGATGTTCAAAGACAACATTCGCCAGTACGGCATGTTAATCGCGCTGGTGGTGATCATGGTGTTCTTCTGGATCGTCACCGAGGGAACGCTGATGCGCCCGGTGAACCTGACGAACCTGATCCTGCAAAACAGCTACATCATCATTATGGCGCTGGGCATGCTATTGATCATCATCGCGGGCGGCATTGACCTGTCTGTGGGTTCGGTGGCGGGTTTTGTCGGCGGCCTGGCGGCGGTGTTGATCGTGCGTTACGACATGAATGTCTACCTGGCAATGTTGATCAGCCTGGTTGTCGGCGGGTTGATTGGGGTGTGGCAGGGCTACTGGATTGCGTATGTAAAAATCCCGGCGTTCATCGTCACCCTGGCGGGCATGTTAATCTTCCGCGGGCTTTCTCTGTGGCTGCTGGGCGGTGAATCAGTTGGGCCGTTCCCGCAGAGCTTCCAGAATATTGCTTCCGGCTTCATTCCCGATTTCTTCCACTACCCGGGGGTGCACCTCACTACGGTACTACTGGGAGCGCTGCTTTCCGGCATCCTGATTTTCCTGGATATTCGCGCCCGGCAGAACAACCGCAAGTACGAATTCGCGGTTTCGCCGCTGCCGCTGTTCATCGTCAAGAACGTGATCATCACCGGCGCGATCATGGGCCTGTGTATCCTGATGGCATCGTACAAGGGCCTGCCGAACGTGCTGATTTTGATGGGCGTTTTGATTGTGATCTACACTTTCCTTACCAACCAGACGGTGCTGGGGCGGCGCATTTATGCCCTGGGCGGCAACGAAAAAGCCACCAAGCTTTCGGGCGTGAACACGCGCAAGCTGCTGTTCCTCACTTTTGTCAACATGGGGCTGCTGGCGGCGGTGGCGGGCATGGTGTACGCGGCGCGTCTCAACTCGGCTACGCCGAAGGCCGGGAACGGCATGGAACTGGACGTAATCGCGGCCTGCTATATTGGCGGCGCGTCGACGACGGGCGGCATTGGTACAGTGGTCGGCGCGATCGTGGGCGCGTTCGTGATGGGCGTGATGAACAACGGTATGTCGATCATGGGCGTCAACATTGATTGGCAGCAGGTGATTAAGGGCATGGTACTGCTGCTGGCGGTGTTCTTCGACGTCTCGCAGAAGAATAAAGAATAAGCGCTTACGCGCCTGGATTTTTTCTCCTCCTTGTGTAAGAAGACCCTTCCTGCCGCTGATACCAGGAAGGGTCTTCGTAAGAACGCGCGGCCGTGGTGGTTAGCGTTGGGGGGTACTGTCGCGCAGGACGAGCTCGGTTTCGAGGACGATGGTGCGGTTTGGAATAGTTCCGCCGCTGTTGATGATTTCCAGCAGGGTATCTACGGCCAGCGTGCCCATCTGGCGCAGGGGGTGGGTGACACTGGAAAGTGCGGGCGTCAAATAGGCGGATTCGCGCAGGTCGTCAAAGCCAATGATCGCGATATCTTCGGGAACACGGATGTTATGGGAATGTGCGTAATGCAGCGCGCCAAAGGCCATCTGGTCATTGCTGGTGAAGACCGCATCCATGCGCGGGTACTTTTGCACCAGCTCGGCAAACGCGGTTTCGCCGCTGGCGGCCGACCAGTTACCGCTAGTCCATTTCTGGCTGGTGATCTGAATGCCCTGGCTGCGCAGCGCGCTTTCCCAACCCTGTTTGCGCTGGCGGGCCTCCAGCCATTCCAGCGGGCCGGTGATGAGGCCGACGTGGCGGCGGCCGCAGGAAAGCAGGTGCTGGGTGGCTTTCTGGGCGCCGCCAACGTTATCGACGCTGATGGTGGTGTAGTTGGGGTTCGGGTTACACTTGAGGAAGATGATGGGCGGGCAAGACGGCGGGAGCTGCGACTGGGTGATTTTGACGTTCTCGTTGAGCTCGGGCGCGGCGAAGATGATGCCTTCCACCTGGTGCGACATGAGCGACTCGATGATGGGCACAATGGTGGGCGTATCGTAGCGGGGAAGCTCTTTGAGCAGCAGCGCATAACCGGCAGCGTCGCACTGGTCGGTGATGCCATCGAGGGTGGTGGAAACGCCGATGTAGCGCAAACCGGCCGTAATGACGCCGATCATGTAGCTGTTGCGCTGCACCAGGCTGCGGGCCAGGGCGCTGGGGCGGTAATCCATATCGGCGATGGCCTGCTCGACCAGTTTGCGGGTTTCGGGCGCGACGTCGGGGCGGTTATTGATCACCCGCGAGACCGTCTGCGTGGAAACGTTGCAGCGCTGGGCGATGTCTTTGATGGTGGCTTTGCGAACCGGTTTTTGAACCATGGATTCCCCTAAATAGGAAAGATGTCATCTATCATTTCTATTATACTTTGTTATAATGAAAAGTGAACGATCACGTTATCGATAACATTAAGCCAAATATGAAATACTCCCTTTCCAATTCACCGGCAAGCCCGGTAGAAGCAATCATCCGGAGGTTGTAAGATGGACCTGACCGACGCGCGAAAAGCCATTGAAAGCGGCAAGACCTTTTTGGGGATTGAGTTAGGATCGACCCGCATCAAGGCGGTGCTGATTGGCGCGGACCACGCGCCGCTGGCTTCGGGAAGCCACGAATGGGAAAACCGCTACGAAAACGGCGTTTGGACGTATTCACTGGAAGACGTTTGGAGCGGCCTGCAAGAAAGCTACCGCAGCCTGCGCGCGGAAGTTGAGCAGCAGTACCACATCCGGCTGCGCACGGTTGGCGCGATGGGTTTTAGCGCGATGATGCACGGCTATATGGCCTTCGACCAGAACGGCGAGCTGCTGGCTCCGTTTCGCACGTGGCGCAATACCATCACTGGCGAAGCGGCGGAAAAACTGACCGCGCTGTTCCAGTTCAATATCCCCCAGCGCTGGAGCATTGCGCACCTGTACCAGGCGATCTTGAACGGCGAAACGCACGTGAAGGATATTCGCCATTTGACCACGCTGGCGGGCTATGTGCACTGGAAGTTGACCGGCCAGCAGGTGCTGGGCGTGGGCGAGGCTTCGGGGATGTTCCCGATCGACAGCCGGACCAAGGATTATGACGCGAGCATGCTGGAGCGCTTCGACGGCTGCCTGCCGGCGGATATTCGCTGGAAGCTGCGGGATATTTTGCCGGAGGTGCGGCTGGCCGGAGATGCGGCGGGCACGTTGACCGCCGAGGGCGCGCGGCTGCTCGACCCAAGCG
>DATCUC010000249.1:0-13876 GCA_036567625.1 Anaerolineaceae bacterium | reverse complement strand
CTTCGCGCAACGGCCCATTCAAAGGCCCGGAAGGCTTTGCCCGCGAGCCGGGCATGGTGCGCCTTAAGCTCAACGCCGGGCGGCAGCACGGCCTCAGCCCCAACGAGGTGGTGGGCGTCATCGCCTCGCGCGCCGACATCCCCGGGCACGTGATCGGCAAAATCCGCATCCAGTCAAACCGCGCCTTTGTCGACGTGCCGGAAGAACTGGTCAGCCAGGTGCTGGCCCGCACCCGCGACGTAAAAATCCGCCGCCAGCCAATGGAATTGCAGATCGCCTGATGCGCCAACAAAGTCTCGAACAGCCGGGTTTCCAGCGGTTCGAGACTTTTTTATAACATTTAGAAATTAATCGGAAATATATATTCTTTTGAAAATTTCGCTATAATCGACGTATGGGGGGTAATTTGGAGTTGGAACTCAACATGCATTGATTTGCATTGAAAGTGTATCGTAATGGGTTGATTTACGTTATTAATTCGTAATCCGTATCTATCGGAACGGAAAATAAATGTATCAAAATAGATCCCCAGGCCTATCCTCATAGAGGGGATGAGATAGGGAGCGAACAAAATGGAGAACACTGATAGTTCATTCCCGGAGTGGAAAGAACTAACTTGCAGCCAAAACCAGATCTACCTGAGCGATGTGTATCATGGGCCAACGCCGGTTCACAATCTGACGTTCGCCTATGCCATCGACGGCCCGGTGCAGCCGGAAGTTTTCCGGCGTGCTTTCGACCGCCTCGTAGAAGAAGCCGGCTGTTTGCGCCTGCAAATCGCAGAGTTTGACGGTCGCGCCCGGCAGACGGTTCTGCCGCAAACCGATCTGGCGCTGCAGGTTATCGATTTCTCCACGCATGCCGACCCAAACGCGGCCTATCGCGGCTGGGTAGACGAACTCGGCCACCTGCCCATGAACCTGGAAAAACTGGTCATCGGCGCATGGCTGGCGCAGGTCGATCCGCGCCGCGCCTACTGGGTCATCACCCTGCATCATGTCATCGCCGATAGTTGGGGTATTTACCTGCTCTACAAGCGCCTGGTAGAGATCTATCGCAGCCTCCTGCTCGGCCAGGACCCCACCGCCGGCGCGCTGCCCCCATATGAGCAGTTGTTGGATGCTGACATGGCCTACCTCAATTCGGCGGAGTTCCGCGCCGACCAGATCTTTTGGCGCGAAACGCTGGACGGCTGCTCCGGGCGGGTCGACCTGTATGGCTACAGCGGCTCAGGTCGCGTAGCCCCGGTTTGTCGCGTGCATCATCGCGCCGATCCTGCGCTGGCGCACCGCCTGCTCCAACGGATGCAAGAACCGGCGTTCGCCGGGCATACCGTCAACGTCAGCGCCCTCAACCTGCTGCTCACCACCTTTGCCGCCTACCTGTATCGCGTCAGCGGCCAGCGCGATTTTATGATTTCCGTCCCTTACCTCAACCGGCCCGGCCAACTACGTGAAATCCCCGGGTTGACCATTCAGGCCGAACCGGTTTGCATTCACGTTGAGCCGGGCGATACTTTTTTGACCCTTTTCGAGCGCGTGCGCGCCGAATCTGCGCGCGTGGCTCAGCACAGCCGCTACCCTATCCCTAACCCGGATAACCAGCTCTACAATGTGATGCTCAACTTCCACAACCGGCTGCTGGCTGGCGGCGCGGAAATGGTTGAAACCTGGTGGTTCAACGAAACCGAAACGATCGATTTCGCCGTAAATCTGCTCAATCCAGATCTAGAAACCGGGCAGATCGAATTCGGTTTTGATATTTCCGAACGGCTGATCGAAACCATTGGCAGCGATGCCATCATCCAGCAATTCATGCGCATCTTCGCGGCCATGCTCCACGACCCCCATTCGACCATCGACGGCGCTCCGCTGCTTACCCCGGCCGAACGGCGTGATTTACTCGGCGGGGTAGATGCAGTCCAGATTCCCAATATCGGTCGCCTGTTCACCCAGGCTTTCCCCGAACAGGTGTCGCGCGCGCCGGATGCAGTGGCGCTCAAGCTCGGCACGCGCCAGCTTACCTACCGCGAACTGGACCGGCGCACCGATGCCCTGGCCGCAATTCTGCGCCAGAACGGCGTGCAGCCCGGCACGCCCGTGGGTATGCTGCTGCAAGAACGCTTTGATATGGTCATCGGCCTGGTAGGCATCATGAAAAGCGGCGGGCTGTACGTGCCGCTGGACCCCACCTACCCGGATGAGCGCCTGGAATACATGCTGCAAGACGCGGGGATTGGCATCCTGGTCACCGAGCCGCTGATGGAAGCGCGCAGCGCGCGCTTCGCCGTCCGCAAGATCAACATCCACACCCTGCCGGATGCGCCCGCCGGGTTTGCCCCGCACATTCCCGCCTGGGATGACCCCGGGTACATCACCTACACCTCCGGCTCCACCGGCCGCCCCAAGGGCGTAGTCACCTCGCACGGCTCGCTGGCCAACGATACCGCCGCTATGCGCGATTATCTCAAGCTGGTGCCGGGCGATCATTTCCTCTTCTTTGCCGCCATTGGTTTTGACGCCGCCTTTGAAGAAATCTTGCCGGCCCTTATTTGCGGCGCGACAGTCATCCCGCGGCCCGGCGGGCTGCTTTCCTCCGCTGAATTCAGCCGTCTGCTGCGCAACGAACGCATTAGCGTCATGTCTATCCCGGCTGCCTTCTGGAGCGAATGGACCGCCGGAATGCTGCTCAACGAGCAGGCGATCCCGCCCGACCTGGTCAAAATGATGATCTACGCCGAAGAGCCCAACATCCAGAGCTTCATCGCCTGGTGCGGGCTGCCCGGCGCGGAGCATGTGCGCTGGATCAACACCTACGGCCCCACGGAAGCGGCAATCACCACCACTATGTTTGAGCCATCGCCCACCAGCAATGACGCCAAAACCTGGTCGCGCTTCCCCATCGGTTTGCCCTTGCCCAATCACAGCGTTTACGTGCTGGACGAAAACCGCGAACTGGTAGCGCGCGGCGTGCCGGGTGAGTTGTATATCGGCGGCGACGTTGCCCTGCGTTACCAGAACATGCCCGCCGAATCCGCCGCAGTCTTTCTGCCCGACCCATTCCGCGCGGAGCCTGGCAGCCGCATGTACAAAACCGGCGACCGCGTGCGCTGGCTGCCCTCGGGTCAACTGGAATTCCTGGGGCGCATTGACAATCAGGTCAAGCTGCACGGCTTTCGCATTGAACTTGGCGAGATCGAAGCCCGCCTGGCCGAGCATCCCACCGTCCGCCAGGCGGTGGTGCTCATCAAAGGCCAGCCGGGGGCAACGCAGCGCCTGGTGGCATACGTGGTACCGGTCAATTCGCACCTCAATGCCGGTGACGTAACCGAGTTCCTGCGCAAAACCCTTCCGGCCTACATGCTGCCTTCCGATTTTGTTACCTTGGCGCAGTTCCCGGTGACGCCAAACGGCAAGATCGATAAAAAGGCGCTGCCCGATCCCGGCGCGGAAGTCAAAGCCAGCACTCAAGATAGCGTGCCCGCGACGAACATGGAGATCGAGCTGGTCAATATCTGGCAAGACGTGCTTGGCATCGCCCCAATTGGCGTCAACCAGAACTACTTTGACCTGGGTGGCAACTCGCTGCTCGGCGTGCGCATCTTCTCCCGGCTGGAAAGCAAGCTGGGCCTGCGCCTGCCGGTTTCCGAGCTTTACCGTTCGCCCACCATTCGCCAGCTTGCGCACTTTATCGAGAGCCGCGAGTATAACTACCAGCCTTCCACCGTAATTTTGCTGCGCGGCGGTCAGGGCGGACTGCCGCTGTTCCTGGTGCACGGCTGGGGCGGCGGCGTAGTCGGCTATGCCAACCTGGTGCATTCCCTGAACCCGCATTGGCCGGTTTACGGCCTGCAAGCGGCCGGATTGGGCCAGGGCGAAAAACCCGACACCACCATGGAAGCCATGGTCGACCGCTATATCCGCGCGATGAAAACCATCCAGCCCGCAGGCCCGTACCGCCTCGGCGGGTACTGCACCGGCGGCGTCATCGCCTATGCCATCGCCTGCGAGCTGGCTGCGCGCGGCGATGTGGTTGACCTGATCGCCATGATCGAAGGCGAGCCGCCGCATATCGAGCGCGAGAACCCTGGGCTGTTCAGCCGCCGCCGGATGAACGACATCGTCTGCAGTATTCCCTTCTGGATGAAGGATTATGCCGATCTGGGCTTCACCGGCATCCGCCAGCGCGTCTTGCAACTGGCGCGCAAAGTCCAGCGCGAATGGGAGTTCCGCAATACACCGGTTGAATATATGATGGACGACATCATCCTGGATGATGACACGCCGCTGCCCGATTTCCAAAAAGATCTGCTGCTCAAGCAGGTGCAAATGATGGAACATTACCACCCGCGTCGTTTTGCCGGCCCGCTGTCGGTTTACATCGCCCGCTATCCCACCATCATGTCGGCCCTCAACGGCCCGCTCGACGATACCCTGGGCTGGGAGCAGTTGGTCGACGGCCCGATCACCACGCACTGGATTAACAGCAGCCACCGCAATATCCATCTGCCGCCGCACTGCGCCGACCTGGCGGCCGCCATCGAAGCCGATTTGCGCGCCGCCGACCGGACCCACCAGGCCAGTCAGGCCGTAGGCCCTGCCCACGCGCCAGGCCCATCCGCAGAGCCGCTGCCTGGCTAGCGGTTTCGGCGACAATTGCCGCAAGACGGTTTGGTGTGATTCTCATTTCCGGGCTACAATAACCCAGAAAGAAGAAATGAGGAAAATATGAAACGTAGCGTATTACTGGTATGTATCTTCTCCCTGCTGCTGGCGGCCTGCTCGACCGCCCCGCAGGCTACCGACACCCCACAGGCCACCGCCGTGGGGACTTCTGCCGCGCCCACCTCACTGGACGGCACGCGCTGGGTACTCGAATCGTTGGGCGCCAACGGCGAGGACAGCCCGGTGATCCCCGGCTCCATCCTCACCCTGCAGTTCCAACCCAACGGGCAGGTGTCGGGCAACAGCGGCTGCAACAGCTTTGGCGGCAGCTACGAGGTGCGCGACAGCAGCATAACCTTCCTGAACCTGGTCAGTACGTTGATGGCCTGCGCCGATAACGCCGTAAACCAGCAGGAATCGCAGTACTTGCAGGCGCTCAACAGCGCCGTTGCCTATGAACTGGCCGCGGACCGCCTGACCATCACCTACGGTACCGGCAGCGGCCGGTTGAACTTCGTCCCCGCGGATTAAACCACCCCATGGATCAACCGGAAAGCCCCGCATTGAGTGAATTCCTGGCGCAATATGAACCGCCAGTGCAGCAGCTCGTACGGCTGGCCCGCCGGCGCATCCTTGACGTGATCCTGGGCCTGGAAGAATTTGTCGACCCGGCCTCAAAGATCATCGCGTACGGCGCCAGCCCCAAATACCGCGATCTCTTATGCGCCGTCGCTCCCTACCGCGCCTATGCCAACCTGATCTTCTCGCGCGGCGTCGATTTGCCCGATCCGCATAGGCTACTGCGCGGAGCGGGCAAACGCGCGCGCCATGTAGCGCTGCGCGCGCCGGAAGATCTCGCGCACCCCGGCATAGTGGCACTGCTCCAGGCGGCCGCGGAACTGGCGCGCGAAAAATAAAGCGCCGCTATTCGTACTTCAACGCTACCACCGGCACCATCGTTGCCGCGCGCAGCGCCGGGTAAAGGCCGGAGATCAATCCAATGATCGTGGCAAACACAATGGCAAAAACCGGCAGCCACGCCGGAGTGTACACCGCTGCGTCGGGCGGCGGCGTGCCCATTTGCGCTGCCTGGCTCGCCAGATAAGGCAGCGCGGCGGCATTAATCGCCTGCCCCACCAGCCAGCCCAGGGCTACGCCGCCCACGCCCCCCAAAAAGCCAATCCCGGCGGCTTCGCCCAGGAATATACTCAAGACATCCCGGTTGGTTGCGCCAATAGCCTTCATCAGACCGATCTCGCGCGTGCGTTCCAGGATCGCCATAGCCATCGTATTGGCAATGCCAATTGCCGCCACCAGCAGCGCCACCGCGCCCACGCCGCCAAAGATGACCTGCACGATGATGTAGAAATTGCTCACGCCCTGCACCGCCGATTGCGCCGTGTAGGCCATAAACCCCAGCGCGGTGATGCTGTCGGCTACCGCCAGCACATCATCCACGTTGTCGACCTTCACCGTCACCTGGTCGTACCCCTCGCGGTTGCGGTTGATGCGCTGGCCCATCGCCCACTCGTTCCAGCCGGTCAGGTCCGCCATCGAGACGATCAGCGAATAATCGCCCTCGTTGCGGCTTTCCTTCAAGATGCCCACAATCCGTAGTTGGATCGTCTTTTTGACTTCCTGGCCGTCGCTGGTGTACTTGGTCATCACCAGTTTCACCTGCTGGTCGAGCAAATCGGGCGGTTCCGGCGCGTCCTGCCCCGGGCGCTGCTTCGGGTCCATAAAATTACGCAGCATCGGCTCGCCGATCACCGCCGTGCCGCGTTCCAACCTGCCCACGCCTTCCTTCACCGTATACCCCAGGTCGGCCACGTCGCTGGCGCCTACGCCCATCACATTGGCCCAGGCTTCCAGCCGCGCATAGTCGATCACGCTCTGCGTCTTCAAATAATCGCGGGTGATGATCTGCGAGACACCCGGCACGGCGGCAATCTCGGCCAGCGCCGACTCGGTCAGCAGTTTTACCTGCGACACGCCCCCACCCCCGCCACCGCCGCCCATCGGTACGGCATTACCCTGATCGTACTGCGGCATGACGTAGATCGAGGTCAGGTCGGCGATGCTGCCAAGCTGGTTGGTGGCGCTGCGCTGCAGCCCGTTGCCCAATGAAACCAGGATCACCACGGCCGCGGTGCCAATCACCACGCCGATGGCCGTCAGCGCCACGCGCCCTTTGCGCCGGCTGAGGTTATAGCTAATCAGGCCAAGCAGGTCGAGCAAACGCATGGCTGCCCCTAGCCCAAAGGCTTCCCGGTGTTCGGGTCCACCGGCATCGACGGCTCGCTGGGCTGTTCGGGGCCGCTGTCCAGGCCAAACAGGCCCTTAAAGAAGCGCACCACCTTATCCCAGAAGGTTTCTTGGCCACCCATTGCGCCCGGGTCCACCGGCATCCCATCCGTGCCGGGCTCGCCCGTGGTCGGGCCCATATCCACCGGCGGCGCCTCGGCCACCGTCACTGTGATCGTCTTTTCAATTTGCCGCGCCTGGTTGAAGTCGTCGGTGTAGTTGATCAAAACCTTGAGTTCGACCTCGCCCGGCTCATTGGGGATCAGCATCACGTCCAGCGGGAAGTACCCGCCCGCATCCAGCGTACCCACCAGGCTGGTATTATTCATCAGTTCCGCCCCACTGCTGGTAGTGACGGTCATATTGCCCAGCACGGTGCTCTTGCGCCCCAGGTTGACCACCTGCAACGGCAGGCTGTTAGGCTGCATAGCCATCACCACGCCCGGGTCGCGGTAGAAACTTACTTCCACCTGCGGGATCTGGTACACCAGCAGGGTGATCACCTGATCGTCGACGATGCGCCGGCCTTTTCCGTCGATGTATACCAGCGACAGCTTGAGCGCGTATGCGCCCGGGTTGGCGGAAACGTTGACGATCAGCTTGAAATCCATGTTCAGCGAACCGCCGGGGGTCACGTCGCCCACGTACTGCAAGTTGGACGAGCCCAGCGGCGCGAATACGCTCACGTCCGCCGCGCTGCCCGATACCCCGCCCGGCACCGGCGTGCCGTCCAGCGAAGTCGAATCACCCGAAACGCCGCCGCCGATCACCACCGACAGCGAGCGCGCCGTGTCCAGGCCCACATTGCGGATGTCCAGCCTCAGGTTGAAAACCGATCCGGGCTGCAGCGGGTCAACATCCGTCTGGTAACCGCTGACCACCATCTGCGCCCGCGGCAGCGCCGTGCCAGTGGGGGTTGGGGTGGCCGAAGCCGAAACGCCGCCCGACCACCCGCGCACCGGCAGCGTCAGGCTGAAGGTTTCGGAAAACGGCACGCCGTCAATATTGGTATAGCTCAGCGTCACCGGCACGCTGCCGTTAAGCTTGCCCCACAAAGCCGTGCTAACGTTAAACGCCTGCGAGATTTCCCGGGTCTTGCCCTTCGCCAGCGCGCCCACCGCGATCACCCCGCCGGTGTCCTCTGGCAAAAAATCCCCGCTGGCAAAGGTGAAGATCAGGTTATAGGCATCGTCGCGGCCCACATTTTTGATCGACAGGAACAGCCGGAAGCTGTCTCCCGGCGCGACGCTGTCTTTATCCATATAGGTCGAATCAATAACGATCAGCGGCCGCTCCGAAGTGAGATAACCATCTGAGCCAGGCACCGGGGTGTCGGTTTGCGCCTGCACCCCCGTGGCGCTGCCCAGCAGCGCCCCCATCAGGCAAAGGATGGCCAATAGCATCTGTATTTTCTTCATCAAATGTCCCTCCCGCGGTGTTATTCCTGCGTCGCGATCGCTTTATCGTATTCTTCTTTGGTCACCAGCAGCCCGTCCAGCAAGTGGATTACCCGCGTGGCAAAACGCACCATGCGCGGATCGTGGGTCACCACGATCACCGTCCGCCCCTCACCATGCAGGTCGGCCAGAAGCTGCATTACCTGAAAGCCGGTAGCCGTATCCAGGTTACCGGTCGGCTCGTCCGCCAGGATAATCGGCGGGTCGTTGACCAGGGCGCGGGCCACGGCCACGCGCTGCTGCTGCCCGCCCGACATTTCGGTTGGCCGGTGGCGGGTATATTTTTCGAGCCCCAGTTGTTCCAGCAGCGCCGCCGCGCGCTGGTGGCGCGTGCGCGCCGAACTGCCCGCGAAACGCATCGGAAACGAAATGTTCTCCAGCGTGTTCATGCTGGAAACCAGGTTGAACTGCTGAAAGATAAACCCCAGCGTGCGCCGCCGGTAGACCGCCAGCGCATTCTCATCCATACCATTCAGGTCCTGCTCACCAACGCTGATCCTGCCGCTGGTGGGCCGGTCTAACCCGCCCAGCAGGTAGAGCAGCGTGCTCTTGCCCGAGCCGGATGGCCCCATGATCACGTTGAAACTACCGCGCGGAATATCTAAATCCACGCCGGCCAGCGCGTTGACCTTCTGGCGGCCCATCACGTAGACCTTGCGCAGCCCGCGGATGCGGATGTAGGCGTCGTTTTCTTCCATTTCGCGCCCGACTAAAAGAAGAAGATCCCGTTGGTGCTCAAACCGCTAACCTGCGCCACCAGGAACTGCAGCAGCGCCCCCACCAGGCCGATCAGCCCTACCGAGAGCAGCACGCCCAACAGCGCCTTGCCTTTCGGCAGCCCCGACAGCCGCGCGCCCAGCCACAACAAGACAATCTGCCAGATCAGGTAAGCATCCACCGCGGCCAGCAGCAGCCGGGCAAACAACATCCAGCCTGTAGAATCCGCCGCCACAAAACCCGACATCCCGCGGTTGGTGATCAGCACGCGCCCGGCCAGCATTGCCGCGATCTGCACCAGTTGGCGCAGCGCAAAGGGAAGGCTGGCCCATGCCGTCAGGTTAAACGCCGCCGTGCTCGATCCGCGGCTGCCCAGCATGGTCAGCGCCAGGTGCAGCACCGCGCCCAACGCGAACCAGCCCACCCACACCCCGGTCAGGGCGCTGATCGCCGGGAACACATAGGTTTGCACCGGCCCGTAGGCGCTGGCCTGGGCCTGCATATACTGCTCCTGCTGCTCGGGGGTCATCCACTCGAAGCCTTCCGGCGGCTGGCCGGAAATACTGGCCGCGGCTGCCTGGTGCAGCGGCCCGGCGGCGAACACGCTGGCCAGCGCCAGCACCGAAAGCACCAGCAGCGGCAGCAGCCATACGCCGCGCTCTTCGCGCAAAATGTTTTGCAGCGTGCGCCGCGGGGCCACCCAGATGCTCAACAGCCAGCGCAGCCGTTCACTGCGCGCGGCGGGCAGATACTCGTCAAGCTGTTCAACCTCGACCATACACTTGTTCCTTAACAGGCGAATACCCCGATGTGAGAACCGGTTAAAAATAAGACGTCGGCCAGGCGGGAAAGTTCCCGCACCCGGTGATGGTCCAATTCTACTCTTCCTGCGCAAGAATCACCATCCCGGCCGGGCGAACTGCCCGGCCGGGATGGATTTTTGGCTCACTCCGCATCCGCCGGGATCGGCGGCTTCACTCCATCGGGAATGGTATGCACAAAAGGCGTTTCGCTGCGCCGCTGGTCAAACTCGGCGCGGGCTTTGGCCGTCAGAGCCGGGTCCTGCAAAAAAGCGGCGGCGCTCAGCGCCAGCACCTTGCCCGCGTACAGCATGCCCTTATGCCCAATGCTCATCCCGCTTTGCGCCACTGCCTGCCACGAATGCCCCGGCGTGCCAATCGCCTGGCAGGTGGTCATAATTTGCCCCGTAGGCACTACCCAACTGACATTGCCCACGTCTGAGGAGCCCGGCATGGTGACCTCTTTCTTGAATGCCGGGAGCCGGCCTTCAAACAGCACGCCGGGCCTTGCGCCCGCCAGCAAACGCATCGCTTCCGGGGCCAGCAGCCGCCCGTACTCCCCGGCAAAATTCCCACCGGGGGGGAAGGTCGCCGCCACTTCCTGGGCAAACTGCTTTTCGGCTTCGTCAAACTGCGGCGGTTCGACCGTATTCATCTTTTCCAGCATCAAATTTTCAATCGTGTCATTCAGCAGCAGGTTGGCAGCCCCGGCCACCGGCGCGCACTCCATCCGCGTGCCGGTCATCTGCGCCGCGCCTCTGGCTACATCCAGCACGCGCTCATAGACCGCATTCAACTGGTCTGGCCGTGGCGCGCGGATCAGGTACAGCGACTCGGCGTACGGCGGCACCACATTGGGCGCAACCCCACCGCCATTGATGATCACATAATGGATGCGTGCATCCTGGATGATGTGCTCGCGCAGATAATTCACGCCCACATTCATCAACTCCACCGCGTCCAGCGCGCTGCGCCCATTGTGCGGGTCGGCCGCGGCATGCGCCGCCCGTCCGTAGAACTTGAAGTTGACCTTCATGTTCGCCAGCAGGTTGATCGTAAAACTGCCGTTAAACATGCTCGGGTGCCAGGTGAGGGCAATATCTACATCATCAAACAGCCCCGCCTTCGCCATAAAGGCTTTGCCCGAGCCGTTTTCTTCTGCCGGGCAGCCGTAATAACGGATGGTGCCGGGCATTTCTCCGGCGGCAATAGCCTCTTTCACCGCCATGGCTGCTACCAACGCCCCTACCCCCAGCAGGTTATGCCCGCAGCCGTGCCCGTTACCGCCTTCGACCAGCGGCATTTGCTGCGGAACAGTCTGCTGGCTGATCCCCGGCAGCGCGTCAAACTCGCCCAGAATGGCTACCACCGGCTTGCCTTCGCCGTAACTGCCCACAAACGCCGTCGGAATCTCGGCGATCCCGCGCTCTACCGCGAACCCGGCTTCATCCAGCGTGTCCGCCAGCAGCCGCGCCGAATTCTTCTCGCGGTAACCGGTTTCGGCAAACGACCAGATCTTATCGCTAATTGTGGTGAAAAACGCACTGCGCTCGTCAATCCATTTCAGCAAGTCCATTGCATTCCTCCTGAAAGAAAATTGGGATCAGCCCGCGGCGGGCCGGTCATCCAGGTCTTTGTGTACCAGCGTGTAGAATACCACCGCGATCACCGTCGCCAGCGAAAGGATCAGCAGCGAAGGAGTGATCCCCAGCCTGGGCATCGTCGCGCCTAAAACCTTAGGCGAAATCAACAACTGCCCGATGTTCATTACGCTGGTCATCAGCGCAAAGGTGAAACCTTCCATCGAGGGCATCGCCACGCGCATCACAATCGTGTAGGTTGTCGTCACCATCATCCCGTAGCCGATATTGCGCAAGAAGGTCACCAGGGTGAAGATGGATACGCTGTCGGGATTGGCTTCAAACAGAAAGTACGGCAGGTTGAGCAGTACAAACACCGCCGTAAGAATGCCCACCGTGCGCAGGTTAAACTTCATTGACTTGTACAACCGCCCACCCAGCAGCGCGCCGGCCATAATCCCCAGCATGCCCACCAGGGTTGAAATGCCGTACCACTGCAGCTTGACCGGGTCATCGGCCCAGTTGTACACCGAGAGCACATAGTTGCCCACCAGGTTGGTTGTGATGCCCGCGAACATGAAAATGCTGATAAAGATGCCCGCCCATACGGCTTTGTTGGTGAAGACCTCTTTGAACATGTGCCCCAGCGCCATGCTGCCCTTCAGGTCAGCCTGGGTGATCGGGGTTTCGCGGATCAGCAGCGCAGAAACCGGCATCAAAATGCCAAACAGGCCGATGATCACGATCACCGTCGTCCAGCCAATGACCGGGCCCAGCACCGGCACGGCCCCGGCCCCCAGCGCGTAGCCCAGGTAGCGCCCGCCCTGCGCGTAACTCTGCATGCGGCTGTCTTTATCATCCGGGGTGATATCCACCGTCAGCGCATCCAGCGTCGTATCGGCCATCGCCCAGGCCAGGAACGCCAGCGTCTGCGCAATCAGCAGCCCGGTGAAGCTTTGCGTGGTGATGTACACGACATAGCAGGGGATGGTCAGCGCCAGCGCCAGCAGCAGGTAGGGTTTGCGCCGCCCCCATCTCCCCACCACTACCCGGTCGGTGAGCAAACCGAGAAACATCTTCAAGTACGCCGGAATGCCGGTGATTGCCGTCAGCGATGCCTGCTGCGCCAGCGGCACCGACCACTCCGCCAGGCGCACGCTGCTGTAGGCGTTCAACCCGGCCAGGAACAGGCCCTGCAAAAAGTAGAAAGCGGCTTCAACCCAAAAATAACGGTTTTCCCAGTTCTTGATCTTAAACTCGTTGGAAAAGATGGATGCAGCCTCGGTGGACATTTCTTCTCTCCTTTTGCGAACATCGGAATGCATGAGCGCCGGCAGCGGTTGGCTATTCAATTGGCGGTTACGGGGGATTCTCGTATTGCGACTGGTTTACGAGTGTCGTATTATATACATATGTAAAAATACCGGATTTTTGCCGCAAAGTCAAGCGGGTTTTTCGCAGGTTGTCAACTAAACGACAAAGGAGCCCAAATGTCGCAGAAAACTGGTCTTGACCCTCGCGCCGAGCGTTCTCGCGCCTGGATGCGTGCCGCCCTGCTGGCGCTAATGCGCGAGAAAGACTATCAGAAAATCACCGTGGCGGAAATCACCGACCGGGCGGGCCTTTCGCGGCCCACCTTTTACCTGCATTACAAATCAAAAGACGAGGTGCTGGTTGACCACCTGATCACCGAGATTGCCCATATTTTTGATGAGTTCTCGGTGAATATCCAAAAGACCGGCGGTGTCCAGCCGGGCCTGCTGGCCACGCAAAAACTGTTCAAAGAAGTGCGCGGGTATGCGGATGTTTTTCAGGTGGTGCAGCAAATTGGCGCAGAACGCATCGTGCGCCAATCGCTGTATCACAGCTTTTTCGCCTACCTGCAAGACCTGGCCCGGCGCTACCAGGTGGAGGTGCGCCCTGAAATTCACCGCCTTTCGGCGCAGTTCCTGGCCGCCTCCACCGTGGGCATGGTCTTCACCTGGCTGCAAGATGAACAGCCGACCGATCCCGAACAGATGGGGGCGTATGTCGATCAGGTGATTCTGGTCTATCTGCGCGCCGTCATCCGCGACCGCATCCTGGATTCGATTTTCATATAGAATACGCCTGTGCCTGCTGACCTGTTTCCTCCATCCGACTTCGACGACTGGGCGCCGGAATACGATGACAGCGTTCAGTCCACGGATTTTCCCTTCACCGGGTACGACCGGGTGCTGCGCGCCATCCTTGACCAGGCTGATCCGCGCCCCGGCGCGCAAGTGCTCGACCTGGGCACCGGAACGGGCAACCTGGCCGCGCTGTTCACCGGGTGCGGCTGCCGCATCTGGGGCCTGGATTTCTCGGCGGCCATG
>DATCUC010000248.1:0-22720 GCA_036567625.1 Anaerolineaceae bacterium | reverse complement strand
CCGGCCAGCAGCCGCCGAACTCGCCCAACCAACCCGGCGAGGAACAGCAACGGCGTGACCGCAATGCCCGCCGTAACCGGCGCGACCGCCGCGATCGGCGTGACCCGGGAGAACAGAAATCAGGCTAATATGAGCGACAATACAGAATGGGCAACACCGCAAAAAATCCTCGTAGTCCTCGCCCATCCGGACGACCCCGAATTCTTTTGCGGGGCGACGATTGCTCGCTGGACAAAACAGGGCCATCAGGTGGCTTATTGCTTGCTGACCCGTGGGGATAAGGGTGGCAGCGATCTCAGCATCAGCCCGGAGGAGCTTTCTGCGCGGCGCGAAATAGAACAGCGCGCGGCGGCGGCCTGCCTGGGCGTGCATTCCGTCCAGTTTCTCGATTTTCAAGATGGCTACCTGACGCCGGACCTGACGGCGCGCAAAGCCGTAGTCCGTGTCATTCGCGCTTACCGGCCAGATGTGCTGGTTTCTTGCGATCCGACGAATTACTTTCCGCGCGAGAATTACCTCAATCATCCCGATCACCGCGCAGCCGGGCAAATTGTGGCGGATGCCGTCTTTCCGGCGGCTGGAAATCCGTATTTCTTCCCCGAACTGATCCGGGAAGAAGGCTTGCAGCCGCATTCCGTGCGCGAATTATGGCTGTCACTCACCGCCAACCCCAACCTGATCCTGGACATCACCAGCACCTGGGGCGATAAGGTCAGCGCGCTGCACCAGCACCGCAGCCAGATCGGGCCGGATACTGCCGCGTTCGATGAGCGCATGGCCTCGCGCCGCGTGCCGGAAAGCGACCCGGCAGCCCCCCGTTTTGAAGAACGCTTCCGCCGGCTGGTATTTCAAGGCTAACCCTGGCGCCTGGCAACGTCTCACCCGCGGGGATTCTGATACAATTTAAGCAGATTTTTCTCCGATCACCAACGTCAGGTGGTCGCTGCTTGTTTTCGATCTATACCAGAGAAAAGGATACCCACCATGCCCGATTTTCTCCAGGAAGCGGAAGAACTATTTCAATACAGCCAGGGACTGCGCCGCGATTTTCACATTCACCCGGAATTAGGTTTTCAAGAAGTGCGCACGGCCGGAATTGTGGCCCGCGAATTGAGCCAGCTTGGCATGGAAGTCACCACCGGCGTGGCAAAAACCGGGGTGATCGGCCTGCTGGAAGGCGAAAAACCCGGCCCGGTGATCTTGCTGCGCTTTGATATGGATGCGCTGCCGATTGTGGAAGACACCGGCGCGGAATACGCCTCACAAAATAGCGGGGTAATGCACGCCTGCGGTCACGATGCGCATGTTTCCACGGGTTTGACCGTAGCGCGCTTGCTGCATAAGTACCGCGCAGAACTCCCCGGCACGGTGAAGTTCATGTTCCAGCCCGCCGAGGAAGGGTTGGGTGGGGCCTCGGGCATGATGGATGAAGGTCTGTTGGAAAACCCGGCGCCGGTAAAAGCCCTGTCACTGCACGTGTGGAATGACCGCCCGGTAGGCTGGATCGGCTGCGCGCCCGGGCCGGTGATGGCCGGCGCGGGCGGCTTTAAGCTGCGGCTGGTTGGCAAGGGCGGCCACGGCGCATCGCCTAACCAGACGCTTGACCCGGTGACGGCCGGCGCGCAGATCGTCAGCGCTGCGCAGAATATCATCTCGCGTAACGTGTCGCCGCTGCAATCCGGTGTGTTGAGCATCACCATGTTCCACACCGGCGATGCCTATAACATCATCCCGCAGGTCGCCATCCTGGGCGGCACGATCCGCTTCTTTGAGCCTAACGTGCAAAAAATCCTCTATGAACGCTTTGAGCAGGTGGTTCATGGCGTGGCGCAGGCAATGGGCGTTGTCGCCGAGCTGGAAATGATGCCCACCCTACCCGCCGTAGTCAATAACGGGGAAGTGGCCGCGCGGGTGGCGGATGTAGCCCGGCGGGTGCTCCCGGGCGCCAGCGTCGATACGGATTATCAGACGATGGGCTCGGAAGATATGTCGCTGGTGCTTGAAAAAATCCCGGGCTGCTACTTCTTTGTTGGCAGCGCTGACCCCAAAGTGGGCAGCGGGTATGCGCACCATCACCCCAAGTTTGACATCGACGAGCGCGCGCTGCCAAAGGCCGCGGGTTTGATGGCCTCGGCGGCGTTTGATTTGCTGCAAGGGTAACCTGCGCTTCGCTGCCCATGTTTCCGGATTTGCCCGCACCGCCGCGCCGGGTAGTCTCCCTGGTCCCATCGCTGACCGAGAGTCTGTTTGACCTGGGCCTGGGTGGCTGCCTGGTGGGGGTGACGGATTACTGCATTTATCCGGTAGAGGGAGTGCGCGGTCTGCCCAGGCTGGGCGGAACCAAGAACCCGGACCTCGCGGAAATTGTCGATAGCCGGCCAGACCTGCTGCTGGCCAATCAGGAAGAGAACACCCCGGCCGCCATTCACGCGCTGCGCGAAGCGGGTATCCCGGTATGGTTGACCTTCCCGCAGACAGTGGCCGACACGCTGGAGATGCTGCGCGAGATGGCTGTAGGATTTCAAAGCCCGGCGGCGCTGGCCAGCGTGCGAGCCCTGGAGCAGGCAGTGGATTGGGCGCGGGCAGCGATTGAACCCCGAGAAAAAGTGCGTTACTTTTGCCCGATCTGGCAGGATACGAGCGCCAGCCCGCCGGGGTGGTGGATGACGTTTAATGACGCGACGTACTGCGCGGATGTGCTGGCGCTGTTTGGCGGTGAAAATATCTTTGCCGGGCGCCAGCGCCGCTATCCGTTGGCGGCTGACCTGGGGCGCGCAGAAGCGGAACCGGCGGGAGAACGGGATACGCGCTATCCCCGGGTGACGCGCGAAGAAGTCCTTGCCGCCGGGCCGCAGTGCATCTTACTGCCCAGCGAGCCCTTCGCGTATACCGCCGAACACTGCAAGGCGCTGCTCGAAATCTTCGAAGGCACGCCTGCAGCGCAGGCGGGCCGCGTGCAATGCATGGACGGCACGTTGATCACCTGGTGCGGCACGCGCCTGGCAAAGGCCATTCAACAATTGCCGGATATATTGAGTGAATTAGGTGACAAACCCTGCGCAGCAATTCCTGATTCCGTCTGAGGAATGTCATGCTTGACGCCGGTATGCGCGCATGTTATACTCATATCATCATAATAATCAGATGAATGCGCCAGCCAGGTCAAGCTTATGTTGAAAGAACGCGTTGCTTCAGACAACCTGTCAGAATTTCTCAAATACCTGTCATCGATGGAATGCAGCGAAAGCACCGGGGACCGGCTTCCTTCTCTGGCTGACCTGAGCAAAGAACTGGAAATTAGCATTGCCAGCCTGCGTGAGCAGTTGGAAGTGGCCCGCGCGCTCGGGCTGGTGGAAGTGCGTCCCAAGACCGGTATCCGCCGGTTGGATTACACCTTCCGCCCTGCGGTGACGCAAACCCTTTCGTATGCGCTTGCGATTTCTCCGGATCACTTCAAGGCATTCTCAGATTTACGCAACCATATCGAAGCTGCATACTGGTATCAGGCTGTGAGCACGCTTACGGCTGAAGATCATCAGAAATTACGCGAGCTGATCTTGCGCGCGCAGACAAAACTGCGCGGTGTGCCGGTCCAAATCCCGCACGCTGAACACCGCGAGCTGCACCTGTCCATCTACCAGCGCCTGGGGAATCCCTTTGTCACCGGCATTCTGGAAGCTTATTGGGAGATGTACGAAGCGGTGGGGTTGGCGGTGTACACCGATTTTAACTACCTGGAAAAAGTTTGGCAGTATCACGAGCGGATGGTGGAAGCAATCATTTCCGGCGATTACAGCACTGGTTTCCAGGCGCTGAATGAACACGCCGATATGCTCTACCAGCGCTCGCGTCCGGTTTCACGGCAAAAGTTCGAGTAATATCATCGTCCGCTTATCAGAATCGAGTTCTTGTTGAGGAGAAGAACCCAATGGCTCTCGGGCAACAACCAACCACAGATCAACCCTCGTCCAGCGACCAGACTCCCATCATCAACGATTTTTGTATTACCTTCAGCACCATCAACGGCTCAGGCAGCGCCACGGCCAATACCACCGTGCTGCGCGCTCTGTTCCGCATGGGCATTCCGGTATCAGGAAAGAATATCTTTCCTTCCAATATCCAGGGCCTGCCCACCTGGTACACCATCCGGGTTAGCAAAGATGGCTACCTGGGCCGCGTGGAGCAGGATGATATTGTGGTGGCGATGAACCCGGCGACCTTTACCCGGGAAATTCAAAACCTGAAGCCGGGTGGGGTTTTGCTGCACCCCGATGATTTCCGCTCGGAGATCACCCGTGACGACATTATCACGTACCCGATGCCGGTGAAGAAGTTGATCAAGGAATCGGACACACCTACCAACCTGCGGGATTACGTTGCCAATATGGTTTATGTGGGTGTGCTGGCCCAGATGATCGGCATCGATCTGGATAAGATCTATATGGCCCTGGACTTCCACTTCAAGGGTAAGAAAAAGGCCATCGACTCGAACTACAACATCATCACCGCCGCGGCAGATTGGGCCAAGACCAACCTGACAAAGACTGACGTCTACCGCCTGGAGCCGATGAACGCGACTGAAGGCATGATCATGGCCGACGGCAATACCGCCGGCGCGCTGGGGTCGATCTATGGGGGCGTGCAGTTTGCCGGCTGGTACCCCATCACCCCTGCGTCCAGCCTGGCGGAAGCGCTGAACGAGTACCTGCCGCAGTTACGCTGTGATCCGGAAACCGGTAAGGCTACCTACGTCGTCGTGCAGGCGGAAGATGAATTGGCGGCGATTGGCATGGCGGTTGGCGCGGGTTTTTCCGGCCTGCGCTCGATGACCTCTACCTCCGGCCCGGGCCTGAGCCTGATGGCCGAATATCTGGGCCTGGCGTACTACGCCGAAGTGCCGGTGGTGGTCTGGGATGTGCAGCGCGTAGGCCCCAGTACCGGCCTGCCCACGCGCACTGCGCAGGGTGATATTTTATTCGGGCACTTCATCAGCCACGGCGACACAAATTTGCCCATTCTGTTCCCCGGCTCGGTGGAAGAATGCTTCGAGTTTGGCTGGCGGGCCTTTGACCTGGCCGAACGCCTGCAAACCCCGGTACTGGTCATGAGCGATCTGGACCTGGGCATGAACCAGTGGATGACTAAGCGCTTTGAATACCCCGATACGCATTTGGACCGCGGGAAGATTCTGTGGGAAGAAGACCTGCAAAAGATGCTGGATGAGCGCGCCGGCGATTATGGCCGCTACCTGGACGTCGACGGCGATGGGATCCCTTACCGCACCCTTCCGGGGAATCGCCATCCCAAGTCGGCTTACTTCGCGCGCGGCACCGGGCACGATGAGTACGGCCGCTACTCCGAAGAGCCGGGCGTGTGGGAACGCGTGTTCACCCGCATCGATAAAAAATATAAGACCGCGCGCAAGTACGTTCCGCGCCCGATCGTGAACAACATGGAAGGCGCCAGCATCGGCATTATTGCCGCAGGTTCCGCCGACCCCGCGGTAGAGGAAGCCCGCGACCTGCTGGCCGCGGAAGGCATCCCCACCGATTACCTGCGCATCCGCGCCGTTCCCTTCACGGATGAGATCAAAGAGTTTATTGATCGCCACGAATGCAATTTCGTCATCGAATTGAATCGGGACGGGCAGATCAAGAAATTGCTGACCCTGTACCACCCGGAA
Source organism: Anaerolineaceae bacterium (assembly GCA_036567625.1). Classification (GTDB taxonomy): domain Bacteria; phylum Chloroflexota; class Anaerolineae; order Anaerolineales; family Anaerolineaceae; genus CALDSL01. The sequence continues at coordinate 17,037 of DATCUC010000248.1, read as the reverse complement.
CAGGCTCCGCGGCTGCGGTATGCCGCGAAGATGGACGGCTTGCCCCTTACCGCGCACTGGATCCAGTCGCAGATTAAATGCAATGAGGAGAAATAACCATGACCGACCAGGCTACTACCTCAAAAAATGTAAATCTTGCCGGTCTATCCCGCAATGATTACCGCGGCCTGCCCAGTACATTGTGCCAGGGCTGCGGGCATAACTCCATCGCCAGCCAGATTGTGGCTGCCTGCTACGAGCTTGACCTGGTGCCGGAAGATGTGATCAAGTTCAGCGGTATTGGCTGTTCGAGCAAGAGCCCCACCTACTTCCTCAACCGTTCTTTTGGCTTCAATGGCCTGCACGGGCGCATGCCCTCCCTGGCGCTTGGCGCATTGTTTGGCGACGTGACAATGCACGGCATTGGCGTCAGCGGCGACGGCGACACGGCCAGCATTGGCCTGGGGCAGTTCAAGCACCTTGTGCGCCGCAATATGCCCATGGTCTATATTGTCGAAAACAACGGCGTGTACGGGCTGACCAAGGGCCAGTTCTCGGCTACTGCGGAAAAAGGGCTGGAACTGAAAAAGCAGGGCATCAACCCGTTCCTTCCGGTGGATATCTGCCTGGAAGCGCTGGTGTCAAATGCCACGTTTGTGGCGCGCTCGTTTGCTGGCGACCCCAAGCAGGTGAAAGAACTGCTCAAAGCCGCATTCCATCACAACGGCATCGCCATTCTGGATATCATCAGCCCCTGCGTTACCTTCCACAACCTGGAAGATTCGATCCATTCGTACACATTCGGCAAAGACCACGAAGCGCCGCTGCACGAGATTTCCTTTATTCCTCCGCGGGATGAGATTACGATCGAAGATTTTGAAGAGGGAACCGTGCGCGAAGTCGAAATGCACGATGGCTCGGTGGTGCTGCTGAAGAAGCTGGAAAACGACTACGACCCGACCGACCGCTCCCAGGCGTTCCGCGTGCTGGAAGAAGCGCAGCGCAACAACTGGCTGATCACCGGGCTGGTGTACGTCAACACTCAAATGCCGTCGATGATTGAAACCTACGACCTGCCCGCGACCGCGCTCAATCGCATGACCGAATCCCAACTTCGCCCCACGCGCGAGTCGATGGATATGGTCAATTCGATGATGTTCTAACCAAAACTTAGAAAACCACGTTCTAACTCCTCCCATTTTCGGTCTTGAAAATGGGAGGAGTGCTTTTTTTCGAAAAACTACGATACTCCCCTGGCTACCGGCCGCTGCGGATCCCGAATCCATTGGCTCCATGAGCCGACGAACAGTTTTGCGCCGGGAAGACCGGCAGCTTCCATTGCCAGCAGGTGATGGATTGAGGTGACACCCGAGCCGCAGTAGACAATGGCGTTTTGCGGTTCGGCCCCATCGAGCAGGGCAGTAAACTCTTTCCGCAGCTCTTCCGGGGGTTTGAACAGCCCCTCGGCGGTCAAGTTCTGGCCGTGAAAGCGGTTTACTGCGCCGGGGATATGTCCGGCTACCGGGTCTATCGGCTCCACCTCGCCTCGAAAACGCTCGGGGGCGCGGGCATCCACCAGGCGCACCCTGGCGTCATGCGCGGCGCGGGCAGCGTCTTCCACAGATGCCAGCATTTCCGAGTGAAGAGTGCCGGTAAAGTGGCGCGCGTGATTGAGCTCAATCCCGGATATGGTTGGGCGGCCTTCCGCCAGCCAGCGGGGGAAACCACCGTCGAGCACGGCCGCCGCCCGGTGACCGTACAGGCGCAGCATCCACCACAATCGTCCGGCCCAGGCTCCTCCACTCTGATCGTACGCCACCACCTGGGTATCCTGACCGATACCCAATCGCGAGAAGACGGCAAAGGTTTTCTGATCATCCGGCAGGGGATGGCGGCCGGTAGTATGGTTTTTTTCACCGGAAAGATCGCGGTCAAGGTGCGCATATACAGCGCCAGGGATATGCTCTTTCAGGTAGGCTTCTTGCCCCCAATCCGGTTTTGCCAGATCAAAGCGGCAATCTACGATAACCCAACGCGGGTTTGAGAGGTGATTGGCCAATTCCGCCGTAGAGATTATGCTGGTGAACGGCTCCATGATCCTCCTCTTTTATCGCTGTTGAAAAGTATCTCCAATGGTGTGCATCAGCAGTATATTCGCCGGCCGCCAGGCTCCAACCGGGAAACCGGTGATGATGATCACCTGGTTACCTTCTTCCAGGCGGGCGAACTGGCGCATGCCATTTTCGACGATCTGGATCATGCTTTCCACGCTGTACGCGTAGGGTACGAGAATGGGGACCACGCCCCAATACATGCCCATCATCTGCAGCGTGCGCTTTTCGGGGGTGAACGCCAGGATGGGTACGTGCGGGCGGGCTTTCGACATAAGCCTCGCGGTCAGCCCGGATTGGGTGAAGACGGCCACGTTGCAGACATTGCTATCCTGAGCCAGTTCGTGCGCCGCGCGGGCCAGTGAGAGCGCATCACTGTTGGTCACATCTTCGCCAATGCCGTAATGCCCCCATTCTTCAAAATGCGATTCAGCCTCCTGGACGATCTGATCCATCATCATCACGCTTTCCAGCGGGTAATCACCGCTGGCAGTTTCACCGGAAAGCATAACCGCGTCTGTGCCGTCAAATATCGCGTTTGCTACGTCAGATGCTTCGGCGCGGGTGGGGCGCGGGTTGTGGATCATCGAATCGAGCATCTGCGTGGCGGTGATGACGATCTTGCTGCGGCAGTTGGCCGCCTCGATGATCTTCTTTTGCATGATCGGCACCATTGAAGGCGAAGTTTCAACGCCCAGGTCGCCGCGAGCCACCATCACGCCATCCGCGACCTCCAGAATCGCATCCAGATTTTCGATTGCCTCAGGCCGCTCAAGCTTGGCGATGATGGGGGTTTCAGCCTGATCGGGCGCCATTTCGCGGATCGCTTCTCTCACAATTTGCACGTCTTGCGCGGTGCGGACAAACGAGATGGCTACCACGTCTACGCCTTGTTGCAAACCAAACCGCAGGTCTTCGCGATCTTTTTCCGTGAAACCCGGAATGTGGATTTGCGCTCCCGGCAGGTTAACGCCTTTGTGTGATTTTAATACCCCGCCGAGTACTACCGCGGCCGAAACGGAATCGGGAGTAACGCCGGTTACTTCCAGCTCCAGGTGACCATCATCCATCAGAATCCGGTTGCCTGGCGCAAGCGTATTGACCAGGTCGGGCACTTCCAGAGGCAGCAAGAGGGGATCGGTCGCCTGGGTATCCAACACCTGATCTTCTTCCATCGCCTGCAGTACCACATTCTGCCCGGCATACAGGCGGATACCGTTCTGCGGCAGCACGCCCACGCGTAGTTTTGGCCCTTGCAGATCTTGCAAAATGGTGATCGGTTTGCCGGTTTCGTCCGAAAGGCGGCGGATGCGCGCGATCAGCTCACCGTGTTCTTCGTGCGTACCGTGAGAAAAATTCAACCGGGCAACATCCAGCCCGGCATGGATCAACTTGCGAACTATTTCTTCATCCCGGCTGCTTGGGCCCAGGGTGGCTACGATCTTCGCTTTTCGCGTCATTTCTTGCTCCTCATCGCGGAAATTCCGGCCGGCGCATCGGTGCGGCCGTACACTCACCAGTAATTATAGCCAAAATGAAGCGATTGGTCGGCTAACGCCTTCAGATTCTGGTGAATCTTGCGGCGAATTCGAATACCCTGGATATGGCTTAAATATAATGCAGTTCCTTCGCCTGCCGCGTCAGATCGGCGCGGAAATCGGGGTGCGCGATGGAAATCAGCACTTGGGCGCGTTCGCGGATGGTGCGGCCGTAGAGATCAACCATGCCGTATTCGGTAGCCACATAATGTACGTGATTGCGCGAAGTGGTCACCCCGGCGCCGGGTTTCAGCATGGGGACAATGCGGCCAAGCTGCGTGCCGTCGCGCAGCATGGTGGTGCTGGGTAGGGCGATCACCGGCAAACCGCCCTCCGACAGGCTCGCGCCGTATATGAAATCCATCTGGCCGCCCACGCCGCTGTAAAAGCGCGTGCCGATGCTGTCGGCGCAAACCTGGCCGGTCAGGTCGATCTCGATGGCGGAGTTAATGGCAACCATCTTTTTGTTTTGCGCAATGGTGAATGGGCTGTTGACATACTCGGTGCGGCGCAGTTCGATCATGGGATTATTGTCGGCCCAATGGTACAGCCGCCGCGTACCGATCAAAAAGCCAGCGGTGATCTTGCCGGGGTGCAGCGTTTTGGCCGCCCCGGTAATCACGCCTTTTTCCACCAGGTCAATCACGCCGTCGGAGAACAATTCAGAATGGACGCCCAGGTCTTTCTTATGCCCCAGGAACTTGAGTACTGCATCGGGGATCGCGCCAATGCCGGTTTGCAAGGTAGCCCCATCGGGGATGCGTTCGGCGATAAACCCGGCAATGCGTTCAATGAGCGCATGGTCGCCTTCTTCGGTGAAGCACAGCTCGGCGTTGGGATAGTTGGTTGGCACAATCCAGTCGATCTCGTTGAGGTGAATACGGGTGTCGCCCAGCGTGCGCGGCATCATCTCATTGATCTCGGCGATAATCAACCTGGCGGACTGCGCGGCTGTGATGGTGAGCCCGGCTTCCACGCCGTAGGTGCAGTAGCCGTCCGCATCCGGCGGCGAGAGGTGGACGAGGGCAACATCGAGCGGCAGAATGCCGCGTTTGAAGAGCAGCGGCAGTTCCGATAGCATCACCGGAGTGAAATCGGCGCGGCCTTCGTTAATTGCCCGGCGCACGTTATGGCTGATAAACAGCGAATTGACGCGCAGATGGCTTTCCAACGCGGGCTGCACGTAGTCATCACAGCAAACTGTTAGCGCCTGGCATATTTCGACATCCTGCAGTTCGGGGGCGAAGCGCACCAGCGCCATTAACAGCTCTTGCGGAACCGAGCAGTTGCCGGTGAGGAAAACACGATTGCCAGAAGTAATATGCCGCACGGCCTCATCCGCGGTGCAGATGCGCGGCGCGTATACAGTTTTCCAGTCCATAAGGTAACCTCATTCCTCGTGGTAGATGATGGATACATGCAAAACCTATGGGGGCGGTAAGGCCCCCATAGGTCGCTATGCAAATTGCCTGGGAAAGAACGAACTCAGGACATGAGCAGGGTTTCGCGTATTTTCGGCAGCGCCCAGTCGATGGTTTCCTGATTGATGATGAGGGGTGGGGCAAAGCGGATGGTATTTTCGTGGGTCTCTTTTGCGAGGATGCCGAGGCGCTGCAAATGCTCGCAGTAGCGCCGCGCGCCTCCGGCAGAATCCTTCAGTTCCACGCCAATCAACAAACCGCGTCCGCGCACTTCTTTGATTTGCGGGCTGTTAATCTCCGCGAGGTGTTCGAGGAAGTATTCGCCCATTTGCGCCGCGTTTTGGACCAGTTTCTCATCTTTGATCACGCCAAGCGCAGCGCGGGCCACGGCTGCGGCCAGCGGGTTGCCGCCAAAGGTCGAACCATGCTCGCCGGGGGTGAACAGACTCATCACCGGGCGGTCGGCCAGTACAGCCGACACCGGGTAGAACCCGCCGGAAAGCGCCTTGCCAACGATGACCATATCCGGGCGCACATTTTCGTGCTCCACCGCAAACAGCTTGCCGGTGCGGCCCAGCCCGGTCTGAATCTCATCGGCGATAAGGAGTACGTTGTTTTCCCGGCAAATCTGGCTGACCTGCTGTAAGTAGCCCGCGGGCGGGATTAAAACGCCGCCTTCGCCCTGGATGGGTTCGATCATCACTGCCGCGGTATATGGGGTGATGGCCTGCCGCAGGGCTTCTGCGTCGCCGTACTCGACGACGCGGAAACCCGGCGTAAATGGTCCAAAATCATCCCGGTACAGCGGCTCGGTAGAAAAAGACACAATCGTCACCGTGCGCCCGTGGAAGTTGCCACCCGCAACGATGATCTCCGCCTGGTGACGGGGAACGCCCTTCACGCGATAGGCCCACTTGCGTGCCAGTTTGATGGCGGTTTCCACGGCTTCCGCGCCGCTGTTCATCGGCAGTGACATTTCGTAACCGGTCAGTTCCGACAGCTCTTTGTACAGCAGGGGAAGCTGGTCATTACGAAATGCGCGCGAGGTCAGGGTCACCTTTTGCGCCTGCTCGATCATAGCCGCCAGGATCTTTGGATGCACATGCCCCTGATTGAGGGCGGAATAGGAGCTTAAGCAGTCGAGATAGCGGTTGCCATCTACGTCATACACCCATACACCTTCGCCGCGTTCGATGACAACATCCAACGGGTGATAGTTGTGCGCCCCATAACGATCTTCTATCGCGATAAAGTCTTGTGTATTCATCTCTACCTGTTAAAGTGTTGCCCAAACCAAAAAGTCTAGTCGACCAGTAAGTGATACAGGACGGCCTTCTGCGCATGCAGACGGTTGTGCGCCTGGGGGAAGATAACCGAATGCGGTCCGTCAGCAACCTCGTCGGTGAGTTCGTAGCCGCGGTGGGCCGGTAGGCAGTGCATAACGATCACTTCGGAGTCAGCTTCGGAAACTAGCTGCGCGTTCACCTGGTACGGCGGGAAAACGCGCGCGCGCTTTTCGGTTTCCGCTTCCTGGCCCATGCTGGTCCAGGTGTCGGTGTAGATCACGTGCGCGCCGCGCACAGCTTCGTGCGGGTCACGCAGGAAGGCCAGCCTGGAGCCGGTATCTTTGGCGATCTTTTCGGCCAACTGGATTGGCTCGGGGGTCATATCGTAGCCTTCGGGTGAGGCAATGGTGAAATTCGCGCCCAGCAGCGCGCACACGTGCATCAGCGAAACCGATACGTTATTGCCGTCGCCAACGTAGGTGACATTGAGGCCCTTCATGCTGCCAAAGCGCTCAATGATCGTCAGCGCATCGGCCATGCCCTGGCAGGGGTGGTTATAATCGCTCAGGCCGTTGATGACCGGAACGGCAGCCCATTTGGCCAGGTCCACCACATGCTGGTGGTCAAAAACACGCGCCATGAGGGCATCGACATAGCCAGCAAGGACGCGGGCCACGTCGGCAATCGATTCGCGCTGGCCGAGGCCAATTTCCTGGGGTGAGAGGTACAGCGCGTCGCCGCCCATTTGGCGCATGGCCATATCAAAGCTCACCCGCGTGCGCAGGCTGGGTTTCTGGAAGATCATTGCCAGGGTCTTGCCCTTGAACTTCGGCTCATTCCCCCCGTCGAAATGCTCTTTCTTCAGGCGAACCGCAAGATCGAGCAAGTACTGAATTTCTTGAGACGAATAATCGGTGATGGCAAGAAAATCCTTTTTCATGGAAGCTCCTCGAACGGTCGTATAGAATTTTGGTATAACCCTGCCAGGAGTATAACATAATTCTGCAGCGGGAAATGTCAGACAACCATACTTTTTCGTGTCGCAGGCCAGTACGTTGAGTCGTTTCTTTGTTCGCAAATTGCTATAATGAAAAATATCAGCATTGAGGAGCGCCGAGGATTTGGATACCCTTCACGGAAATATACTGCCAGTCGCCGCTGGAAAAACGACGCGGTTTGCCCGGTTTAGCTGGATTGTCCTGGTCTACAACCTGTTTGTCATTGGGTGGGGCGCATTTGTGCGCGCTACCGGCTCCGGCGCGGGCTGCGGGTCGCACTGGCCGTCGTGCAACGGCGAGGTGATCCCGCGGCCAGAACGGATCGAAACCGTGATCGAGTTCACGCACCGCGTCACCAGCGGTTTGACGCTCATTCTGATAGCTGTGCTACTAATCTGGGCGCTGCGGGCTTTTCCACGCGGTCACGCAGTGCGTGCCAGCGCCGTAATTTCGGCAGTATTCATCATCCTGGAAGCGCTGCTGGGAGCCGGGCTGGTTTTATTTGGTCTCACCGCGGATAATGATTCGATCGCGCGCGCCAATGTGATGATGCTGCATCTGATCAACACCTTCGTCCTGCTGGCTACCATCAGTCTGACGGCCTGGTGGGCAACCTTTGGCGCGCCGGGCGGTTTTTTTTCGCGCCAGCCGGCGCTGGTCATGCTGTCCGCCAGTGTGCTGGCTATGCTAGTGCTGGGCGCCAGCGGGGCTATCACCGCGCTGGGTGACACGCTCTACCCGGCCAGTTCGCTGGCCGAAGGGCTGCGCCAGGATTTTTCTTCTGAGGCCAGCGTGCTGCTGCGGCTGCGCATCTTCCACCCGATGATCGCAGTCATCACCGCGGGGATTGCCGGGGGCACAGCCGCGTTTCTGCGACGTAAATACGATCACCCGCACCTGCAGCGGCTGGGCCTGGGACTGATTTGCATCTTCCTGCTGCAGTTGGCGCTGGGCGTGACCAACGTCATCCTGCTTGCCCCGGTCTGGATGCAGATTGTGCACCTTATCGTTTCGCAGCTCGCCTGGATTGGCCTGATCTTACTGGCGGCCGTCACCCTTGGCAGCGTTGATCTTCTTCCACGCCTGGTCAACGAGTAAATCCATAATCGGATAAACGAGCCCGAAGGTGTTCGTCAGGTAGTAATACAGGCGCACATCCCCGCCGGGGATGATCATATACCGGCCGCGGGCCATTTGCGGCAAGACACAATCCGCCACCTGTTCGGCGGTCTGCACTTTGGAATTTGTTCCCACCAGCTCGCGGGTGATGGCCGGCTTGAAGGTGTTTTCGTATTCTAACTGGGGCGTCTGCGTATCGGATGGGGCGATATAGTGCACTTTGACGCCTGTAGGCCGGCATTCCTGGCGCAGCACATCGGCAAAACCGCGCAGCGCGAACTTGGACGCGCTGTACGCCGAGTAGCCGATCAGCCCGATAAAGCCGCCGCCGGAGCCAACGATGGCAAGGTGGCCGGAGCCGCGCGCGATCATCGCTGGCAGCACCGTTTTGGTCACGTTCACCGTGCCCTGAAAGTTGATCTGCATGATCTCGTCAAAAACAGAAAACGGTGTATCGGTGAATAGTGCAGGGTGGGTAATTCCCGCGCCATTGATCAAAATGTCTGGCGCGCCGTATTGCGCAAGATGCTGCTGGAGAAGGCGGGTGACAGTCTCGCGGTCGGCAATATCGGCCTGGATCATGCCCATTTCCTGCCCCGGGTCGATTCGCGCGGCTTTGATCTCATCCAGCGCCTGCTGGAGAACATCTTCGCGGCGGGCTAGAATCCACACGCACGCACCTTGGGCGGCAAGTTTCTTCGCGATGGCAAGTCCAATTCCGCTGGAACCGCCGGTAATTAAGGCGGTCTTTCGATAGTAGTATTTGCTGTCCATTTACGATTCTCCAGATGGGGGCTTTAATCGGCGCACGTATTATATACCCTATTCGATCTATCTTGAAAACCCCGCAGCAGCGCATTTGGTTACGCTGAAAATCTCACCCGATTCCCGCCTGAACGACCGGTGCGTTATGTTACAATGGAGCAACCAGCACACGCGACCTGCATCTCTGGAGGAATCAAAAGAATGGATCCTGCGCCTACCATCCGGGTAATGATTGTTGACGATCACGCGGTTGTTCGCAGCGGCCTGGCTGCATTCCTGATGGTCTTTGACGACCTGGAACTGGTTGGCCAGGCGGAAAGCGGCAAGCAGGCCGTGCAGTCATGCGTCACATTAAAACCGGATGTCGTATTAATGGACATGGTGATGCCGGAGATGGACGGCGCGACTGCCACAAAGCTCATCCGCGAAGCCTGCCCCAATGTGCAGGTAATCGCCCTGACCAGTTTCCGCGAGGACGAGCTGGTACACAGCGTACTGCAGGCAGGAGCGATTGGCTACCTGCTCAAAAACGTTTCCGCCGAAGAACTGGCAGGCGCCATCCGTTCGGCCTACGCGGGGCGGCCCACACTGGCCCCCGAAGCCGCGCGGGTGTTGATCTCCGCCACCGTCACCCGGCAGCAGTCCAGCATCGGGTCTGATCTGACAGAACGCGAGCGCGAAGTGCTGAAGTTGATGGTAGAGGGGTTAACCAATAATCAAATCGCAGAACGCTTGATCGTCAGCCGGTCCACGGTAAAATTCCACGTTAGCAGCATCTTATCAAAAATGGGAGTGTCCAGCCGGACTGAGGCCGTGGCGACTGCCTTACAACACCACCTGATCCATTGAAATCTCCACCAGGGAATGCATTAGTGGCCGCACGAACCGCCGCAGGAGCCGCACGATCCACCACCGCAGCCGCTGCACCCGCCAGACGAACTGTGAGCGACGGAACGGCCTTCGCTGGATGCGAAAAAGACGGACAGCATCCGCCGGGTGTTTTCGCTGTTGCAGTGTTTACAAACCGCAACAGCATCCGAATCCTTCATCGAACGCATCAGGTCAAAACGGTGGCCGCAGTCTTTACAGAGATATTCGTAGACAGGCATGAATTTTCCTCGAAAAAAGTATGGTTCTGATTGTACACGAAAAAATGAACATGCGCGTGGGGGTTATCATGATTGCAAGAATAGCAGTTAATTTCAGGAGGTGGGATGAGTGAAGCGGATTTCGGGCAGGTTCTGACGCAGGGAGGAGTTCGCCTGGCTGAACAGGCTCTCAAAAAGCAGCGCGATCTCGGCCACGCGTCGCTGGGCGTCAGTCACTGGCTGCTGGCGCTGCTGGAGTACCATGCCACGATGGCGCGCGCGATTGTCCCCGAGCTTGACCCGGGGCTAGTGAAGCGGGGCGTCCAGGAACAACTTGCGCGGGGTGACATTGGCGCAGTAATGGACCTGCAAAGTACGATTGATGCGGCCTTTGCGCGGGCGCGCGGGCGTGGCCGCAGCCAGGCGAATGAACGCGATCTGGCCGCGGTGATCTTGAAAACCGCCGGTTACAAGACCAATGAAGGGATAACCACGATTGCCTTTAGCATGCCGGAGGATGGTGACCATACGGGTGGGGAACCGCTGGCCGCGCACACGCCCTACCTGGATCAATTTGGGCGAGACCTGACAGCCGCCGCGCGCGAAGGCAAGCTATGCTGCGTGGTTGGCCGTGAAGCAGAAACCGACCTGGTGATTGAAACCCTGTGCCGGCGCACCAAGCGCAACCCGGTGCTGGTCGGGCCTGCTGGGGTGGGCAAAACAGCCATCGTCGAAGGATTGGCGCTGCGTATCGTAGCGGGCAAGGTTCCCGCGGTGCTGGCAAACCACCGTTTGATTGCGCTGCAGCCGTCTACACTGGTGGCCGGCGCGAATATGGCGGGTGAGTTGGAAAAACGCATGAAGGCCATTCTACAAGAGGCCAGCCAGGAAGGCATCCTACTTTTTATCGACGAGATCCATACTATTATGGGTGCTGGCGGCGTGATGGGCACCACCGATGTCGGCAGTATGCTCAAGCCGGCGCTGGCTCGCGGCGATATCGCCTGCATCGCCGCCACGACCGACGAGGAATACCGGCGCTGGATTGAAAGCGACTCGGCGCTGGAACGACGCTTCCAGCCCATTCGCATCCACGAGCTCAGCCCGGATCAGACCCTGGAAGTACTGCGCGCGCTGCGTACGGAATTAATGAGCGAAAACTCGGTGTGCGTCGACGATGAAATCTTGCGCTGGCTGATCGAATTTGCCCAGCAGTACATGCGCAACCGCCATTTCCCGGATAAAGCGGTCGACCTGCTGGAACAGGTGTATGCGCATGCCGTGGCTGCGGAAAAGAACTGCGTGGATATGGCCGATGCTCAGAATGTTGCCGAGCGCATGGTTGGTATGCCGCTGACTTCAACCGAGCGGTTAACCGAGCTGGAAAATGCCCTTCGCAGCCGGCGGCTATTTACCGATGTGGAGATTCACGAACTGATCAGCCGCCTGCAAGTGACCATGCGCGGCATGGACATGCACACCTCGCGGCCGAACGCGATTGTCCTGCTGGCCGGCGAGGCTAGCGAAAATGGCGAGGCCATCGCGGAATTGATCGCCCAGGTTCTATTCGGCGAGAAAGAGCGCGTGATTTCGATCGACTTCAGCCGGTTTGGCCAGCCGGAAGATATCTCGCTGCTGCTGGGCTCGCCCCCGGGTTACGTCGGCTACAACGATCCGATCCCGCTGCACCGCCTGATCCAGATTCCCTGGTGCGTGTTGTTTTTTGACCAGATCGACCTGTGTCACCCGCGCATCCGCGAGGTGGTGGCCCAGGCGCTGCTCGACGGTTGGATTATGGATGGGCGCGGGAAAACGATCTATTTGAGCGATGCCATTGTCATCCTTACGTCTGGTTTCTCGCTGCAATCGCACCGCGGGTTTGGTTTTACGCCCGAGAATGAACCGCTGACGTCGGAAGATGTCTTTCAGGCGGTGGCGTCGCGGATTGGCGACAACCTGACCGAGCGGGTCGACCTGTTTGCTTTTGGTTTGGCGAACGAGCAGGGAGTTTCGATCGACTGGCTAAAAAACAGTTTCCTGGCCGGGTTATCATCACGTTTCTTAAAGCAGGGCGTGCGCCTGATGTGGGATCAAACATTGATCGAATGGATGGCGAGCCACCAACAGGCCAACCAGTTGACCGAGCAAGAATGGGAAACCTGGGTCGATCGCAGCCTGGCACCGACGATCATCCCGCATCTGCCGGCGCTGCGGCTTTCGACTGCAAAAGATTTGCTGGTAAAAGTGGAAGATAACCGTCTGGTGATTGGTCAACTGTAAGTAGCCCGCGACTGCCGCGCAAAGGAGGGAAGCAATGGAATTTCAATCGAAGCCCCAGCAAGAATGCTATGAAAAAGCAGCGGTATGGATGAAAGACCTGTTCGGCTCGCTCAGCATGGCGCGTGAGGATGCCCCGGTCTTTGGGGTTGTAATCGGCTCGGCGCTGGCTCAGGTGGCTGTTTCGCCCTGGGGTGATGACGGCGCCACGATCACCACGCGGGCTTATCTCGTAACCGACGTGGAATTAAGCGCCGACCTGCTGCTGTACTTGCTTCAGCAAAATGACCGCATGCGCTTTGGCGCGTTTGGCGTAGACCAGGACGGCGATATCTTCTTTGAACATACCATCCTCGGCGCCTCGGCGGATATTGGCGAGTTGCGCAGTTCGGTGCTGGCAGTGGTGTATACCGCTGACCAGTACGACGATGTGATTATCGAGCGCTGGGGCGGCACGCGCATGTTGGAACGCGGATAGAGAAAACGGCGGGAAAACCCGCCGTTTTGCGCATAGCCAATCTTCCTGCCGGAGGCGAGATACCTCACGGTTTAAACCAGTTTCTCGCGCAGCTTGGCGCTGGTGAAGTCCATCAGCGCGACGACAACGACAATGAAGGCCACCACCGTGCCGGCCTTGTGGTATTGCAGCGAGCCAAAGAACGTCGACAGCATCAGACCGATCCCACCGCCGCCGGCGAAGCCAATGATCGTGGCCATGCGGATATTGATGTCCCACTGATAGATCAGGTAGGAGATAAATGGGGGGAAGATCTGCGGCAAAATGCCAAAGCTGATGCGCTGCAGCATATTCGCCCCGGTGGCAGTGATGGCTTCGATTGGCCCGGTTTCGATATTTTCAATTGCCTCGGAGAACAGCTTGCCGAGCAGGGCGAAGGTAGTGATGGTCAGCGCCAGCATACCAGCAAATGGGCCGATGCCTACCCAGTAGATAAAGATCGCCACATACAACAGGGCTTCGATGGAGCGCAGCACATTGAAGATCGAGCGAGTCAGGTGGTAGATCCAGGCAGTGGCCTTGTTCGAGCCGGTCAGGTTGCGCGCGCCCAGGAAGCTGAACGGCAGCGCCAGCAGCGCGCCAAAAGAGGTTGCCAACATGGCCTGGAAGATGGTGACCAGCATCTGGTGCAGCACGGAAGAAACCACTTTTTGAGTGACGTCGATTTCCAGGAAATCACCGATCAGCCGCAAGAAGGTTGGCGCGGGCTGGAACAGATCGCGCAGGTTGATTTCGGACACCATCCACAGGTAGATGAAGGCGATGAGCGCCAGGGCAAACAGCAGGCCCTTGCGCACGCGGCTGAGGGTCAGCCGCTGCCCGATCAGGTTTTCCGGTGGGGGCGCATCGCGCAGGATGCGCTCGCGCATTCGCGCGCTGATCGAGTCTACCAGGATAATGACCACGGCCACAGCCCACAGCGCAGTGGCGTACTGCTGGTAGCCGCCGGCGCGGATGGTTTCGACGACGAAGAAGCCGATCCCACCGCCAGCTACAAAGCCGACAACCGTTGCCGAGCGCATGTTGATATCCCAGCGGAGCAGCGTGTAGGCCAGGAATGAGGGGATGATTTGCGGCACGACGCCAAAGCGTATGGTTTGCAGCAGGTTCGCGCCAGTCGCGGTCAGGGCTTCCACCGGCCCGGGATCGATGTGCTCGATTTCCTCGGAATACAGTTTGCCCAGGGCAGCCACGGAATGGATTGTTAACGCGATCACCCCGGCAAACGTACCCAACCCGACCCACACAATGACAATCAAGCCCCAGACCACGGTATCTACCGAGCGTACGATGTTGAGCAGCGTGCGGCTGATGTAGTAAACCACCTGGCCGCCAGGGATGCGCGCCATGATATTATGCGCGGCCAGGAAACTGACCGGCAGCGCCAGGATGGTGGAAAAAATGGTCGCCATCAGGCCAATGGCAATGGTTTCAACCATCTTTCCGGCGACAAAGGTATTGACCTGTTCGCCCCGTTCGGCCAGGCCCAGTGCAACCCGCCAGCGGGGAGCGGCGGTCTGCTTGACCTGTCCGAAAATATCCTGCAGGTTCTCGCTGACGCGTACCGGGTTTTCCGGCGCGCGTCCGGCCAGCCGGTCACCAGCATAATCGAACAGGCAGTCCCATGAGCAAATCTGATCAACGCCGTTGACCGTCACCACGGCCAGATCGGGGTTGACCAGGTCGCGGACGATCAGGCGGGCATCGTCAATGCGCGTTACCAGCCGTTCCAGCCGTACACCGGTCAACGTCCAGGCGATGACGTACAAAATGATGGCGGTCATTATGACCGCGGGCAGTACCAGCGGCGATTCACCGCGCGAGAGGCTGTAGGCGTCGTAGATATTCCAGGCCCAGAAAAGCAAGAACGGGATCCATAGCCAGCTTGTGGTCAAGCCGCCCAATTGAACCAGGCCGATTTTCATTCCATTCAGCGCCCAGTTTACCAGAAAGGCACTGATGCCAGCGGTCAGTAGGATGATCAGCCCACGCCAGCGATGCGATAGATAAAACTGGCCTGCGCCAGGAATAAATAGCGATAATACCGCGGGGAGAAAGGATGTTTTTTGGGTTGGTGAGGTAGTGAGTGATGCCATGGATACGTTCAGCCAGCAGCTTTATCTTCCGCGGCGTGGCGGCGCGGCGAGAAATGGCCCGAATTAGACCAGCGAAACACGTTCAGCTTCCTGCCCGTAGATCGCTTTGAACTGCGCGTCATCGATTTGCTGCGGCAGCCCTTCAAAGACCAGGTAGCCATCCTTTAGCGCGATTGCGCGGGTGGCGTAGCGGTGCACCAGGTCGAGATAATGCAGACTGCACAGAACCGTCATACCGCGTTCTTTGTTCAACTGCTCCAGGTACTTGAGGATCGAATGCGCCAGCACCGGGTCCAGCGAAGCTACCGGCTCGTCGGCCAGGATGATCTTGGGTTCCTGCATTAACGCGCGCGCGATGCCGACGCGCTGCTGCTGTCCGCCCGAGAGAGAATCAGCGCGAACGTGAGCCTTATCCGCCAGGCCAACCTGCTCCAGGCTGGCAATGGCAAGGTCGCGATCTTCTTTTGAGAAGAGATGAAACAGGCTGGTGAGCGTATTGGCATAGCCCAAACGCCCGGAAAGGACGTTGGTCATCACAGAAGAGCGTTTCACCAGGTTGAACTGCTGGAAAATCATGCCGATCTGCCGGCGGATCTTGCGGATATCGTCGCCTTTGGCAGAAGTAATGTCAATATCATTCCAAAAGATTTTTCCGGAAGTCGGTTCGATGAGGCGGTTGATGCAGCGCAGCAGAGTGGATTTGCCCGAGCCGCTTAAACCGATTACCGCCAGGAATTCGCCGTCCTTCACTTCAAAACTGACATTATGCAGTGCTTGCGTTCCGTTTGGATAAACTTTGGTCAGGTTTTCAACTTTCAACATGGCGATCAAGTGCTCCAAAGCAGTGGTTTTGCCAGACAAAAAAGTGCCTGGCGGGCCAGTGCGGCCCGCCAGGCATTGGGGTCAAAGGTTATTTCACCAGAGAGGCGGGATCAACGCCGGCCTTCTGCAGAACTTCGCGGAAGCTATCGTAGAAGGTAGGCTCGATTGCCTGGAAGTCATTGATGGTATACAGGCCGCGCAGCACAGCGTTGCCACCCGGGTCCTTGGCCATCGAGAGCAGGGCTTCGGTAATGGCAGCCTGGAAGTCTTCCGGCAGGGTCTTGATGTACTGGACGCCGTCATTGGGGATGCGGTCGGTCACGGCGAAGGCATATACCTTCTCGGTGATATCCGGATAGTCCGCAGCCAGGTTGGCAGCGCTGTCAGTCAGGACGTCGATGTAGGACACGCCCGCGTCGCAATCGCCCTTGTAGACGGCGATGCCAACGTTGTTGTGCGAACCGGCGTTCTGCACGGCGGCGAAATCGACATCGGGGTCAATGCCATTGGCCAGCAGGATAATGCGCGGGATGATGTAGCCCGAGGTGGAGTTGGGGTCGACGAAGCAGAAGGTCTTGCCCTTCAGGTCTGCGAACGACTGGATGCCCGATTCCTTGTTGGCGATGAACTGGCCCTTATAGAAGGCCTGAAGCTGGCCTTTCATGTCCTTGTCGGGGTCGACATCGTTGGTGTTGTACTTGCGCATCACTGCCAGAGCGGGGATGATGCCGTACTTTTCGATGCCAAGCAGCGCCGAGAAGGTGTTGAGGAATCCAACGTGCGCCTTTTCCGCGCCCATCGCTTCGATGGAAGCGGCGAAGGTAGTGCCGACTTCAATCTGGAAGGACAGACCGGTCATCTTGCTCAAGCAGTCAGCAATTTCGGTCCCAGCCTTGGTGATCTTGCCGGTGTCGCCCGATGGAACGAAGGTGATCACGATCGGCTTTTCAGGAGAACCCAACTCACCGGCAGCGGCAGTCGGCGGGTTGGCGATGGGGGCGCAAGCCGGCGGCGGCACGG
>DATCUC010000247.1:0-3328 GCA_036567625.1 Anaerolineaceae bacterium | reverse complement strand
ACCCTGGTGGCGCGCCGCGCCGCCCGCCTGGAGTCCCTGGCTGCTGAACTGCGAGAGCGCTACAAAGTGGCGGTCGATACCCTGCCCGCCGACCTGACCGACGAGGCCGAACGCGGGCTGGTCGAGCGCACGCTGAGCGCCGGGCAATTCGACCTGCTGGTCAATAACGCCGGTTTTGGTTTGCTCGGCCCCTTTGCGCAAATGGATCCCGCGCGCCAGGCCGCCATGGTGCGCCTGCACGATGAGGTCAGCGTAAGCCTTACCCGCGCCGCGCTGCCGGGCATGATCGCCCGCGGCCGGGGCGGGATCATCTTCACCTCATCGACCACCGCGTTCTTGCCAATGTTCAACAACGCGGTCTACTCGGCATCCAAAGCCTTCCTCAACAACTTTGCCGAGGCGCTCGCCTGGGAGCTGGACGGCACGGGCGTGGCGGTGCAGTCGTTGTGCCCCGGGTTTACCATATCCGAGTTCCACAAGGACATGCCCGACTTGCAGTCGGTAGATCTACCGCCCTTCCTGTGGATGGAAGCTGAGGCAGTAGTCGACCAGTCGCTGCGCGCGCTGGGTAGCGGCCAGGTGATCTTCGTGCCCGGCCCGGTCAACCGCCTGATTGCCTTTTTTGCTCGCCTGCCGGTGACGCATAGCATCGGTTTGTGGATCGCGAAGTATCTATTGACGCGCCGGTGAGGTACGCATGGATCTATATTCGGTAATCGTTCTGGTCTTCATGCTGTTGATCATCCTCCCCTTTGGGCTGGCGCTGCTGGCTCGCATTTCGCAAAATCGCGCGTATTTCAAGGCAGTCCGCGAGCATGCGGAAATGGAAGAACGCATCCGCGCCGCGCAGCCCGCGGCGGCCACGGTGATCGACGCGCGCATGGCCCAGGCCACACCTGCCGGCGAAGCCTTACGCGCCCACCTCACCCTGCGCGTCGAGCCGCCCGGCGCTGAGCCGTTCACCACGGCGGTCGATTGGCTGGTAGAGCCGGCCATGCAGCAGTATCTGGAGCCGGGCAGCCCGCTGTCCGTCAAAATCGACGCGCATGATCCGCGGCGCGTATACCCCAACCTGGGTTGGGCCAAACCGGTGGAATAAATGCCAGGAAAGCGAGGAAGTTCCGTGCTGTATGCCTTATCCATGGGGTTGGCGATCATCTCCTCGGTGTTCTATCACCTTGTCACCCGTTCGGTAGCGCCCAACGCGCACCCGCTGGTCAGCATCACCATCACGTACATCACCGCCATGCTGCTGGCGCTGGCGCTGCTGCCGTTCTTTCCACTCAAAGTCAGCCTGGTTGATTCGCTAAGACAGCTCAATTGGGCCAGCGTGGGCATGGGCGTGGCCATCCTGGGCATTGAAGTTTCCTTCCTGCTGGCCTACCGCGCCGGATGGAACGTCAGCGTGGCCGCGCTGGTCACCAACGCCGCCGTGACGGTGGTGCTGCTGCCGGTGGGCGTGCTGGCCTTCAAAGAGCGCCTGTCGCCGGTGCAAATCGCCGGGCTGGTGCTGTGCGTCATCGGGCTGGTGATGATTAACCGCAAGTAAAGGAATCCGGATGAAACCCAAATACTACGCCGTACGGCGCGGGCGCGCGCCCGGAATCTATACCACCTGGGAAGAAACGCTGGCCCAGGTTAGCGGTTTTCCCGGGGCGGTCTATAAGGGCTTTTTCACCCGCCAGGATGCCGAAGATTTTCTGGCGGGCAAGACCCCCGTTTCCACCCCTACGCCGGTATCTTCCAGCCGGCCCCCGGTGGAGCAGCCCGGCCTGTTCTCCGCGCCGCTTCCAGTCGACGCGGATGACCCGCAGACCGCGGGTTGGAAAACCGCCACCCTGTTTACCGACGGCGGCTGCATTTCCAATCCCGGGCCGGGCGGCTGGGGCGCGGTGCTGGTCAGCGGGGCGGGGCGCAAAGAACTTTCCGGCGGTTTCCGGCTGACTACCAACAACCGCATGGAGTTGATGGCCTGCATCGCCGGGCTGGAAGCGCTCAAAGAACCCTGCCGCGTGACGCTGATCGCCGATTCGCGCTACGTGATCAATGGGCTGAGCAGCGGATCGGCGCGCCGCTGGCAGCATCAGGGCTGGATCAACCACGGCCGGTCCGTGCCCAACGCTGACCTGTGGGCGCGGCTGCTGGCGGCCGCCGCGCAGCATGCCCTGCGCTTTGAATGGATCCGCGGGCACACCGGTCACCCGGAGAATGAGCGCTGCGATGCGCTGGCAACCGCCGCCGCGCTGCGCCCCGACCTGCCCGTCGACCCGGGATATGAGACTGTGTAACGGGAGAAGATTCGGTTTGCGTTTTCGCCGTTTGGCACTAACTTTTTCTACTCGCCAGGGATCATATAGATAGACGCCAATGATCCTCTCGCTGTAGAAGGAAATGTTATGAACGAAAGCCAGGCAATCGCGCTGCTGAAAAAGGGTGACCTGCGCGGACTAGAAATGCTCGTACAGGTTTACTACTTTCCCGCAGTGCGCGCCTGTTATCTGATCTTGCAAGACCGCGATCAGGCCGAAGACATCGTGCAATCTGCGTTTCTGCGCGCCGGCGAAAAGATCGACCAGCTCGCGTCAGATCGTTTTGGGCCGTGGTTTTACCGCATGGTGATCAACGACTCGATCAAAGTGGCCGGGCGGCAGCGCCGTTTTGTCGCGCTGGAAGCAGACGATCCGGATTTCTCGCTGGAGAACTGGCTGATTGACCCCCGGCCAACTCCGGAAGACGTGCTCGAAACCAGGGAATTTCAACGCACGGTCTGGCGCGCGCTGGGCCGGCTGACCCCCGAGCAGCGCGCCGCGGTGGTGATGAAATACTATCTTCAGATGAGCGAGACGGAGATCACCCAGGCGCAGCGCGTGCCAAAATCGACGGTGAAATGGCGCCTGTATGCCGCGCGCGAGAAACTGCGCGCCCTGCTGCTCCCGCACGCCGGGCGCCGCAGCCAGGACCAGATGGCGGAACTGCCAGCGCTGGAGGAAACCCATGAAGACTGACGACCAGAAACGACGTCTGTTACAACACCTGGCGGAGCAAGGCGTCCCCGCCGATCATGACCCCTGGGAAACGCTGCGCCAGCGCCTGAGCCCACAGAAAGGAACCACCATGCCTCAACACCGTCCGTCAGCCCGCGCGCGCACTGCCAGCTTTATCGCCATTGCGGTGGTGGCCGTGACCATTGTCTTCCTGAGCAGCCCCCAGGGCCAGGCCGCAGCCAGTGGACTTTTGCGCTTCTTTACCCGCGCCAGCAGCGACAGCCTGCCCCTGCCGGCCAACGTTGCCACGCAGGCCTTGCCGCCCACGATTACCCCCGCGCCGA
>DATCUC010000246.1:0-6533 GCA_036567625.1 Anaerolineaceae bacterium | reverse complement strand
CCAGCCGAGCCATGCCGAAACCGGCCCACATCAGGTGCAGCATCAACACCAGGGTGTGTCCCCAGGCCAGCGCCGGCCCACCACCCAGAGCAGCAAACAGATACAGCGGCCAGGAAGGCGGGTACCAGAGGGCTAATTGATAGTTCGCCATCAGCGGCGCGCCCATGCCGTTGAGCGCATTCCACAGCGGCATTTCCCCGCTGCGCAGCATCTCCCACGCGTACAACCGCCAGGGATTGAACTGCAGCACCGGCAGGCCCCAAAAGAGGGCTTTCCCCTGTACCAGCAGCCGACCAAGCAGAACCATCGGAAAGAGAATCAGGGGGAGAGCCGGGAGGAATTTATCGGCGGTCAACGGCGCGAGTATTTTTTTCATTGCATTCCTTCCAGGATCACCCGGTAGACGCTGCACGCGCCTGACGGATCGGCGTAAATCTGCTCCAGGTACGGCGCGGTGACCGGGTTCCATCTCCCGGCGCTGAGATCTTCCGCGGTAACCACCAGAAAGCGCGGGTGAAGTTCTTTCAATAGGGTCTGGCGTGCGGCGTCGGCAGTATCCGCCGCAAAGAACCGTTCAACGAGCGGGTCGATCTCTGATGCGCCAACGCTTTCCGGCCCGTGCCCGGTGATGGTGCGCACCGCTGCCCAGGCCGGGATGCGGTTTGAGACGGCGAAGCTTGCCAGCACCACATCATCCTGACTGGCTGCGTTTCGCAAAGCCGTAAACGCGCGCACCTGGCTGGCGGGCACGAAAACCGGCATAGAAGGCGTCCAGGCCGAAAGCATGCCGCCCAGCGAAATGAACAGCGCGGGAAGAAACGCCAACCCGCCCAGAACCAGCAGCGGCTTTTTCCATTTCTCGCCAGGCTCCGCGAACCCGGCCACTCCCACAATGCATAACGCCACCCAGATGCCTTCCGGCAGCCGGCGCTGCAGTGGATAAGGGAAATAGGCCAGCAGCGGCAGCGCAATCAGCCAGCCGATCAGAAGCGCTGCCTTGTACGGCATCACACGCCACAGGTAGCGCGCGCCGCGGACGCCAATCAACAGCATGGGCAGGTAAGCGAGGAGATAATCGGTCGCCGGCGGAGAGTAGATCTTGTTTTGCGCTGCCCAACCACTCAAATATGGATCGGACTGGAACGCCACGAAGGTGTACACCACCCAGGGAGCCGAGATCAACCCGGTGATGATCGCGCGCAGCAAGTCTGACTTCAGCTCCGGCCATCCCTGGCCCGCGCGCCACGCCGCCCCGGCCCGTACCAGGAAGGTAAACCCGATCACCGCCCATCCCGAAACGATGGTCAGGGGTTGGAAGAAACCCAGCAGCAGCCACAGCAGACCGGGCAGCAGCCAGCCGCGCCGCCCGGTGGGCGGCTGCAGATAAGCCGCCAACCCAAACAGCAGCAGCGCCCGGCTCACCTCCAGGTGCGGCAGGCTGAATAACGATAGGAAACCAAAGCTCTCGGGAGAATAGAACTCCAGCGGAACGCGGCTGCCCCACAACCCGCCCAGCCCGACAAATGCCAGCCACCCCAATCCACCGCCGGCCAGGGCCAGAGCAGTTGCCAGCCTGCGCTGGCTCACCTGCGAGAAGAACTGCGCCGAAAACCGATACACGGCGAAAGCCAGCAGAATTCCACCTGCCCAGCGGTACAGGTGAAACAGCGCCACGAGCTGCTCATGCTGCGCGGGCGGAGTCGTCAGCTTGCCCAGCAGGAGATAGGGAAGGAAAGCCAGGAAACCCGCCTGCGGCATCGCGCTGTACGGCGATCGGAAAAGCCAATCGCCTTCGGCCCCGCGCAGCATTTTGGCAATGTAGGAATTGCCATCATCCACGCCGATGAGAAAACCGGTGAACCGCCATTCAACCCCGGCGCGCTGGTAGGCAACCAAATACGGCAGGCTGGTAATCAACAGCAGCCCGATGGAAAACCACAAAACCCAACGGCGCTCTTCGCGAGTCACCGGCGAACCTTTCTCCAGCATGATAACAGGATAACGCAAACGATCCCTGCAAGGCTCAGGCCCAGGCCGGCATATACGCGCCAGGGACGGAAAAGGAACTCAACTGTATGATCACCTGCCTCGAGTGTCACCGCGCGCAGCAGCCCCGCGGTTTCCATCCGCGCCCGCTGACCGTCGACGGTCGCCTGCCAACCTGGATAAGCAATCTCGGCCAGTACCAGCCGCCCCGGTCCGCTGGCCTGCAGCGTAATACGGTTAGGCTGAATAATCCGGTTTTTCACCGCGCCGCCTTCTACCCAGGCGCGGGGCTGCACCAATACGTTGCGGTACACGCGGACATTGTCAAATTTCTCAACCTCAACCAACCCGTCTACGTCGAGTTTTGCCCGGCTGGCCACATAAAAGACATTGTACCGGCCCAATAGCGCGGCATCCGGCTGACCGGCATCGCCGTTTTCCGCCAGCGGCGGCAGAACCACATCATAGCCATCCAATGAAATCCCGGCTGCCTGAGAAAGTTCGCCGGCGTACTGCCGCAACTGCAGCGGGTCGATCCCGTTTACCAGCTCCAGGCCGTAAGCCGCAGCGGTTTGCTGCGGCAGGCTGTAATCCGGTGAATACACGCGGAACTCGCCTGGCTGCTGGCTGATCCATTCTGCTGCCTGAGCGCCTTCGGCAAGTACATCCGGAGCCGAACGGAAATACATGCTCTGCGCGCTGACCCCAAACAGATCCAGCGCCAGCAAGCAGAATGCCGCCGCTGTCCAGGTACGCGGACCGATCCGCCCTGCATCGCGCAGTAGGATCACGGCCACCCCGGCGACGAGAAACGCCGCGCCCCACCAGAAATTGACCGGCGCTTCCCCACTGAGCAGCGTTACGCCTGACGCTGCCAGCAGCGTCAAGCCGGCAGCACCCGCGCTTGCCAGCCGCGAGAAATACGCCGAGCGCTGCTTGAGTTGGTCACTTCCAATCAGGTCATCCAGAAGGTGCGCTGCCAACACCGCCAGGGCAAAACCCGCCACCAGCAGCGACCGCGCCGGAACGCGCAGCATACTGAACCCCGGCAGTCGCGCCAGCAGCGCACCACCCGGAATATTTGCGCCCAAAGCCAGCAAGATGGCCAATGCCACGCTGATCAGCCAGAAACCCTTGCCTCGCCAGCGGCGCGGCTGCAAACCGTACCAGATGAGCGCCAGAGTCAGCATCGCGCCGGGGTACACCGTCCACTCCGTATTTCCGTCCAGGCTGGGAACCAGAAAGCCCGCCAGCCGCGCCAGCGGCAATGACAGGTACAGACTGCCCTCTGCGCCCATCTGCGCGCGCGTGCTCAGGCTGGAATATTCGGCCAGCGGCAGCAGCAGCGGCGCAGCCATCAGCAGTCCAACCATAGCATAAATGGCTATACGCAAAACGACCCGGGCTATTTGTTTCAGACCGGGTTGGCAGGCGCGCAGCGCGTGCCACGCCGCGTACCCACTCCACAATAAACCGGCATATACCGCCCAGCGTAAGTCGGCCAGCAAGATTGCGCCGAAGAAAACCGCCTGCAGCACGGAGCCTTTGCGCGCGCTCCACAACAGCCAGGGCGTCCAGCACGCGGCCATCACCAGCGTCCAGTGACCGCTGGCAAAGTGCGCCGCCAGCCGCGGCAGGGCGGCAAATGCCAGCCCGCCAAACGCCGCGGAAGCTGCGCGCAGACTCTCGCCGCGCAAGAAACAGTACATCCCCACCCCGCCCAGTGCCGCGTGTAGGGCGGTTACCAAATTTAGCCCAAACGGTAATGGAAAGAGGAGCGCCAGCCAGCCGGGCGGGTACCACAATCCGCTCAACGGATTGGCAGCAAAAGGATAGCCGCTCAGGATCGTATTTGACCACAACGGAACCTGCCCAAATTCTCGCAACGCGTGCTGCAAGTACAACAGGTTGGGGTAATGGCTGATTGCCAGGTCACTGTAGGCGGAATACGCCGCATAGGGGAACCGCCCCAGAAAAGGCAGTAAGGCCAGCGCGGGCAGGCAGGGGAGAAGCAAGCGCCAGGGGAAAACGCGTTTCACGGCTGCGCCTCGCGCGCATATAAAGTAACCTGGCCCTGCTGGAAAACTACCTTGAACCCGTGTGGTACGCGCCACTCCCCCAGAGCGTTCTCCTGCGAGCCAGCATAGATCAGGTCAACTCCGCGCTCAGCGACCACCGCCGCGGAATGCGCATCCCCGGAAAAGAACCCGGTGACCAGCGCCTTTTCGGCGGCGGCATTGGCCGTTTCGTACGGGTGGCCGTACAGCACGCGCCGCCCGGTGAGTGCGGGAATGTACAGCCCGGTATCCGGGCCGCCCAGTACCAGCGCATCTGGATTCGTGTTTGCCTCGATCCATTCCATCGCCGCCATCGAATCTGCGCTGCGGAAGAGTTCCGGCTGGCGCTCCAGCGAGCCGAATATGCCCGATCCAATCACCATCGCATTAGTCGGCACGGAGATCACGAACAGCAGCGGCAGCAGCCAGCCCAGGCGCGGCTTGCGCAGCAGCTCAAACAGGCCAATCACCGCCATGCCCGCCACGGGGAGATAAAACGACATCAAAAACCGGCGCTGCAAACTGATGGGCAGGTATGCTAATACCAGCCCGGCGACGAACCAGGTGAGCATCAGGCGCATCCCCGGCGCGCGCCGATCACGCCAGGCAGCCGGTAACCCCACAATGGCCAGCAGCAGTGCCGGTGAAAACGACAGACCGATATCCCACGCGGGCGGCGTGAGCGTGAGGTTTTGCGCATTCCAGGCCGCCAAAACCGGTTGATTTTGCGTGACCCAAAACTGGTAAAGCGCCACGGGAAACCCACCCGCGAATAGGGGCGCATACTTCCAGGGCGCAAACGAGCGCGTTTCCAGGCTGTGCCAGGCGAAGATCAACAGGCACACTACCCCGGCAATCACCAGCCCAAAAGGCAAGATCACCGCCAGCGCCAGCCCGAGAGTGAATAATGCCGCGGCGCGTAGCTCAGTCGACGCCCGGTTGAGCACCAAAAATATCTCCAACAGCAGGGCAATTCCCAGCGGAAAATGCGGGTTGGTGTAGGCCGAAAGGAACGGGTAAGCTTCTGCTACCCAGAAATCAGCGGTGAATGCCCCCGCAAACGCGGCGATCCAGCCCATGCCCGAGCCAATCGTTGCCAGCAGCGCCGCGATCCAGGCCTGGCGCGGCCGACCAGGAAAGATCAGCTCTGCAAAAAAGCGGCGCGCCACCACAACCAGCAGCACGGCTGAGAGTACGCGCGCCAGGTGGAAGACCCAGATCGGCGGCAGCCCAATCCACCGGGCGAGATGGCCCAAGAACAGGTAAAACGTGAACAGGTAGACCCCACCGCCAGGCTGCGCGGTATATGGCAGGGTGAACTGCCATGCGCCGTCTGCGCCTTCCATCATTTTCGCCAGGTAAGAATGCCCGTCCAGCGGGTTGACCAGGAAACCGCCGAAGACGGCGCTGGAATCACTCTGCATCGCCGCGACAAGATAAGGCAGCGTCACCAGCAGCAGCACCAACCCAACCAGCAGCAGCGTTCGTTTGCGTTCCATGCGATGGCTCCGCAAAAAGTATACTTGACTTCCCCGCCCCAGGCCGCCCATAGAAGCGTTGGAACCCTTATCAATTCTGATAAGGAGCGAAAATGACCTGTGAGCGCTTGCGTTTCCCTACCAGCGCCTCTATAATCGCTTATATGAATGAAGCATTCCACCTGGCACGGCTTCAAAAAATGGATACGCAGGTAGACCAGATCAACGCGCGGCTGGTCGAGATCCAAACCATCCTGGCTAATGACCAGGAAGTGACCGCGGCGCAGGCAGCGGCGGACAGCGCCGCAAATCAGCAAGCCGCGGCCCGCAAAGCCCTCAAAGCCGCAGAAGAGGCTGTCCAGGCGCAGCGCATGAAGATTGAACTCAATCAGGCCGCCCTGTACGGCGGGCGGGTGCGCAACCCCAAAGAACTGCAAGATCTGCAGAATGAATCCGCTGCGCTGATTCGCCACCTTGCAGTGCTGGAAGACAAGCAGCTTGAAACCATGTTAGCGCTGGAAGAATGTGATCAATCCGCCGCAGTCACGGCCGCAGCGTTGACCCGCGCCCAGGCGAACTTCGCTACGCGCTCCGCCGCGCTGGTTGGCGAGCAAAGCCAACTGCAAAGAGACCGCGAACGGCTGCAGGCAGAACGCGTCCCGGCTGCCGGTCAGCTATCCAGCGAATACCTGGACATATACGAACGGCTGCGCGCCAAAAAACGCGGGGTGGCGGTCGCCGGCATCGACGAATACTGCTGCACCGCCTGCGGCACCGAACTGCCCCCAGCGGACTGGCAGGCCGGCCGCTCTCCTAATAAGGTCACATACTGCTCCTCCTGTGGAAGAATCCTCTACGCTGGTTAACACAAATGCCCGGATTTTCCAATTTTCGTTTTGACACGCTTTCTTTCTGGCTTGGTTTTCTCGCCGCCACGCTGTTCTGGTGGCTGCTGCAGCGCATCCGCCCCGCATTTCCACGCCTGGCGGAGCGCCTGCGCCGCCAGCGCGAG
>DATCUC010000245.1:0-2473 GCA_036567625.1 Anaerolineaceae bacterium | reverse complement strand
CATTGGCCAGGCCATGCGCGCTGATCTGTGCTTCCTGATCGCTGCCCCGGATGCGCGCGACCGCTGGCTGCTGCTGGGCGGGCGCGACCTGGTATCCGAGCAGGATTTGCCCCAGATTGCGCTGGAATCCGAAAAAATCCCCAACCTGTCGGCGGCGCTGCTGCGCGGTCGTTCCACGCAGCTCCCACAGCCCGGCCAACCAGAACCAATCGACCTGGATTGGCTGGGCGAGAGCTTTGGGCTGAATGATGCCAACAGCCTGATGGCCGCGCCGCTGATCAGCGCGGGCAAGGTGATTGGCGGGATCGTTTTGTTCCTGCATTATTCGGCACATGCCTGGACACCCGAAGAGCAGTCGCAGCTTATGACTATCGCCGAACTGGTAGTACCGGTTTACCAGCGCGCCAGCGAGCAGTCAGCCCTGGCGGCGCGCCAGACGGAAGCAGAGGAACTCCAGCGCCAGAACGCGGCGCTGCAGAGCGAAATCACCAACCTGCGCGCTGAAGCCAACCGCCCGGCCCCCGCGTTTGATGTCGACTCGCTGGTGGCGCTGCAGAACGAAATGCAGGCCGAGAACACGCGTCTGCAAGCCGAATTGGAGCAATTGCGCAGCACGCTCACCCAGCCCAGCGCCTCATCACAGGCTGAGATGGAACTGCGCATGGCCCTGGAAGATAACGCCTACCTGCGTAATGACCTGGCCGAAGCCCAGGCGCGCATTGAAGTACTCAAGCACGCGATCCGCCCCGAAAATGGCAGCGGAGAAAGCGCGGGTCTGAATCCGGCGCTGATCACTGGCATTTGCCAGCAACTGCGCCAGCCGATGGAGTACCTGCTCAGCTACCTGAACCTGACGCTGGCCGAAACCGCCGGCAGCCTGGACGCCACGCAGTTGGGCTACCTGGACCGGATGAAAACCTCGGTCTACCGTATGCGCACCCTGCTGGACGACCTGGCGCGGGCCGCCCACACGCCGGAAATGACGCTCAACATTCAGCCGGTGGACGTCGGCGCGATCATTGACAGCGCCGCCAACACCACCGAAAGCCTGCTGCGCGAAAAGAACATCAGCCTGCGCCTGGATATTCCGCCGCAGTTCCCGGCCTTCCGCGCCGATGAAAGCACGCTGCGCCAGATTCTGGTAGATTTGCTGCGCAATGCCGTCAGCATTACACCTGAAAGCGGGAGCGTTCTTTTGCGCGCGCAGGTGGAAATGAACGGCACCGGCCCGCATTTACTGCTCCAGGTGGAAGATCACGGCAGCGGTCTTTCTCAGCCGGATATTGAGCACGTATTCCAACCCGGCGCAGGCTCCGGCATCAGCGGCGTGGCCGACGGCGGTTATGGGCTGGCCGTGACGCACTCCCTGGTAGAGGCCCTGGGCGGCAAGATCTGGGTGGAAAGCGAGCCGGGCAAGGCGGCTACCTACCTGGTCAAACTACCATCAGCGCGGACGGCGAGCGAAGCATGAACGCGCTGCGGCATCTGTTCACCGGGTTGATCACCGCGCTGGCATCCAGCGTGCTGGTCATCAGCGCCCTGTCGCTTTCGCTGACCGAGGGATATTCCTTCGCGCTGCCGACGGCTCAACCCACGGCGGCTGCGCCAACTACCGCGCTGGCGGTGATGGGCGGTCCAACCGGCCAGAGTTCCACGCCCGCGCGCCCTTCTGTTACTCCGCGGCCAAATATGGTGACGGCAACCGCCGTTCTGGCTACCGCCTGCCCGGCCCCGCAGGGATGGAACCCGTACATCGTCCAGCCCGGCGATACGATTTATGCGCTGGCGCAGCAGTATCACACCAGCGCCGGGGCGATCAAGCAGGCCAACTGCCTGATCAGCGCCACCTTGCTGCCTGGTACGATCCTGTATCTGCCGGCGATCCCTTCCACCGCCACGGCCACGCTCTATCCCACGCTCACGGCGATTGCCTGTGGGCCGCCTTTCGGCTGGGTGCGCTATACCATCCAGCCGGGAGATACGCTCTACGGGCTGAGCGTGCGGCTGAACGTCAGCGTACCGCTGCTGCTCAGCGCCAACTGCATGACTTCCAGCTACCTGATTGCCGGTCAATTGTTGTGGGTGCCGTTCATTCCCGCGCCGCTGCCCACGCAGCCCGCGCCACCCACGCAGCCAGTAATCACCGAGACCGTTCCGGTAGAAACTACCATCCCCACCAAGGTAACGCCGGCGACCGAAGAACCGCCTACCGTAGAACCACCAACCGTGGCCCCCGCGCCGACGGAAGAAACCCCGCAGCCCGAACCGCCGGTGGAAATTAGCCCGCCGGCCCCGGAAGGCTCAGCTACACCCTGACGGAAATGAGACAACTTCGCTTTGCCGCCCGATCCAGGATACTGCTGGCAGCAGTTATCGTGACCCTTTTGCTGCCCGCGTGTAGCGTGCTGCAGACGGCAAGCCCCACCGCACCGCCCACGGCCAGCGTCACCGCCAGCCCGCAGGCCAGCCCCAG
>DATCUC010000244.1:0-18214 GCA_036567625.1 Anaerolineaceae bacterium | reverse complement strand
AGGCATCCACGCCGAGCGCGGATTTCTACAGTACCCTGCGGGAGAAAAACGTGCAGATCGGGCAGCGCCTGCAGGCAATCGCCGAAATCTGGCAGCAGGATGGCGAAATTTTGGCTCGCCTGTCTCCCGACGCCGAAGCGCGCTTTCTCATGTCCCCGGCGCTGCTCGACGCGGGTTTTCAACTACTGGGTACGCTTACCAGCGGTATCAGCAGTGATATTTATATGCCCGCCATAGCCGAGCAGATCTTGCCGGGTAGGTGGAATGCACAACCCGCCTGGGTACATGCAGCGCTGCGCCAGCCGGTGGAGGCAGAATCCCCGATGGCCGACGTACAATGGATCGACGCAGACGGCGCGGTGGTGCTGCAGGTCAACGGGCTGCACCTCAAGCCCCTGGCTGCCGGCGAGTACGCCAGTGAGAACCCGGCGGATTGGATGTTTACCCTGGGCTGGCAGCCAACCGCTCCGGCCGAACCCGGCCAGCAGAGCCTTACGGGGAACTGGTTAGTTCTCGCAGACCAGAATGGTTGGGGAGAAGTGCTGGCCGCCCAACTGGCGCAGCGCGGCGCGAGCCCCACCCTGGTCTTTGCGGGGTCGGCAAAAGAAACAGACCAACGCTGCATCAGTGTTCGCCCTGATCGCCCGGAAGAACTGCAGCAGGTGATCGAGCACGCGGCCGAAAACGGCCTGCAAGGGATTGTGCACCTGTGGAGCCTGGACAGCCTGCCCACCGGGCAGACAACGGCCGCCGGCCTGGAAGCTTCGCTGGCGCTCGGCTGCGCCCCGGCCGTGATGGTGATCCAGGAGCTGGCAAATATCAGCCCGCGGACGCCCCCACGCCTGTGGCTGGTGACGCGCGCGGCACAGCCTGTGCTGCCCACGGACGCGCTACAGCCGGAGCAGGCGCCGCTGTGGGGCTTGGGCCGGGTAATGGCGGAAGAGCAACAAGAATTCTTTGGCGGCCTGATAGACCTGCCCGCGGAGTTTTCCGCCGAGGCGATCTCCGCGCTGGCCAGCGCCGTCAGCGGCCAGGGTGAGGAAGATCAGCTTGCCTGGCGCGCGGGCCAATGGTACACCCCGCGCCTACAACCGCTGCCTGCCGCCCCAGCCGCGGCTGTTCACAAGCCGTTTGCCGCCAATGCGACCTACCTGGTCACCGGCGGGTTGGGTGGAATTGGCGTGGAACTGGCGCGCTGGATGGTGCATAACGGCGCCAGCCGTCTGGTGTTGATGGGCCGTACGCCGCTGCCGCCGCGCACCGAATGGTCAGCCGAACAACCGCCGCGCATCCGGCACATGATCGACGCGGTGACCGATCTCGAAGCGCTGGGCGCGAATATCCGCTATGCCAGCGTGGATGTGGCCGATGAAACGCAGCTTGCGGCCTTCTTGCGCGACTATCAGAGCGAACACTGGCCCCCGATCCGGGGTGTGTTCCACGCCGCGGGGGTAATTGAAGACCGGCTGGTGATCAAGCTGGATGCGGATGCGTTCCAAAAAGTAATGCGGCCCAAAGTGATTGGCGGCTGGCTGCTGCACCAGTACCTCCAGGATCAGCCGCTGGATTTCTTCGTCATGTTCTCGTCGTATGGCTCGCTGGTGGGCCAGGCCGGGCAGGGCAACTATGCCGCGGCCAATGCCTTCCTGGATGCACTGGCGCACGCGCGCAAAGCGCAGGGTCTGCCGGCGCAGTCGATCAACTGGGGCGCGTGGAGCGGTTTGGGTTTCGCGGCCACGCCCGGCGGCAAGCGCGTGCTGGAAAAGCTGGCCCTGCAAGGGCTGCCCGGCTTTTCGGCTGCGCAAGGGCTCAGCGCGCTGCGGCTGCTGCTGGACCAGCCAGTTACGCAGGCCCTGGTCACGCCCGTTCACTGGGGGCGTTTGCAGTCCTCAGGACTGGCGCGGGCGCGGCTGTGGCAAACGTTGCTACAAGAATACAAGCCCGCGGAGCGGCCGGCTGCCGGAAAGCAGCAGACGCTGCGCGAGACCCTGCTGGCCCTGCCCGCGGAACAGCAGCGCCCGGTCTTGCAGACGCACATACAAAAGACACTGGCCCAGGTGCTGCGCATGGCGCCGGAACGCATCGAACCCAAAACCCCGCTGGGCCTGCTGGGCCTCGAATCATTAATGTCGGTAGAGTTTCGGAACCGGCTGGAAGCCAGCCTGGACCTCAAGCTCTCGGCTACGCTGGTTTGGAGCTACCCCACCCTGCATGATCTGACGAACTTCCTGATGGAAAAACTGGGCATCACGTCCGCGGCAGAAACATCTGCCGCAGCGCAGAAGAACATTCCGCAGCCGGCCCTCGACCAGGAAGAAGTGGTGCAAAAAGTTAAGGCCATGTCGGATGAAGATGCCTTGCAAGCACTGAAGAACCGCCGGAAAGGGAAATAACCACAAGGAGACCGGATGGAAATCACGGCGATCAAACTAGCCTTACTGGCGCAGCAAATTCGAGCCCAATCCGAAAGCGGAGAATATCTCAACTCTGAGCCAATCGCAGTTGTGGGCATGAGCTGTCGTTTTCCTGGCGGAGCCAACTCGGTTGATGCGTATTGGAAACTGCTGCGCGCCGGAACCGATGCTATTGGTGAGATTCCGGCGGACCGTTGGGATATTAATGCCCTGTATGATCCTGCGCCGGAAACGCCGGGGAAGATGACCACCCGGTGGGGCGGTTTTCTCGACTACATGCCCGATACGTTTGACGCCGCCTTCTTTGGCCTGTCGCCGCGCGAAGCCACGCGCATGGACCCGCAGCAGCGGCTGGTGCTCGAGGTTGCCTATGAAGCGCTGGAAGACGCTGGTCAGACCCGCGATACGCTTTCCGGCACGGCGACCGGGGTGTTCATTGCCAGCTATCATAATGATTATGCCAGCATCCTGAATAAGAACTGGGATCAAATTGACGCATATTCCAGCACCGGCACGGCCCACAGCATCGTTGCCAACCGGCTTTCGTATCTGCTCAATCTCAACGGGCCAAGTCTTTCCGTTGATACGGCCTGCTCGTCTTCGCTGGTGGCGGCCCACCTGGCCTGCCAGAGCCTGCGCAGCGGCGAAAGCGACCTGGCCGTGGCCGGCGGCGTCAGCCTGATGTTCACCCCGGAAGTAACCATTTCTCTTTCGAAATGGGGTTTCATGGCCGCGGACGGCCGCTGCAAAGCCTTTGACTCGCGCGCGGACGGGTTTGTGCGCGGTGAAGGCTGCGGCATGATCGTGCTGAAGCGCCTTTCGGATGCGCTGGCCGACGGCGACCGCATTTACGCCCTGATCCGCGGCACGGCGGTCAATCAGGATGGACGCTCCACGGTGCTGACGGCCCCAAATGGGCTGGCGCAGCAAGCCGTCATCCGCAAAGCAATTGAGAACGCGCACGTCCACCCGGCGGACGTGGGTTATATTGAGGCGCACGGAACCGGAACCTCGCTGGGCGATCCGATCGAAGTGGATGCATTGACCGCGGTGTACGGGCAGCCGCGCGCTGCTGGAAACGACTGCGTGCTAACCTCGGTCAAAACCAACATTGGCCACCTGGAAGCAGCGGCGGGTGTGGCCGGTCTGATCAAAGTGGTGCTGTCGATGCGCCACGGCCTGATCCCGCGCCATTTGCATTTCCGTCAGTTGAACCCGCATATCAGCCTGGAGGGCACGCCCTTCGTCATCCCGGTTGAGGAGTATCCCTGGCCGGCCGGCCAGCGCGCGCGGCTGGCGGGCGTGAGCAGTTTTGGTTTTGGCGGAACCAACGCGCACTTGATCCTGGAAGAAAGCCCGGTGCTCCCCGAACCGGCGGCGGAACCGGCGGCTGACCGGCCGGTGCTACTGCCGTTTTCGGCGCAGTCGCCAGAAGGCGTGCGCGACCTGGCGCGAGCCTATCAGATATTTTTGAGCGATCCCGACCGAGCAGCCTCCCTGGCGGATATTGGCTTTACTGCCAGCCAGTTACGCAGCCATTTTGATTACCGCGCAGCCGTGACCGGTGAAAGCGTACCCGAACTGGTTGAACGCCTGGGCTGGCTGGCAGATGGCGCGCCGCGCCCCGGCGCTGCGGCAAACGGCCCAGTGACAGGGGATGCAAAACCGGCTTTCATCTTCTCCGGCCAGGGGCCGCAGTGGTGGGCAATGGGGCGCGGGCTGTTTGAGCGCGAACCCGTTTACCGGCAGGCGATTGAACGGATTGACGCGATGCTGCGCCCGTACACCGGCTGGTCATTGATCGAAGAACTGAGCCGCGGCGAGCAAGATACGCGCCTCGATCAGACCGAAATTGCCCAACCCGCGATCTTTGCGATGCAGGTAGCCCTGGCTGCGCTGTGGGAAAGCTGGGGCGTCACCCCATCGGCGGTGGTGGGGCACAGCATTGGCGAAATCGCAGCCGCGCATATTGTCGGGGTGCTCACCCTGGAAGACGCGGTGCGCGTGGTTTATCACCGCGCGCGGCTGATGCAGCGCGCAACCGGGTTGGGAAAAATGGCCGCGGTGGAACTTCCGGGGGATGAAACCGCACAGGTGATCTCCAGCCTTGGGTTAGAGCAGGCCGTTTCCGTAGCGGCGATTAACTCACCCACCTCGGTAACCATCTCCGGTGAAAGCGCGGCGTTGGAGAAAACCCTCAAAGCGCTGGAAGAACGCGGCGCAGGCTACCGCATGCTGCGCGTGAACTATGCCTTCCACAGCCCGCAAATGGAACCCTACCGGCTCGAGCTTGCAGAGGTGCTGGGGACGATTGCCACGCACCCGGCCAAAGTGCCGGTGATTTCCACGCTCACCGCGCAGCCGGCTCAAGCGGGCGATTACGATGCGGCCTACTGGGGCGAGAATATCCGCCGGCCGGTGCAGTTTGCCGGAGCAGTCCAATATTTAATCGGGCAGGGAATCACCTGTTTCCTGGAAGTCAGCCCGCACCCGGTGCTGGCTGCCGCTTTAACCCAGGGCCTGGATTATGCCGGGCAGCCCGGCGTGGTTCTGGCATCCCAGCGGCGCGGCCAACCCGAACACCAGACCCTGTTCAACACGCTGGCGGAGCTATATGCCCTGGGCGCTGCGATTCGCTGGGAAGAGTTGTATCCTGAGGGGCAGGCAGTATCGCTGCCGGCGTATCCCTGGCAGCGCCAGCGCTACTGGTTTGAGCCGAAGCCCAGCGCGGTCGCGCCGGCCGCATCTGCCTTCCCCGGTGGCGGTCATCCATTGTTAGGGCAGCAGGTGATCTCACCGGCGTTGAAGGGCAGTTTGCACCAGGCATTCTTTACGGCTGAATACCCTGCCCTGCTGGCGGATCATATTATTTACGACAATGTCGTCGTTCCCGGAACGGCTTATCTGGAAATGGCCCTGGCGGCCTGCCCGGCGGGCAGTGATGGGACGCTGTGCGCGCTGGAAGATTTCACCATCCAGGAAGCGCTCATCCTTCCCGCGCATGAAACGCGCGTGGTGCAGTTTATTCGCGCGGAAGACGGCAAATTCGAAATTTTCAGCCGCGACCTGGATACTGAAACCTGGAAGCAGCATGCTGCCGGTCAGTACACGCAGGCGCCGGCAGCTGAACTGCCGGCCGCCGCGCTGGACGAGGCGCGCCGGTTGTGCGCGGCAGTATTTCCGGTTGAAAGCTATGCGCAGCGTATCGCCAGCCTGGGGATTCGCTTTGGCGCGCGTTTCAACGGGCTGGCCGAGTTGTGGCGCAGCGCCGACTGCCGCCAATCGCTGGCGCGGATCCAGGCGCCAGAGGATGCCGCGGCGGAAAGCGCGGATTACCGACTGCACCCGGCCCTGCTGGATGCCTGCTTCCAGGCGCTGGGCGCTACCTTCTTGACGGAAAGTGATGAGGGCGAAGCCTGGCTGCCGGTGGGAGTCAACCGCTTTACCTGGCTGGCAGAACCGCACGGTGACTGGTGGTGCCACGCCGTACTGCAGCCCGGCAGCCCGGCGCACGGACTGGCGAAAGGCGACCTGTACCTGTACGACGAAGAGGAGCGCCTGTTTGCCGTGGTCAATGGGTTGAACTTGCAGCGTGCCTCGCGCGGGGCCCTGGAACGCCTGCTGAATAAGGATGCCCGCCAGGGAGCGCTGTACGCGATCACCTGGCAGACGGATGTGCTGGCCGCCCCCGATGCGGCTGTATCTGCAGCCTGCGCGGTCTTTGCCGATTCTCAGGGCATTGCTGACGCCCTTTTATCGCGCTGCGCGCAGCACCCGCTGTTCATCTTGCCCGGCAAAACCAGGCAGGATAAACCAGAACAGCGCCAATATCTTGACCCGAACGCCGCGGCGGATTTCCAATCCATCCTGCAGGCGGCGCACAGCGCTCAACCGCTGCAAAATGCAGTCTATCTGTGGGGCGTAGACACAAAAGACCCAGACGGCTGGCAAACCAGCCTGCAGGGTTTACTGCACCTCGTGCAGGCGCTGGCGGCGTTGGAAAACCCGCCGCGCTTGTATATCGTCACGCGCGGCGCGCAGGACTGGCTTACCGCCGGGCCGGTGGCCGCGCAGCACTCCCTGTGGGGGCTGGCGCGCAGCATCCAATTGGAACACCCGGAACTGCGCTGTACCTGCATCGATCTCGACCCGGCAGCGCTTCCCGCGGCCAACGCGCGTGGGCTGGCCGCCGAACTGGCGGAAAATTCAGTCGAAGACCAGATTGTGCTGCGAAATGAGGCGCGCTTTGTCGCCCGGCTGGCAGTCTACCAGCCCGCGTCCAGCCCCACGCAGCCGGTCCACCTGGATATCGCTGCGCGAGGCGTGCTCGACAACCTGCGGCTGCTGCCCAAGCCGCGCCGCGCTCCGGCGGCCGGTGAAGTGGAAATCCGCGTCCAGGCAACCGGGGTGAATTTCCGCGATGTGCTGAACGCGCTGGGGATGTACCCTGGCGATCCAGGGCCGCTGGGCGGCGAGTGCGCCGGGTTGGTCAGCGCGGTGGGCGAAGGCGTCACCGGCGTTCGAGTGGGCGATGCCGTGTTTGGGATCGCCTGGGACAGCTTCAGCACGTATGCCGTTACTGATGCGCGGCTGGTCGTGCGCAAACCCGCGGCGATTACCTTTGCCGAAGCTGCTTCCATCCCCAGCGTATTTCTTACCGCCTACTACGGTTTGCGGCGCTTAGCGAACGTGCAGGCCGGTCAGCGCGTGCTGGTGCACGCGGCGGCCGGCGGAGTGGGTTTGGCCGCGGTGCAGATCGCAAAACAGGCCGGGGCGATCGTCTTTGGAACGGCGGGAAGCCCGGAGAAACGCGCCTGGATTCTGACCCAGGGCGTGGATTACGCGCTGGATTCGCGCACGCTGCATTTCTCAGACAAGGTGCTGGAATTGACCGGCGGCAGCGGGGTGGATATTGTGCTCAATTCGCTGGCCGGCGAGTTTATTCCCAGGAGTGTGGCTTGCCTTGGCCCGCGCGGATATTTCCTCGAGATCGGAAAGCGGGATATCTGGAGCAGCGAACAAATGGCCGCAGTCCGGCCGGAAGCGCGCTATTCCGTGTATGACCTGGCGCAGGTAATCCAACACGAGCCCGAATTTATCCAGGCTGCGCTGCAAGAAATCACTGCTGCATTTGGATCGGGCGCGCTGCACCTCGAACCGGTGCGCATTTACCCGCTGGAACAGGCCGGAGAGGCATTTCGTTTTATGGCCCAGGCCAGGCACGTGGGCAAGCTGGTGCTGACCCAGCCCGCGGAACCGGCTGACGCGGTTGGACTGCGCGCGGATGCCACGTACCTGATCACCGGCGGCCTGGGCGGCCTGGGCCCATTCCTGGCCGAAGCGCTGCTTCACGCAGGAGCACGTCACATCGCCCTGCTGGGCCTGGCGGCGCCTACGCCAGAAACGCAAGCCATTCTCGACCGGCTGGCAGCCACGGGAGACGTGCGCGTCTTCACCGGCGACGTCACCGACCCGGCCAGCCTGGCCTCAGTTCTGCGAAAAATTGAGCAAGAGATGCCCGCCTTGAAGGGCATTATCCACGCGGCGGGTATTCTCCGCGACGGCGTGCTGATCCAGCAAACCTGGGAGCGTTTTGCGCCGGTGCTTGCCCCTAAAGCGATCGGGGCGCAGGTGCTGCTCGAACAGGCGGGCGAGCGCGCGTTGGATTTTGTGGTATTCTTCTCCTCCGCGGCCGGGGTAATCGGCTCTGCCGGGCAGGGAAATTATGCCGCCGCCAACGCCTTCCTCGACAGCTTCGCCCTGCGCGGGTGGCAGGCAAGCGCGCCACTGCTCAGCATCAGTTGGGGCGGCTGGACGAGCGCAGGCATGGCCGCGCGCCTGTCCGACCAGGACCAGCAGCGCTTTGCGCGCCAGGGGCTGGTGCCGCTCACGCCTGAACGCGGTACGGCGATCCTTACCAGCCTGTTGAATACGCGCGGGCACGTGATCGCGCTGCCGTTTGATTGGGAAGCCTTTGTGCGCTCGCATGCCGGCGGCGCAATCCCACCGCTGTACAGTAATGTGACCCGCGCGGTGCAGGCGAAAGCAGCCAAGGCCAGCGCCCCGGCGGTGGATGTGCGCATGCAGTTGACCGCCGCGCCGCTCAGCAAGCGCCGCCCGCTGCTGCAGGCTCACCTGCGCGAACATGCCGTGCGCGTGCTGGGGCTGAGCGCCAGCTTCAACCTGGATGCGCGCCAGCCGCTGCGCGACCTGGGCATGGATTCGCTGATGGCGGTAGAACTGCGCAACGCGATCAGCGCCAGCCTGCAGCAAAAGCTGCCCTCGACCCTGTTGTTTGACTTTCCGACAATTGAAGCCCTGACGGACTTCCTTAGCGCGGAACTGTGGCCCGCGGCCAAAACTGAACCCGGCGAACCGGCTGGAAAGCCCGCTCCGGCGGATACTACCGCTGTGGAAAACTTAACGGATGAAGAGGCCGAGGCTCTGCTGCTGGCCGAACTAGAAAAAACGAAGAAAAAATAATCCAGGTGGCTGCCATGACTGCTGATCCTTCTGCTCAAGAACTATCCCCCATCAAGCGCGCGCTGCTGGAAATTCGCGATTTACGCGCGCAGCTCGCCGCGCTGGAAGACGCGCGTTCCGAGCCGGTGGCGATCATTGGCGTGGGGTTGCGCATCCCTGGCGGCGCGAATGATACGGAAAGCTTCTGGCAGTTACTACGCAACGGCGTGGATGGGATTACCGAGATCCCGCCCGAGCGCTGGAGCCTGGACGCCTATTACGATCCCGACGTATCGAAACCGGGAAAGATGATCACCCGGCACGGCGCATTTTTGAAGGATGTCGACCGGTTTGACGCGGCGTTTTTTGGCATTTCGCCGCGTGAGGCGGCCAGCATGGACCCGCAGCAGCGGATTGTGCTGGAAACCACCTGGGAAGCCATTGAAGATGCCGGTCAGTCGCCGGAAAAACTGCTCGGCAGCCAGACCGGGGTATTTCTGGGGATTACGAACAGTGATTACTTCCGTATTGTGGTGCGCGATGTCGACAAGATCGATACCTATACCAGCACGGGCGGCACGCTCAGCGTGGCCTCGGGGCGCATTGCTTACCTGCTCGGTCTGCGCGGCCCGGCCATCTCGATCGATACCGCCTGCTCGGCCTCGCTGGTTTCGGTTCACCTGGCCGTGCAGAGCCTGCGCCAGAAGGAGTGCAATCTGGCGCTGGCCGGGGGGGTGAACCTGATCCTGACGCCGGAAGCCAATATCAACTTTTCCAAAAACGGCATGATGGCGCTGGATGGGCGCTGCAAGACCTTTGACGCTCGCGCTGACGGCTATGTGCGTGGTGAAGGCTGCGCCATGATCCTGCTAAAACGCCTGTCGGATGCAGTGGCGGACGGTGACCGCATCATCGCCGTGGTGCGCGGTTCGGCCATCAACCAGGACGGGCGCAGCGGCGGCCTGACGGCTCCCAGTGGGCCGGCGCAGGAAGCGGTAATCCGCGCTGCGCTGCGCGATGCGCAGGTGGAGCCGCACCAGGTAAGCTATGTAGAAGCGCACGGCACCGGCACTTCACTGGGCGATCCGATTGAGGTGCACGCACTGGGCGCGGTGTACAGCCAGGGGCGAGATGCCGCGCAGCCGCTGCGGATCGGTTCGGTCAAGACCAATGTCGGTCACCTGGAAGGCGCGGCGGGTATCGCCGGGTTGATCAAGACCGCGCTGGCCTTACAGCACCGCGAGATCCCGCCGCATTTGCACTTTGAAACCCCCAGCCCGCATATTTCATGGGCGGATTTCCCCATCCAGGTGAACACGCGGTTGACTGCCTGGGAGCCGGTGGACGGGCGGCGCATTGCCGGAGTCAGTTCGTTTGGGTTCAGCGGCACCAACGCGCACGTAATCCTCGAAGAAGCCCCGGCGCCAGCCGAGCCTGCGCCAGTAGAGGCGCGCTTACGGCTGGTGACGCTTTCGGCGCGGAGTGAAAATTCCTTGCGCGACCTGGCCGCGCGGTTTGAAGCATTTCTGGCCGGTCGCGCGCTCTCTGCGTCTGAATTTGCAGCATTGTCACGCATCACCGGCGCGGGACGTTCGCATTATGCTCACCGGCTGGCGCTCAGCGCCGCGGACGGTGATCAACTGCGCCAGCGAATTGGCGCATTTCTGGCCGGGAAGGACGTCAACGGCTGGTGGAAGGGCCGCCAGCAAGGCAGCGATCAGCCGCCGGTGGCTTTCCTGTTCACCGGTCACGGCTCACATTATGTCAACATGGGGCGGGCATTGTACGAAAGCGAGCCGGTTTTCCGTGAAACGATGGAACGCTGCGACGCGCTGCTGCGCGGCCGGCTGCCACGCCCGCTGCTTTCCGTGCTGTACCCGGATGCTCAACCAGGCAGCGCGGAGTTTCTTTCGGCGGTGGACTGCCTGAACGATATGACCTACGGCCAGCCGGCGATGTTCGCCCTGGAATACGCGCTGGCGCAATTGTGGCGTTCGTGGGGCGTGCAGCCCGCGGCAGTGGCCGGGCACAGCCTGGGCGAATACGCCGCGGCTACCGTAGCCGGCGTGCTTTCCCTGGAAGATGGACTGGGGCTGATTGCAGAACGCGGGCGGTTGATGCAGTTACTGCCTGAAGACGGCCTTATGGTGACCGTTTTTGCCGCCGAAGCGCGCGTGCTGGAACTCATTCAGCCGTACGCGGAGAAAGTGGCGATCGCGGCGATCAACAGCCCGGAAGCGATGGTCATTTCTGGCCAGCGCGAGGCGGTTTTGGCCGCGGTCGAAGACATCAGCGCGCAAGGCATCCGCTCGAAGGTGTTGAATATTTCTCGCGC
The DNA here is from genome assembly GCA_036567625.1 of Anaerolineaceae bacterium. GTDB lineage: Bacteria > Chloroflexota > Anaerolineae > Anaerolineales > Anaerolineaceae > CALDSL01. The sequence continues at coordinate 7,003 of DATCUC010000244.1, read as the reverse complement.
GGCGCACTCGCCGATGGTCGAACCGATGGTCCCGGAGATGGCGCGCGCGATTGCCGGGGTGCAGTTTGCGATGCCCGAGGTGGAATTCTTTTCGTCGGTTACGGGTGAAGTAATAGATACCAACCTGACCAGACCGGAATACTGGCAGCGCCACCTGCGCCAAACAGTGCGCTTTGCGGACGCGGTACAGAGCATGCACCGGGCCGGTTACCAGGTTTTCCTGGAGATTGGCCCGCACCCCACGTTAATCAACCTGGCGCAGCGCAGCCTGCCAGAGAATGAGCCGCTGCTCTTCTTACCCTCGCTGCGCGAAAACCTGGCGGACCGCGAGCAAATGCTGGAAAGCGCCGCGCGGTTGTACGTCAACGGCGCCAGCCTGGATTGGGAGACTTTCCACGGCGCGCCGCCGCAGGTAAAGATTCCGCTGCCCACCTACCCCTGGGAGCGCAAATCGTATTGGTGGAAGAGCGAAACCGCCGCCGAACTGCCCGCCGCCCCCACCTGGGACAGCGCGGTAACCGCCGCCAGACGCCAGTCACAGCAGGCGCCGCTCGATCTGGACGTTACCCGCTTCGGGGAGAAGTGGGATGCGCTCAACCGGCTGGCCGCGGCCTATATGACCAATACGCTGCACAGCCTGGGCGCGTTCCAGACACCCGGCGAGCGCCATACGCCGCAGTCGCTGCTGGAACAATTCCACATCCAACCCACCTATCACGCGCTGATGGCGCGCTGGATGCAGCACCTGGCAGGCTTTGGCTGGCTGCAGGCCACGGATGGTGGGGCGTACACCAGCGTGAAACCGCTTTCGGCGCAGCCGCTGAGCGAACTGCGCGCCGCGGTAGACGAGGCGCTGGCGGACACACCCTATGTCAGCGAATACATCAACGAGTGCGGTGAGCGGCTGGCAAGTGTAATCACCGGTAAGGAAAGCCCGTTGGAATTGATGTTCCCCGGCGGCTCGATGCAGCGCGCCGAGAATCTGTACCAAAACTGGGCGCATGCGCGTTATTTCAATCAGATCGTTGGCGCAGTGGCTGAAGCCGGGGCACATGCCGCCCCAGGCAAAACGCTGCGCGTGCTGGAGCTGGGAGCGGGAACTGGCTCGACGGCGGCCTCGGTGCTGCCGCGGCTGTCCGCCGGCCGGGCCAGCTACCACTTTACGGATGTGTCTGAAATGTTTCTGGACCGCGCCCGCGAGAAGTTTTCTGCTTACCCGTTTGTGCATTACGGTCTGCTGGACGTCGAAAAAAGCGGGCTGGAGCAAGGCTACGGCCGCGGGCAGTTCGACGTGGTCATCGCGGCCAATGTGATCCACGCTACGCGCAGCCTGCACGACACGCTGCAAAACGTGCGCGAGCTGCTGGCTCCGGGTGGCGTGCTGGTGTTGTTTGAAGCCACCACCCACCAGCCCTGGTACGATATCACCACCGGGCTGATCGAAGGCTGGCAAAGTTTTGAAGATACTCTGCGCGCCGACAGCCCGCTGCTTTCAGCGGCGCAGTGGCTGCCGGTGCTGGCGGAAGCCGGGTTTGAAGACACGGCCGTATTCCCGGCCCCCGGCTCACCGGCTGAAATTCTGGGCGAATCGGTGATTCTGGCCCGCCCAGAGCACGCCGTGGAACCGCTGGAAGCCGCCGTATTGGACGGCGAAGACGAGCATGCCAGGGCGCATACGCAAGAAGCTGCCCCGGCGGACGACCTGCTCCAGCGGCTGGCCGAGGCGCTGCCCGATGAGCGCAAAGAAATGCTGCTCGACCTGGTGCGCGCGCATGTAATGGGCGTGCTGCGCCTGGACGCGGATGAAGCCCCCGACCGCAAAGCGCGGCTGATGGACCTGGGCGTCGATTCGCTGATGGCCGTGGAACTGCGCGGCCGGCTCAGCCTGGGGCTGAAGCTGGAACGCAAGCTGCCCGCCACGCTGATCTTTGACTACCCGACCATTGAGGCCATCACCGATTTTCTGCTGCGCGACGTACTCATTTTTGACCAACTTACCGCCGCGACCGCCGAAAGCACCACCCCCCAACCCACCCAGCCAGCCAGCATCGAAGACCTCAGCGACGAGCAGGTGGAAGCAATGTTACTGGCAAAACTGAAGAAGATGAAATGAGCGAAAACCTCTCCCCCCTCAAGCAAGCCTTTCTGGCAATCGAAGAGCTTCAGGCCAAGCTGGAAGCCGCGCAGGGCAATTCGACGCCCATCGCGGTGATTGGCATGGGCTGCCGCCTACCAGGCGGCGCCAACGACCCGGAAACCTTCTGGAAGAACCTGAAGAACGGCGTAGACGGCGTTCGCGACGTTCCAGCGGAGCGCTGGGATATCGACGCGGTCTACGACCCGGACCCGGACGCGCCGGGGAAGACCTATGTGCGCCAGGCAGGCTTTATCGATGGGATTGACCAGTTTGACCCGCAGTTTTTTGGGATTGCCCCGCGCGAAGCTCATTCGATGGACCCACAGCAGCGCCTGGTGCTGGAAGTGGCCTGGGAAGCGTTAGAACACGCTGCCATTGCGCCCACTTCACTGCACGGCACGAAAACCGGCGTGTTCCTGGGCATTGCCAGCGCAGATTATGCCAACCTGTTTATCAAGACCAACGACCCGACCGCGCTGGACACCTACTACGGCTCGGGCATTTCGCACAGCATCGCCTCGGGGCGGCTCTCGTATGTGCTCGGCCTGCAAGGGCCCAGTATCTCGATTGATACAGCCTGTTCCTCGTCACTGGTAGCGACGCACCTGGCAGTGCAAAGCCTGCGAACCGGCGATTCTGACCTGGCGCTGGCGGGTGGGGTAAACCTGATCTTGCTGCCGGATAACCAGATTTCCTTCTCGCGGCTGCGCATGCTCTCGTCTGACGGGCGCTGCAAGACCTTTGACGCCGCAGCGGATGGCTTTGGCGACGGCGAGGGCTGCGGCGTGGTGGTGCTCAAGCGCCTGCCGGATGCGCTGCGCGACGGCGACCGCATCCTGGCGGTGATCCGCGGCTCAGCCATCAACCAGGACGGCGCATCCAGCGGGCTGACTGCGCCGAACGGCCCCTCGCAAGAGGTGGTGATCCGCACCGCGCTGGCGAATGCCGGTATCGCCCCGGCTGAGGTGGGCTATGTGGAAGCGCACGGCACGGGCACCTCGCTGGGTGACCCGATTGAAGTGCGCGCGCTGGGCAATGTGCTCAAGGAAGGCCGCCCGGCGGAGCGCCCGTTCTACCTGGGCTCGGTGAAAACCAATGTCGGTCACCTAGAAGCCGGGGCAGGCATTGCCAGCCTGATGAAGACCGTGTTGATGCTGCAGCACGGCGAAATACCACCGCATCTGCATTTCAGCACGCCCAACCCGCTGATCGCCTGGGATGAGATACCGGTATTCATCCCCACCGCGCTCACCCCCTGGCCAGCGGAGTATGGCCGGCGCATTGCCGGGGTCAGCGCTTTTGGCTTTAGCGGAACGAATGCGCACCTTGTGTTGGAGGCCGCGCCGGCGCCGGAAGCCAAAAGCCCGGCCGCCGTAGAACGCCCGCTGCACTTGCTGGCGCTTTCGGCGCGGAATACGGCCGCGCTGCGCGAACTGGCCCAGCGCTACCAGCAGTTCCTGGCCGCCCATCCGGAAATTTCCCTGGCGGATGCGGCCTACAGCGCCAACACTGGCCGCGCGAAACTAGGCGCGCGGCTGACCGTGACAGCGCAGGATCCAACCCAGGCGCGGGAAAGGTTGGCAGCTTTCCTGGCGCGCGAGGATGCTCCCGGCATCGTGGAAGGAATGGTTGAAAGTAGTGACCCGCCGAAGGTAGCCTTCCTGTTCACCGGGCAGGGCGCGCAGTACGTGGGCATGGGCCGCCAGCTATACCAGACCCAGCCGGTTTTCCGCGCCGCGCTTGACCGCTGCGACGCGCTGCTGCGCGAGCACCTGGGGGAATCGCTGCTGGCGATCCTCTACCCACCGGAAGGCAGCCCGGCGTCCAGTAAAATCGACCAGACCGCGGTGACTCAACCGGCGCTGTTTGCCATCGAATACGCCCTGGCGCAATTGTGGATGGCGTGGGGCGTGATCCCCTCAGCGGTGATGGGCCACAGCCTGGGTGAATACGTGGCCGCCGTGCTGGCCGGCGTGTTCAGCCTGGAAGACGGCATCAAGCTGATCGCCGCGCGCGGGCGACTGATGGGCGGGCTGCCCGAGGGCGGCGCGATGGTTTCGATCTTCGCCCCGGCCGAGGCGGTGCAAGCGGCCATTGGCGACCGCGTGGGTGTATCGATTGCCGCGGTTAATGGATTGGACAGCACCGTCATTTCCGGCGACGAAGATGGGGTTCAAGCAGTGGCGGAAGTTTTCACTGCGCAGGGGATCAAGACGCGCAAGTTGAATGTGAGCCACGCTTTCCACTCGCACCGCATGGAGCCGATGCTTGAAGCGTTTGAGCGCATTGCCGCCACGCTGCGCTATTCGCAGCCCAGGCTGCGCCTGATTTCCGACGTGACGGGCGAAGTAGCGCGGGGAGCGCAGGTGGCCAATGCGCGCTATTGGCGCGATCATGTGCGCCAGCCGGTGCAGTTCCTGGCCGCGATCCAAACCCTGTACCGTGAAGGCTACAGCGTGTTTGTCGAAATTGGCCCGAACCCCACCCTGGCGGGCATGGGACAGCGCATTCTGGACGATCCACAGCGCCCGCTCATCTGGGCGACTTCGCTGAAGCAAAACCAGGATGATTGGGGCCAGATGCTGAATGGATTGGGGCGGGTCTTCACCGCCGGGGGAAACGTGGATTGGGCGGCTTTCGACGCGCCATATCCGCGCCGCAAGCTGGCGCTGCCGACCTATCCCTTCCAGCGCTCGCGCTATTGGGTTCAGTTCGAGCGCCCTGCCACGGCTGCCCCGGCGCGCCACACCGGCCAGAATATTCACCCGCTGTTAGGCGAACGGCTGCGCTCGCCTTCCAGCACGGTCACCTTCGAGAACTGGCTGACCACCGCGGCGTTCAGCTTCCTGAACGACCACCGCATTGACGGCACGGCCATCCTGCCGGGCACGGCGTATATTGAATGCGCGCTGGCCGCCGGGCAGATCCTGTTTGGCGGCGCGGGCTGCCAGGTGGAAGATTTAACCATCCACACCGCACTGGCAGTTCCCGACGGCGAAGAGCGGCTGATGCAGATCACCGCTGCCCCGCAAGACGACGGCTCTCTGGCCCTGGATGTGTACACCCAGGCCGGAGAAGATGATCCCTGGCTGCGGCACGCCTCCGCGCTGCTGCGCAAAGCTGAGACTGCCGCGGAGCAGCCCGGCATTGACCTGGACGAAATCCAGGCACGCTGCAGCGAAACGCGCACAGCCGAAGCCCATTACCAGCAGTTGATGCAAACCGGCCTGGCATTTGGCGCGGGGCTGCACGGCGTGGAACAGATCTGGCGGCGCGACGGCGAAGCACTGGGCAAGATCGGGCAGACGGCGGCGGCGAGCGAGAGCGGCTACCTGCTGCATCCTGCGCTGCTGGATGCGCATTTGCAGGTTGTGGCCGCGGCCCTGCCCGCCAGCGATGCGATTTATCTGCCGCTGAATTTTGAAAAAATCGAGCGCCTATCAACGGCTGCGCCGGTGTGGAGCCATGTGCAGACCGGGGAAAGCGCCAGCCGCGAAACGATCCACGCTGAGTTGGAAGCGCTGGATGAAAACGGGCAGCCCGTGCTGCGGCTGAGCGGGATCACCCTCAAGCGGGCTGAGCGCGCCGCGCTGCGCCAGCCAGGCGCTGACCCCTACCGCGACTGGCTGTACGCAGTGGACTGGCAAGCGGCGCCGTTGGAAACGCCCGCGCAGAAGCAGGTGGTTTCTCCGCTGCAGCTTGCCGCCCGGCTCGACCCGAATTTGCTGCGCCTGTATCAGGAAAACAATCTGAACGAGTACGTAACCGACCTGCTGCCGGAGTTTGACCGCCTGTCGCGCATCTATATCACCAATGCGCTGCTCAAACTGGGCTGGCGGCCGGTGGTGGGGCAGCGCTTTACGCCCGCGGCCCTGGCTGAGCAACTGCGCATCATCCCACAGCACCGCCGCCTGATCGGTTACCTGCTGCGCATCTTGCAGGAAGACGGATACCTGCGGGCTGACGGCGAGGAGTGGGAAGTGCAGCGCGTGCCGCAAGCCGAAAACGCGCAGACGTTGCACCAGACGCTGCTCAAGCTCTTCCCTGAGTACGGCGGCGAACTGGAGATCACCGGGCGCTGCGGCTCGACGCTGGCGGAATGCCTGAATGGAACGGCTGACCCGCTGCAAGCGCTGTTCCCGGGCGGCAGCCTGGATACGGCTGAGCGCATCTATCAAAAATCACCCGCCGCGCTGACCTATAACGGGCTGGTGCGAGAAGTGGTAAACGCCATACAGGAGTTCAGCGCCGCGGCTGCCCCCACGCCGCAAAACAAGCTGCGCGTGCTGGAAATCGGCGCGGGCACGGGCGGAACCACGGCATTTGTTCTGCCACTGTTCCCGGCCCCGTCCACAGAGTACACCTTCACCGACATTTCGCCGCTGTTCCCGGCCAGGGCCAAACAGAAGTTCAGCCAGTATCCTTTCTTGCGCTACCAGGCGCTGGATATTGAAAAAGACCCGGCCGGTCAGGGGCTTGGCGGGCAGCAGTTTGACCTGATCATCGCCGCCAATGTGATCCACGCAACGCAAGACCTGCGCGTCACGCTGCGCCACGTGCGCCAGCTCCTCGCGCCGGGTGGCCTGTTTATCATGCTCGAAGTCACCGCGCCGCAGCGCTGGGTGGATATCACCTTTGGGCTGACCGACGGCTGGTGGCGCTTCGCGGATAAAGACCTGCGGCCGGATTACCCCCTGCTCTCGCGCCCGCGCTGGGCGGAACTGCTGCAGGCCAGCGGCTTTGCCGAGGCTGCCACTATCCCACAGGTGGGCGGAGAAGTGGAGCGCAGCGTGCTGGAACAGGCGGTGATTATCGCCCGCGCTCCGGCACCGGCCGATGCCCTGGGCGGAGAGAAATGGCTGGTCA
>DATCUC010000243.1:0-1596 GCA_036567625.1 Anaerolineaceae bacterium | reverse complement strand
CCAAGATCTGCGCCCCGTCAGCCACGGTGGTATCCGCGGCGAATACCGGCAGCTCGTGCGCGGTTGTGCGGTAGATGTATCCGGCCTTTTCGCGCGCCAGGCGCAGCACGTAGGCATCCGGCGGCTCACCGGGCAGCGGGGTCTCGTCAATATCAGCCGAAGCAGGGATAAAGCTGTACCCCGCCAGGGCAAGGAGTTGGCGGCGGCGCGGTGAATTGGAAGCCAGCAGCAGGGCGGGGTCTTGCATAGATGGATAGATTGTAACATAAGCGCGCCGCGCTTAGACTCGCCCTTCTTTTTTGACAAACAGGACAAAAAGAAGGGCGAGCGCTGGCGGTTCTTGGGTGTACAATTGTCCAAACAACCTCCGAACGGAAAGGATAGCTTTCATGCAGGCCTTAGCAGAACGGGTGTTACGGGATGGCAGAAACCTTGGCGGCGGCATCCTCAAGGTGGACAACTTCATCAATCACCAGGTTGATCCGCTATTAATGGAAGAATGCGGGCGCGAGTTTGCGCGCTGCTTCGCGGATGTGGGCGCGACGCGCATCCTCACCGCGGAAATCTCGGGCATTGCCCCGGCGCTGATGACCGGGCGCTTTCTGAACCTGCCGGTGGTGTATGCGCGCAAAAGCAAGCCCATCACCATGCCCGACCAGGTGTACCTGACGATCGCCCCATCGCATACCAAAGGTCGCATAGTGGAATTGATCGTTTCGCCCGAATACCTGGCGCGCGGCGAGCGGGTGCTGATCATCGACGATTTTCTGGCAACCGGCGCGACGATCCTGGGGCTGGTACGGCTGGCGCAGGCCGCCGGAGCAGAGATCGTGGGCATCGGCACGCTGATCGAAAAGACTTTTGAAGGCGGGCGGCAGGCGCTGGAACACCTGCGCGTGCCGGTCGAATCGCTGGTGCGCATCACCTCGATGGATAACGGATTAATCCAGGTGGCAAGCTGATCATGCCCGATGCCATTGCCGTGCTCGATTTTGGCTCGCAGTACAGCCAACTGATCGCCCGCCGCGTGCGCGAGGCGCAGGTCTATTGCGAGTTGTTCCCGTGGAATGCGCCCGCCGCGCAGGTGCTGGCGCTGCGCCCCAAAGGTTTTATCCTCTCCGGCGGGCCGGCTTCGGTCTATGCGCCTGGCGCTCCGCAAATTCCGGCCTATGTGCTTGATTCGAGGCTGCCGGTGCTGGGCATTTGCTACGGGATGCAGGCGCTCACCCACGCCCTGGGCGGCAAGGTGGCGCCGGCCGCGGGACGCGAGTACGGCCCGGCGCTGGTGGAAACTATCTGCGAGAACCCGCTGCTGCCCCCCGGCGCGCAGCCAGTGTGGATGTCGCACGGCGACCGCATCGAGCGAATCCCGGCGGGGTTTACCGCGCTAGCCGCCAGCCCCAACAGCCCCGCCGCGGCGATGGGCTGCGTGGAACGCGGCTGGTACGGCCTGCAGTTTCACCCCGAGGTCCACCATACACCTGGCGGCAGCCAGATTCTGCGGCGCTTCGTGATTGATGTGTGCGGCGCGCGCCCGGATTGGACGCCCGAGTCGATCATCGCGGAAGCGACCGAGCGCGTGCGCGCGCAGGTGGG
>DATCUC010000242.1:0-3097 GCA_036567625.1 Anaerolineaceae bacterium | reverse complement strand
GGGGCGGCCTGCTGGCCGTAGAGTTCCACTAGGATTCCGTCAATGGCCAGGCTACGCATAACGGTTCAGCATTTTGAGGGATCATCTTGCGCGCCAAATCGAGACTGACGCTACTGGCCCAACAGGCCACCGTCGCGGCCGACAATCCATGCGTCACGATCAGCACCGCGCCGGTGGAGTGTTTTTCCCGAATGTCATTGAAGACGGCTTGCATGCGTTCAGCTACCTCGGTCACCGATTCTCCCAACGGGGGCCGAAAATCGGGTGAAATCGGAGCGTTGGGGTTGAACTGAGCCTCATGCTGCTCGCGGACCGCGTTCAACGTCAATCCTTCCCATTCCCCCTGGTTGATCTCGCGCAGCCGGGGATCAATCTGCACGGGAAGTCCGTGCGGGGCGGCCAGGATTTCGGCGGTTTCGCGCGCGCGTTCCAGGTCGCTCGAATACACCGCCACAAAGGGTTTATCGGCCAGTTTGCATGCCAGGGCTTCAGCCTGCGCCCGGCCGGTAGCATTTAACGGTATATCAACCTGTCCCTGAATCCGTCCTTGAATATTCCAATCCGTCTGTCCATGCCGGACGAGCCATAGCTTCAACATCAACGGTAGTTCCTTTCCTTGCTCGTTGTCGGGGTTATTGTACAGAAGGATAAAGGATTTGTCGAATCGGGTCTATTATTAACCCATACCCATACAAGGAGCGCGGCGTGAAAACGATTGGCCTGATCGGCGGGATGAGCTGGGAATCATCCATCGAGTATTATCGCATCGTCAACGAAGTGACCAAATCCCGGTTGGGCGGGCTGCACTCGGGCAAGAGCCTGATGGTTTCGGTAGATTTCGCCGAGGTGGAAGTACTGCAGCGCGAGGGACGCTGGGACGCGGCAGCGCAGATGATGGTGCGCGCGGCGCAAAGCCTGGAGCGCGGCGGCGCGAATTTTGTGGTGCTGTGCACCAACACCATGCACAAATCGACCCCGGAGATTGAAGCGGCGCTGCGCATCCCCTTCCTGCATATTGCCGATGCCACCGGCCAGCGGGTGACGGCGGCCGGGATGCGCACCATCGGGCTGTTGGGCACGCGCTTCACCATGGAAGAAGATTTTTACCGGGGCCGGTTAGAGCAGAAATTCGGGCTGAACGTGATCATCCCCGGCGCGGAAGAACGCGAGACCGTCCACCGCGTGATCTATGATGAGCTGGTGCTGGGCAATATCCGCGCCGAGTCGCGCGCGCAGTATGCGGCGGTCATCGCCGGGCTGGTGCAGCGCGGCGCGCAGGGCATCATCCTGGGCTGTACCGAGATCGGGCTGCTGGTGCGCGCGGAAGACAGCCCGGTGCCGCTGTTTGATACCACGCGCATCCACGCTGAGGCCGCGGTAGAGTTCGCCCTGGAATAGCCGCCTTTATGATTTTTCCAGGTATTCCGTCAGGGTGATCATCGGCGGGCGCTCGCGCTCGGCCACCTCTTCCACATCGAGGTAATAGCCGCCTTCTTCGTAGCGGATCAGCTTCATCGACTTATTCACCTCTTCGAGAATAGAGCGGTTGTAGCGGCGCTCCAGCTTGCGCAGCACCGCCTGGAGAATGGTGAACGACATCTTGCTCAGCGCTTCCAGGCTCTGGTTATGGTGCACGCGCTCCAGCAGGTCGACCTGGGCGATGGCCGAAAGGCCGAACTTATCGAATATATCGATCAGCATGCCAATTTCCACGCCGTAACCGGAGAAGAACGGCACCTGCTCCAGCGCCTTGCGCCGCCCACCGTACTCGCCGGAAAGCGGCTGCACCACGCCCGAAAGCTCGGGGTAAAACAGGTTGAGCAGCGGGCGCGCGGTCAGCTCGGTCACCCGGCCGCCGCCCCCGGCCAGGGTCTGACCACCCTCGCGCAGCGGGCGGCGGTAAAAGCCCTTCACGAACTGCAGCGCCGGGTTCGCCAGCAGCGGGCCGATCACCCCGCTGACAAAGCGCGGGTGGATGTTGACGATATCGGTGTCGATCCATACCAGAATATCGCCGCGGGTGACCAGCAGGCTCTTCCACAGCGCTTCGCCCTTGCCGCGCCGGCTGCCCAGTTCGGGCAGCAGTTCCTGGTGAATATACACCGGCACGCCCAGGTCGGCGGCGATCTGGCGGGTGCAGTCCGTAGAGTTTGAGTCGATCAGCACAATTTCGTCCAGCAGCGGGAACTCGTCCATCAGCCGGCCTTTGACGGTACGGATCACCTGCCCCACGGTTTCCTCTTCATTGAGCGCGGGCAAGGCCAGGCTGATGGTTAAGCCCTGCTCGGCTTTCATGCGCACCAGGCGCTCGGTGTCGTCAAACTCGGCGGCGTGGTAGGTATTCTCCGCGAACCAGCGGTCGACCAACAGCGAGATAGCCTGCGCGCCGGCCAGTTCACCTTCCAAGCCGGTCCAGGTTTTGGGCAGCGGGTCTTTGGATTTGACCACCACGGTTGGGCATTCAGCCTCGGCAAACATGCGCTCGGCCATTGCGCCCATTTGCAGCGGGCTGCTGGCGCTGGCCGAACCGCCCAGCAGCAGCAGGTCGGCGGCGGCCGCGATCTGCAAGATTGTTTCCGCCGGGCGGTCTGAGGGCTCTTGCCGCAGGCTGACCCCGCGCAGGCGCGGCAGAACCGCCGCCAACCCACGGAACGGCTCTTCAATAAAGTCCGGCGCGCTGGGCGCGGTGATGTGCAGCGCGCTGACGTGCTCGTGCGTCAGTGCCAGGCTCAGCCGCAGCGACAGCTCGGCATATGGGCCGCCGCGCAGGGGAACCAGGATTTCGCCAATTTGCTGCGGCCAGGGGCCGCGCACCACCGCCACGTCGCACACCGGCTGGTTGAGGATGCCCGGCGGCGGCGGGCCTAAGCGTTCAAAATGGCCGGGATATTCCAACAGCAGCAAGTCGGGCGGGCTGCTGCGCAGAATATCCAACAGATCCTGCCAGGGATGGTACGACGCGACCGCGCGAGATGCCGCGCGAAATTCCCCATCGGCCATGTGGAGCAGCGTGTTGCGCAGAGTGCGAGTTTCCGCGGCCGCAGTCGAGAGAGATGCATCCTCGGGAACGGGCACCAGGCCCACCAGCCGCACCGCC
>DATCUC010000241.1:0-1724 GCA_036567625.1 Anaerolineaceae bacterium | reverse complement strand
GTGCGTGCAGGCCAACCTGGTAATCCTGCCCGCGGCGCAGGCATTCGATTTTCTGCGATTCTGCGTCTACAACCCCAAAGCCTGCCCGGTGCTGGACGTGACGGCCCCCGGCGCCACCGCTCCGCGGAGCGAGTGGGCGGTTGGCGCGGATTTGCGCACGGATGTGCCGGGCTACCGCGTCTACCGGAACGGAGAACTGGCGGAAGAGCCCACCGATCTGCTCAGTATCTGGCGTGATGATTTCGTCAGCTTTCTCATTGGCTGCAGCTTTACCTTTGAGCAGGCCATGATCGATGCGGGTATCCCGGTACGGCATATTGAATGCGGCTGCAATGTACCCATGTACCGCACCAATCCCGCCTGCACCCCGGCAGGGGACTTTGCCGGCCCGCTGGTGGTTTCGATGCGGCCCATACCCAATCATCTGGTGGACCTGGCCGCGCAGGTTACGCGGCGCTACCCGGCAGTCCACGGCGGGCCGGTGCATAGCGGCGACCCGGCTGCATTGGGTATTCAGCGCCTGGATACGCCGGATTTTGGCGACCCGGTTCCCATCTATCCAGGCGAAACGCCGGTTTTCTGGGCGTGCGGGGTCACGCCCCAGGCAGTGGCGCTGGCCGCGCGCGTGCCGTTGATGATCACCCACGCCCCGGGGCACATGTTTATCACCGACCGGCGCAACACCGATCTGTTGGAGCCGTGAGATGGTGAGTGAGAAATGGCCGCGGTTTTCTCCGGTCGGGGATGCTGCCGTGCTGGTAGCCTTTGGCGCGGCGATCGATCCGCGGATCAACGCGCGGGTGCACAGCCTGGCCGCGGCAGTCGGAGCGGCGCGTCTGCCGGGCTTTGGCGAGGCGGTACCAGCGTATACTTCGCTGCTGGTGCATTATGATCCGCTGCGTCTCACCTATGCCGGCGCGCTGGATGCGCTGCACGCTCTTTTGCCCGGTTTGGAACAGCAGCAGGATGTGTCCACCGGGCGGTTGGTGGAAATTCCGGTGCGGTATGGCGGCGAGGACGGCCCGGACCTGGAAGCGGTAGCCAGTCTAAATGGCCTTTCGCCGCAAAGAGTCATCGCCATTCACAGCGGGGGCGAATACCCGGTGTATATGATCGGCTTTCTCCCTGGTTTTCCCTACCTGGGGGGGATGGATCCGCGCATTGCTGCGCCGCGCCGGGAGAGCCCGCGCACGCGCGTCCCGGCTGGGTCTGTGGGGATCGCCGGTGAACAGACCGGCATCTATTCGCTGGAATCGCCGGGCGGCTGGCAGTTGATCGGCCGCACGCCGCTGGCTTTGTTTGACCCGCTGCGCGAGCCGCCGGCGCTGCTTGCCCCAGGTGACCGCGTGCGCTTTGTGCCCGTTGAGGTGCCCTGATGGCGCTTGCCGTGCAATCCGCGGGATTTCTGTGCAGCATCCAGGATGCGGGCCGGTTTGGCTATGAGCGCTTTGGCGTGCCGGTCTCAGGGCCGATGGACGGGTTTGCGTTTTCCGCCGCCAACCGGCTGGTTGGCAACCCGGGCACGGCGGCCGGATTGGAATTTGCCTACGCCGGGCCGGTGCTGACAGCCGAGGACGAAATGCTGGTGGCACTGGCCGGGGTTGGTTTTTCGCTGCGCGTGGCGGAGGTCGACCACCCGGCGTGGATGGCGGTGCGCGTTCCGCGCGGCAGCCAGTTGACGGTCGTCGCTCATGAAAATGCGGGTTGGGGCTATCTGGCCGTGT
>DATCUC010000240.1:0-19278 GCA_036567625.1 Anaerolineaceae bacterium | reverse complement strand
AGAGTGGGCGGGGCCGTGGGCAGTTCAGCGCTCTTGGGGGCTGCCTCCGCTGGCGGCGCGGCAGTCTCTTCGGCCATAAACGGCAGGCGGATACCCGGCAGCGCGCAGGCCGAGGAGATCAACGCCAGGATGGTTATGATGAAAAAGAGCCGGGTGGCTCGCAGTCCAAAAACAGCGCGTTTCTGTCGCATATGAAGTTCCTCTCCGTGCAGCAGATGGCGAATGCCTCTTTGATTATACCGTGAAGCACAAAGGGGCCTGGCATTGATCCAGACCCCTTTCGGAAAACCAACCCGGTGCAGTTCTAGTTGCCACTGCCACGCAGGCGCGGGTCGAGTGCATCGCGCAGGCCATCACCCAGCAAATTGAAGGAAAGCACGGTCATCATAATCGCCAGGCCAGGGAAGAATACCAGGTGCGGAGCGTTGAACACGCTGTTACGCTCCTCACCCATCATCAAACCCCATTCCGGCGTGGGATGTTCGGCGCCCAGTCCCAGGAACGACAGCGCCGCGGCGCTGAGAATGGCCGTAGCAATCCCCAGCGTACCCTGCACGATCAAGGGAGTTAGCGCGTTGGGCAGCACGCGGGTGAACAGCATGCGGATATTCGAAGCGCCAAGCGCGCGAGAGGCGGTCACGAAATCCAGTTCCTTGACGGCCAGCACCCCCGCGCGCACCACGCGCGCGTAAATTGGAATTTCAATAATCGCGATCGCCAGCAAGGCATTGATCAGCCCCGGGCCCAATACAGCCACAATCGCGATTGCCAGCAGCAGACTGGGAAAGGCCATCAATACGTCCATCGTACGCATGATAATGTTATCTGCCCAGCCGCCTAAAAACCCGGCAATTGCGCCCAGCACGCCGCCCACAATAATGGCGAACGTGATCGTCGAAACGCCGATCTGCAGCGAGAGGCGGGAGCCAAAAATAATGCGCGAAAACAGGTCGCGGTTGTTGCCATCAATGCCCATGATGTGGGTGGGCTTATCGTCCGGGCAGCCAAGAATATGCAAGCAGGGAGTATCACGGCGAACAACACCCTTCAACGGCACAACCGGATCGTATGGGGCAATGATCGGAGCAAAGATCGCGATGATGATCAACGAGCCGAGCAAGAACATGCCTAACTGCGCCGAACGGTGGCGGAAGAGGCGGCGCAGGGCTTCCTGGGCCGGAGTACGCGGTTTGGCGGTGATGGTGGTTTCAGCGGATAGTTTCACAACTTGGGTGGTTGCCATAGTTACTCCAGCCGGATACGCGGATCGAGATACGCGTAAGAAATATCCACAAACAGGTTTGTGAATACGAAAATGATCGCGATAAAAATCGCAAAGCCCTGTACCACAGGGTAATCGCGGGCGAGGATGGCCTCAACCATGCGCGAACCGACACCCGGCAGGGAGAAGATGGTTTCTGTCAGCACCGCGCCGGAGAGCAGGCCGCCGGTCTGGATGCCGATAATGGTCACAATAGGAATCAGCGCATTGCGCAGCGCATGCTTGGAGATGACCAGGTTGGCCTTCAACCCCTTGGCATGCGCCGTGCGAATATAATCCTGGCCGAGCACATCCAGCAGGCTGGAGCGGGTCATGCGAGCAATGACCGCCAGGGAGATCGTTCCCACCGCCGCGGCCGGCAGCGTCAAATGCCAGATGGCATCGCGGATCAGCTTGAAGTTGCCGGTGAGCAGACCGTTCAGAATGGCCGAATTGGAAACCAGGTTCAGCAAAAAGCGCGGCAGCCCGGTCCAATCTTGCAATCCCCAGGTGGTAGCCAGTGGAATGAGCGACACGCCTGGGGTAAACCGTCCGGATGGGGGTATATAGAAGGGCGTGCCTTTCAATTGCAGCGCGAAAACATAGGCCAGCAGCAGGCCTAACCAGAAAACCGGCATACTCACACCGATATTCGCGCCAACCATCGTGGTCACATCCCAAAAGCTGTTGCGGTTGAGCGCCGCGATCACCCCAAAAAGGACGCCGAAGATCGAGGCAAAGATCATCGCCATGAAGGTCAGTTCCATGGTGAGCGGCAGCCGTTCGGAGATCACATCCAGCACCGCGCGGCGATCGCGGATGGTATCCCCCAGGTCGCCGCGAACTACATTCAGCACATATCGAAGAAACTGCTCCGGGACGGTCTTGTCCAGTCCATAGCGCGCCTTGAACAGCGCGCATTGCGCCTCGGTGGCCTTTTCGCCGAGCATAGCGAAGCAGGGGTCACCCGGAATAGCACGAACGATGACAAACGTAACCAGCAGGATCCCCAACATGACTGGCAAAACCATGAGCAAACGGCGGATGATGTATTGAACCATGAGGATATTCCGGTGTGATCTTTCTTAAGAATATGGAACCCTACCGCGCACCTTGCAGCGGTAGGCTTACCTGACCACTGTTCTACCTAAAAGTGGGAAGGGGGATGGGGCGAAAATGCCCCATCCCCAAAAAAGCGTCACTGAAAGTCTTAGCTGGCGGGCTCGTTGAGGGCCTTGGGGCCAAAGAAGTCTTTCCAGTATTGGAAGGTGCCGGTGTTGCCCTTGCGCAGCGGCTCGCTGTAATCCCACATGACGGCGAAGCTGGAGAGAACATCGCCAGCATCGAACGCAGCGCCGTTGCTGAACTTGATGCCCTGGCGCAGCTTGCAGGTCCAGACGGTGGCATCGTCGTTACCGGTGCAAGATTCAGCCATCACCGGTTCGTATTCGCTGCTGCCGTACTTGAAGTCGTACAACTGGCCAAAGATCTGGTTGCAGGCGCGGAAGGAGCTGCCGTCGGTTTCATCGGCGCAGTACAGGGAAACCGGTTCGCCATCTTGCGAGAAGACCAGCGTACCTGATTCGGTGGTCATTTCGGTGAACGACTCGTTATACGGGCCGATCACCACACCGCCGACAGTAGACTTGAAGGCCAGCGAGGTGGCGCCATTGGCGATGACCACGTACGGAACGTGAACGTCGACCAGCTTGTTGACCTCATCGTACAGCTTCTGGCGTGCGGCGACGTCGCTCAGGCGGGCAGCCTGGGAGATGGGTTCCATGATATCCGGGAAGGGCTTACCGGTGCCGCCCGAAGTGCCCATCAGGAACACATCGTACCAGTTGGTGGCATCGGGGAAGTCTTCGCTCCAGCCCAGGAAGTACATGCCTTTTTCACCGGCGCGTACCGCGGGCAGGTAAGCGGACCATTCCATCAGTTCCAACTTGACCTTAATGCCGATCTCGGCCAACTGCGCCTGCACATCCTGCGCAATCTTGGTCGGCTGCGGGAAGTACGGGCGGGTGCGTTCCGCGTACGACAGGGTCAGTTCCTGGTCGAAATCAAAACCGGCATCGGTCAAAATCTGCTTGGCTTTTTCCGGATCGTAAGCCGGCGCAGAGTAACCCTCGGAAAAGCCGGGTTTCAGGCCAGGAGGAGCAAACTGCGTGGCAGCGGTCGCGCCATCGGGGTAGAAGTTATCAACGATGCGCTGCTTGTCAATGGCCATCGCCAGACCCTGGCGGATCTGCTCATTGTCGTACGGCGCAATTTCATTGTTGAAGGCGAGGTAGAGGAAGTTGTTGAACGTGCGCGGATAGAGCTTGAGGTTCGTATCTTTGGCAACGGTTTCGTAGTCGTCAGTGCCGACGTTATCGATACCGTCAATGTTGCCAGATTGCAGGTCAAGCAAGCGCGCTGCGGCTTCAGCGTTCCACTTCAGGATGAATTCTTTGTTCTTCGGCGCATCACCCCACCAGTTGGGGTTGGGAACAAAGGTGATGTGATCCCCGCGGACCCATTCTTTGACCATATAGGGGCCGGCGCCCACCGGGTTATCAGCCAGTTTGGCGGCATCGCCGCCGATTGCCTGCAGATAACCGGTGTCAAGAATGATGAAAGCGGGAACCGAAATCTTCGCCAGGAAGGCGGGATCCGGTTGGCAGAAGGTGAACACAACCGTGTTCGCATCCACTGCTTCGATGGACTTCATGTTGCCACCGTAATCGCAGTTGGGAGCTTCTTTCTTCGCAGGAGCAAACGCCACTTCCTGGTAATCGGGCTTTACCTCAACAGCGGCGGGCTGTGTGGGTTCCGCAGCGGGGGCGGGGGTGGTACAGGCGGCCAAAATCATGCTCATTGCGACGACCATCGTTAAAACCGAAAACAGCAAACGCCTTTTCACTTTCTCCTCCTTGGTATTCCATTGTCGAACAAAAAAGGGAAATGGTTTGAGTGACTCACTCAAGATGTCAGATGGTTGTAACACCTCCTTTGTGACATTCGGCTATCTAAATCATTATAAGAATTATTCATCGTTTGTCAATTAATTTCTCTGTAGATTTGGCATCAATTCAATCCCGGTCAACCACCGGGATGCATGACTGGACGGCGTTTCAACGACAGCAAATTGACAGAAAATCGGCGAAAGGAGTATACTGGCTGCGTGATTCATGTATGCGAAGAAGAATCCTGCGCGAGTGATGCGAATCCAATGCGGGCGGGTTATAACCTGAAGAAGGTCAGCCGCGAGCGCGAAGACCCTGCGCAGCGCTCAAAACCCTGGCGATTGACGGAGAAATTTCATGAAACGAGCAGTAAGCGTCAGCATTGGATCATCCCGCCGCAATAAAACCGTAATCATTGACCTGCTGGGCCAAAGCGTGTGCATTGAACGCATTGGCACCGACGGTGATATGGAAAAGGCAGCCCAAACCCTGGGCCAATTAGACGGCAAGGTTGATGCGTTGGGCATCGGTGGAACTGACCTGGGCTTAATGGTGGATCAGAAATGGTACCCGCTGCACTCCGTGCGCCCAATGACCCGCCTGGTGCACAAAACACCAATGGTAGACGGTACCGGCCTGAAAATCACCCTGGAACGGCGAGTAAGCGGATTAATCCACAGCCACCTGAACCCTATTTTGACCCAAAAACGCGTGCTGGTGGTGGCCGGGGTCGACCGCTGGGGTTTGAGCCAGGCGTTCCTCCAATCGGGATACGAATGCATATTTGGGGATTTTTTGTTTGCCCTGAACCTGCCCTTCCCCATCCGCAGCGAGCGCACGTTGAAGCTGATTGCCAGCCTGATCATTCCGGTTGTCAGCCGGCTGCCTTTTCATTGGGTCTACCCGGTAGGCGAAGCCCAGGAGAAGCGCACGCCGCGCTGGCAGCAGTACTTTGACTGGGCGTCGGTCATCGCCGGCGACTGCCACTACATCCGCCGCTACATGCCTGACCGCCTGGTGGGCAAGGTGATCGTCACCAATACCACCACGCAGGATGATATTGCCCTGTTCCGGCAGGCGGGCGTCAGCCGGGTGATCACTACCACGCCGATGCTGGAAGGGCGCTCCTTTGGCACGAATATGATGGAAGCCGCGATTGCCGCCGTTACCGGCCGCACCGCCCCGGTCGATTATGCCCACCCAGGTAGTTATTTTCAAGAACTGGACCGCGTGATCGATCAAATTCACCTGCTACCCCAGATTCAGGAGCTTTAGCGCATGGATGCTGTTGTGACTGCCGGCAGCCGGCCGCTGCCAAATGATCCGCTGTACGAAGCCACGCGCGGTGGTTATAAGGCGCTGCTCGACATCGCCGGAAAACCGATGATCCAATGGGTGCTGGATGCGTTGAGCGCCTGCCCGCAGGTGGAACGGGTGACCGTGGTGGGCTTGCCGCCGTACACCAACCTGTTCTGCGACCACCCGCTGACCATTCTCGAAGACCAGGGCGGGCTGCTGATCAACACGCGCACGGGAGTACTTGAACTGCTCCAGCACAACCCGGCGCTTTCGCATGCTTTGCTCATCTCCTCCGATATTCCCGCGCTTACGCCCCAGATGCTGCAGTGGGCAATCGGCACCATGCTGGAAACGGACCATGATTTTCTGTACCCGGTAATCACCCGCCAGGTGATGGAGGCGCGCTACCCGGGCTCGCGACGCACGTATTTGCACCTCAAAGACATCGAAGTCTGTGGGGCGGATGTAATCTGCATTCGCAGTGAAGTGGCTGCCGAGGCCAACGATCTCTGGTCGAAGATCATCGATTCGCGCAAGAACCCCATCAAACAGGCCGCGCTGCTCGGGTTTGACACGCTCTTTATGATCTTGCTGCGCCAGTACAGCCTGGAACAGGCCAGCGAGGCCATTGGCAAACGCCTGGGGCTACGTGCTCGCGGCGTTTTATGCCCCTATGCGGAAATGGGGATGGACGTCGATAAACCCCACCAGTTGGCGCTGATCACCAGCGACCTGGCTCAATCCGGATTGAAGGCTGCGGCGGCATGACGATGCGAGAATTGGTGAAAATCGATGCCGACCTTTCGGCGCGGCTGCGGCTTGCGCCGGGCCAGCACCGCCTGTGGCGCGGAATTGTTTTTCTGGCGCACTCGGGCGATTCGTGGTTCTGGCTGGCAGGATTGTTCATCATCTGGCTGGTGGGTTGGAATACCATCTGGCAGACCCGCGCGGCGCTGATGGCCGCGGGGGTGGTGGCCCTGGCCGCTGGCGTGCTGGCAATCAAGTTCCTGGTGCGCCGCCAGCGCCCGCCGGGAGAATGGGGCGCGATCTACCGCAATACCGATCCACATTCCTTCCCTTCGGGCCATGCCGCGCGCGCCTTCTTGCTGGCCGTGGTGGCCCTGGGCATAGGCCCGCCATGGTTTGGCCTGCTGCTGCTGGTGTGGGCGCCGTTCGTGTGCATTGCCCGCGTGGGCACTGGGGTGCATTATCTTTCGGACGTGGTGGCCGGGATGCTGCTGGGCATCCTCGGCGGCTGGCTGACGCTCCTTGCTCGCCCGGTATTGTTCAGTCTGTTCCCGGTTGTATTTGGAATGTGAAGATTTAAAAATCAACGCCCCCGGCTCACGCAGGGGGCGTAACTATCCACTGACAGGCTTAGTAACCCAAATAGGTTCCTTTGCGAGCCAGTTCGGAATAGGCTGGGACCGGAATCGGCGCCGCAAATTCTTGCGCCCCGGTAACCGGCAGCAATCCCCAGCGCGAAGCCCCCAAATACAGGATTTCCAAGACCAGCTCACGGTAGGAAATTCCTTCCGCCTTGCTGATCACGCACAGGTCACTGAAGCCAGGGGTTAAGCCCGGCAGCGTGTTAATCTCCAACAGCTTGGGATGGCCGTTGGAATCCATGCGGAAATCCACACGCGACACGTCCAGCGAACCAATCGCCATATGCGCCTGGATTGCCAGGGTATGCAGCGTATTAGCCAGCTCCGTGTCCACGTCGGCGGGGCACAGGAAACCCGGAACCCCGCACTCACCAGTGTGCAATGTCTTTGCGACATGACCATACACACCGGGTGTAACCGATTGAGAATTGTCAATTTCCAGCACGGGGAAGCGGTGGAAACCGTTATCCTCGTACAGGTCAGGCCGCAGGTTATACATGCCCGCGTCCGGCCGGCCCAGCACGCCGATGGTAAACTCGCGCCCGGTGAGATATTCTTCCACCAGAGCGGGCTGCTTGTAGCTCTGAATGACCCACTCCACGCGCGCGCGAAGCTGGTCTTCATTGTAAACGATAGCCCCGTCGTCCATACCCATTCCCGTGCCTTCGCGGGCCGGCTTGACAAACATCGGATAGGTCAGTTCGGGAGAAACCGGTTCGTGGCCGGTGATAAATTCCTGAAAAGCCGCGGTCGGCAGACCCATGTTCTGCCATACGCGTTTAGTCATCGTCTTATCCAGCGCGATGGCATTGGCCAGCACGCGCGACGCCGTATACGGGATGTGAAGCATTTCCAGCAGCGCCGGAACCTGCGCCTCGCGCCCATCGCCGATGATCCCTTCCGCAATGTTAAAACAGATGTCTGGACGGACATCCTGTAATCGGAAAGGTAAACTGGGGTCGGCTGAGAGAAAAATTACTTCGTGACCATCGGAGGCAATCGCGGCCATCATGGCGTCGATTGTTTCTTTGCGGTCAAATTCCGCGCCGGCGTCGGCTGGTGCATCGAGCGGTAGCGGTGTTTCTCCTTTTACATTAGCGATCACTGCCACCCGCCACGGTTTTGCCGGCCGCGGAGTAATACTGGGAGGCTTGTCGCTTTCTTCTTCGGACTCTGGTTGTAGAGAAAGAAGTTCGTCCATGTGAATTTCTGGTTCCTTTTCAGCCTTATGCGACAAAATAGAACTCAAAATCGAGTTCCTAAGCACGGTAGTATACGTCAAACCCCTGAAAAAACAAGAGGTGAAAATCCACGAATTTGTTGGAATTTCCCTACCGGAAATCCCCGGTAAAAAGACGAATGCTTGTGCAAACAATTAAGTTTTTGAGGGATTTTCTTGCGAAATTTGGGCCGGCGGTGTATGCTTATCGGTGGGAGTGGTTAGGCTCCGGTGGGCTTCCCGGTCTTCAAAACCGGTGGCGGGTCGCGTTGCGGGCCGCGGTGGGTTCGACTCCCATCCATTCCCGCCTTCCGCGTTGGCAGATTTCGGTTTGTGGAGCAGAGCATGGATATTGGAACCGATACCGCCGTTGTCGACGCAGTCATACGGCGCGTATTTCTTATTGATGATGTTACTCTGGGTGGACCAAAAGATCCGTACAGCCTGCGGTATCACGGCCGCCTCTTGAGCGCGGATTCCGCGCGGTTGTACGATCAGTTAGCCGCGGACCTCAAGCCGCTGGGCTATACCCCCCTCTTTCGCTGGGACGGCGCGCAGCAAGAAATCCGGCTGGTGCGCGGCGTAGTTGAAATGGACCGGCCGCGCTCGCGCCTGAATGTGATTATGTTTATCCTCACCGTGCTGAGCGTCCTGTTCGTGGGCGCGACCTATGCCGCCAACGGCAACTTGCCCAGCAGCCTGCAAGATTTTCTGGGCGGGCTGCCCTTCGCCGTCAGCCTGATGGCCATCCTCAGCGCGCATGAATTCGGGCATTACCTGGTGGGCCGCTGGCGCGGAACGCCGGTTTCGCTGCCCTATTTCATCCCCATCCCGGTCCCGCCGTTTGGCACAATGGGCGCATTCATCAACATGAAGGCCCCGCCCAAAAACCGTAATACCCTGTTGGAAATCGGCATGGCTGGTCCCATCGCCGGGCTGGTGGTCGCTATACCGGTGCTGCTGATCGGGCTGGCGCTTTCTCCAATTGAACCCATCCCCGCGGTGACCCCGCAGGGCATGGCCTTGACCATTGAGGGAAACTCGCTGCTGTACCTGTTCAGCAAGTTCCTGGTCTTTGGGCAGCTTTTGCCAGCTCCGGCCAGCTACGGCGGCGTTTCACCGCTGATCTACTGGGTGCGCTACTTTTTCACCGGGCAGCCCGTGCCCCTGGGCGGCATGGATGTGATCCTCGATCCGGTGGCCTGGGCGGGTTGGGGCGGCCTGCTGGTAACGGCGCTCAACCTGATCCCTGCCGGTCAGTTGGACGGCGGGCATATTCTGTACGTTCTGTTCGGCCGCAAAGGCGCGCGGCGCGTGCTGCCGGTCATTCTGGTGGCGCTGGTGGCGTTGGGCTTCTTCTGGAACGGCTGGTGGCTGTGGGCAGCCCTGATTTTCTTCCTGGTTGGCCGCACTTACGCCGAGCCGCTGGACCAGATCACCCCACTGGACGGCCCGCACAAGCTGTTGGCGGTGATTATGCTGGGGGTATTCTTGCTGGTGTTCATGCCCGTGCCGTTCAGCGTGGTCTATGGGGCAATCGCCCCGTAGCTCTATCCGGCCGTGGTTTCTGGCTGCGGCCGCCCGGCGCTGCGTGAGCCGAGCACCGCGCCGGTAATGATGAAGCACATCGCCAGAAAGCTGACCAGCGTCAACCGCTGGCCGGCAAACAGCACCAGGTTGACGGTCGAAAGCAGCGGCGTCAGGTAGGCCAGCGAGCCAATCACGCGCGGGTCGCCGCGTTTGAGCGCCGCATCCCAGAAGAAAAAGGCCGCGCCCATTGGGCCAATGCCAATCAGAATCAAAAATACCCATTGACGCAGGGGGAAAGCCGTCACCTCTGCCAGACTGCCGCCGGTAAGGAAGTAAATCAACATCGACAGCCCGCCCGAGATGAGGCAGAAAACACCAATTGATTCGGTCGGGAACGCTGGCAGCCGCTTGGTAAGCAGCGAGTACAGCGCCCAGATCAGGGCCGCGCCAAGCGCAGCGCAATACCCCGGTAAATACATGAGCTGTAGCTCTAATTTTCCGCCAGAGGCAATCAGACTTGCCCCAATCAGCCCAGAAACTGCCCCGGCGATGTGATTGGGCTTCAGCCGCTGGCCTGGAAGCACCAGCGGCGATAATACCACGATCAGCAGCGGCCACAGGTAATTGATCAAGTTGGTTTCGACGGCCGGCGCGTGCGCGAAGGCGGTGAAATACAAAAAGTGATACCCAAAAATGCCGCTCACCCCAACCGCAAAAGTCGTTAGCGAAATCCGCCAGCCGCGCCGGCGCACCAGGGAAGTCATTCCACTGGTCAGCAGCGCGACGCCCAGCAGCAAGAAGCGCGGTACGCTTTGCATCCCATTGCCCGCCAGCGCCAGCGTGCTCCAGATCAGGATCGCGGCCAGCGCAAAGAAGATGGATTTTGTAGGTTTCAATTTAACCTTTTTTTTATCATGAATTTACTGATGAAAGAAACCTGATTATCATAACATTGAGTAGTTACAACATCTATTTCCCTATAATAGAGAAGTCAAGTTCATTCCGATCGCTTTCCAAAAAAGTCAATAATCGCTAATAATATTGTCGATAAAATATAGATATGCTATATTTCTTAGTACAGTGGGTATTATTATTTTGTTTATGATACGCGAGGGATAAATATGGATATTCCGATTACGAATGCAATGGGGTATCTCGGTGTAGCATTTTTTCTCGCCGGTTCTTATTTAGTCGTTAGCGGGACAGGGATTATCAGGATTGATAAAATAACGGTTGCTCGTGGAGCCAAAACTGTCCTATTCGGTTTCTTAGCTTTGCTCATCGGCATTACGTTTATAATTTTATCAGTTATTAATGTACTTCCCGTAAGTCCCGCAACAACGTATGTTCAGCTAACAGAAACAGATTTAGAAATAACATATACCCCTACGCCAACTTTTACCACAACCAATACTGCGCCTACGGTTACTTTCACACCGACAGCCATATATCCATCTGAAACCCCTGGCGAAACGCCGACCGTATCACAGACGACGACGCCTGAACTGCAGCCGACCTCACTGCCAATGCCCACGCAAATATCAACCCCAATAATAAAGAACTTCCAAGCCTGCCCGTCAGTTTGTACCGGGCAGAATAGCTCCAAAGTATTTGAACCAGGAATTCAAATGGTTCATGTAGTGTTCGATTATGAGAATTTTAAACCAGGCGGTCAATATTCCCGTACTTGGAGCAGCAATGGCGAGGTATGGGTGCAATACAACTGTGCCTGGGATGGGAGGGAATCAGGTATTGAAAGCATCCAACTTAGAGAAAGCGGTGGGCTACGGTCTGGAATATGGGAGTTAAAAATTATTCATGATGGCTTTGTAGTACTGCAAGAAAGCATAACCGTTACAGGTAGCTGGACATATTATTCAACACCAGGCCTGAAAAGCACCTGTCATTAACGCTAGAACTACCAGTTGACATTTATAGAATACATATTCTATAATAGCTTCATGGATGCCAGCGCGAAGTTTGCCTTATTCCGCCAGTTCATGGACGTCGAACCTGCCGAAGAGGATAGCGGGGCGCGCCCATCCATGCCGGGGCCGTGCGTGGAAGACGTTATCCCCGTGTACCAGGCCAAACTTCCTAACGGCCGCCAGATAGCCCTGCTCAAAACGCTGCTCACCTCAGCCTGCGAGCGCAACTGCAATTACTGCGCCTTTCGCTCCGGGCGCGACATGCGCCGCGAAACGTTCAAACCGGATGAACTGGCCCGCGGTTTTGTGCAAATGCAGCAAAAAGGCGCGGTGGAAGGATTGTTCCTTTCTTCAGGCGTGGCGGGCGGTGGCGTGCGCACGCAAGACCGCTTGCTGGATACTGCCGAAATTTTGCGTAACAAGCTGCATTACCGCGGGTATCTGCACCTGAAGATCATGCCTGGCGCTGAGAAAGACCAGGTACTGCGCGCCATGCAGCTTGCCGACCGGGTTTCCGTTAATCTCGAAGGCCCCAACGACCAGTGCCTGGCGCGGCTTGCGCCGCAGAAATCGCTCATGGCTGAACTGCTCCAACCGCTGCGCTGGGTGCAGGAAATCCGCAACACAGTCGACCCGCGCGGCGGATGGAACGGCCGCTGGCCGTCGAGTACCACGCAGTTCGTGGTTGGCGCGGTTGGCGAGAGCGACCTCGACTTATTGCGCGCGACCGGCTTTCTGCATCAAAAACTGCGGCTGGCGCGGGTGTATTTCTCCGGATTCGCGCCGGTGCGCAACACACCCCTCGAGGGTCAGCCAGCGGTGGATCCGTGGCGGCGTTACCGACTGTACCAGGCGTCATTTCTGCTGCGGGATTACGGCTTCCAATACGAGGATATGCCCTTTACGCCGTCCGGCGACCTACCGCTGGAGGTCGACCCAAAACTGGCCTGGGCGCAGCAGCACCTGGCTCACACCCCATTAGAAATCAACCGCGTGGGGCGCGAAGAACTACTGCGCCTGCCGGGGATCGGACCGCGCGGAGCGCAGGCTATTCTCCAGGCACGCCGGCGCGGGCGGCTGCACAGCCTGGAAGATCTGAAAGCGCTGGGGATCCGCCCCAACCGCGCCGCGCCGTTTATTCTGATCGACGGCCGGCGACCCCCACTGCAGCTTACCCTGTTGTAAAATGGGGCTATGAGCACCCAACCTCTGCGCTTTATTGGCGAACCCATCCAGGCGGTTTTTGACCAGCCGCCGTTACTGGAAAAACGTCCGCCCTGCCCGGACGGTTTTACCTGGCGCGAGCAAATCTACCGCATCACCGAACTGCTGGAAGAATGGTTTGATTACAGCCGGCGCGGACGCATGGCGCGCAACATGGCTCCGCAGCATGCCGCGGTAGCCTCCAGCCGTGGTTCGCTGGGCGTGGGCCGCTTCTACTTTCGCGTGCGGGTGATGGATGGGCGTATCTTTGAAATCTATTACGATCGCGCCCCAAAAGATGCCGCCAACCGCAAGGGCAGTTGGATGTTGATGGGCGAGCGCAGCGAAATATAGGGTTTTCCACTTCCATTCCGACCAGAATAATTTTCCCAATCGCGCCACAAGAAATTAAATAAATCGTGCTAATTATTGATAATCTAAAATTGGATATTGACATTATTTAAATAATCACTACAATACATTCAGATACTTTAATCAAGACAACGTTTTCTTATACTTCCGCCTTCGGCTGCTCGCGAGCACCTGAAAGAGAATGACGATGAAACAAATGCTCACCACCTGCCCTGTATGTGACGCTCAACTGGAAGTAACCCGGCTGCACTGCAATCAGTGCCATACCACCATCGACGGCCACTTCCACCCCGGCCTGGAAACTGCCAACCCGTTTGAGCAGCTCAACCCGGAACAAATGCGATTTTTACTCACCTTTGTGCGCTGTGAGGGCCGTTACAACCGCATGGAAGAAGAGCTCGGCCTCTCGTACCCGACCCTGCGCAACCGGTTTGGCGAAATCCTGCGCCAGCTTGGTTTTGAGCCCGGCCGCGAGGACCCCCCCGCCCGGCCCAGCGTGGAAGAACGCCGCCGCATTCTGGAAGACCTGGAACAGGGCCGCATCACTTCCACCGATGCGCAGCGCCGGCTGCGCGGCCGCAAAGAAGAAGCTATCCCATCCGAAGAGAATCTTTAATCGAGGAGTGAACCATGAACAGCGAAGAGAAAGTGCGCGTTTTAAAAATGATCCAGGAAGGCAAGATCACTCCTGAAGAGGGCATGCAGCTCCTGGAAGCGCTGGATGAAAACCCCACCCCGGAAAGCGCAAAACCCGCGCGGGCAGAAAGGAGCGCGCCTCGCCAGGGGGGCGGGCGCTGGTTTCATGTCCGTGTCACCGATTTAGATACCGGCAAAGTACGCACCAACGTGCGCATCCCGCTCACCGTGGTCTCGATGGGTTTGCGCATGGGCGCCAAGTTCGCTCCCGAAGTGCAGGGGCTGGATATGAATGTGCTCAATGAGTTCATCAGTGACGGCAGCGTGGGTCAAATCGTCGATGTTACTGACGATGAAGATGGCGAGCACGTCGAAGTCTACATCGAGTAAGGCAGTCTGGTAATGAAAGCATCTCAACTTTCGAATGACTGGTTAAAACGCTTCATCCCCATCTGGACCGGGCAGGCATTTTCGCTGCTGGGAAGCGGGCTCGTGCAGTTTGCCCTGGTGTGGTGGCTGGCGCGCGAAACCGACTCGGCCAGCGTACTGGCCCTGGCCACCGCCGCGGCCATTATTCCGGACTTGCTCATCAGCCCCTTTGCCGGCGCGCTGGTCGACCGCTGGAACCGCAAGCGCATCATGATCATCGCTGATCTGAGCGTGGCTGCGGCTACCGCCGTGCTGGCATTGATCTTCTGGGCCGGAGTGATCCAGCCCTGGCACATCTACGCGCTGATGTTCTGCCGAGCGATCGGTAGTGCATTCCACTGGCCGGCGATGCAGGCGTCTATTCCCCTGCTGGCGCCAGATGAGCACCTGGCGCGCATCGCCGGGGTGAACCAGACCCTGCGCGGGATTCTCTCCATCGCTACCCCACCGTTGGGCGCGTTGTTGATCGCGCTGCTGCCGATCTCCAGCGTGTTGATGATTGACATTATCACCGCGGCAGTTGCGGTCTCGATCCTGTTCTTTGTCACCATCCCGCAGCCCAAGGTCAGCCCTAACCAGGGCCCGGTAACGCCCCGAGCCATCTTTGAGGATATCGGCATCGCGCTGAAGTATATGCGCTCCTGGCCGGGGATGATGCTGCTGCTCGGCATGGCCGGGATTGTCAACTTCGCGGCTTTCCCCACCTCGACGCTCATGCCGCTGCTGATCACCCGTCATTTTGACGGCGGCGCGTGGCAGTTTTCAGCCATCCAATCCGTCTTCGGTATTGGCGTCATCGCCGGAGGGCTGCTGCTGAGCGTGTGGGGCGGGTTCAAGAATCGAATTTACACCGCCTTCAGTGGATTAATTGGCTTTGGGCTGGGGTTCGCGCTGGTGGCAGCCGCGCCAGGCCACATGTTTGGAATGGCGCTGCTGGGCATGGGCGTTGCTGGCGGCATGAATGTGATGACGAACGGGCCGCTCTTTGCCATCGTTCAATCCAAGGTGGCGCATGAGATCCAGGGCCGGGTGATCACGCTGATCAACAGTTTTTGCACGGCGATGGGGCCGCTTTCCATGCTGCTGGCCGCGCCAATGGCTGACCGCCTGGGGATTCAGATCTGGTTCTGGGCGTCGGCAGTGACGATGATCGCCGTTGGCGCCGGGGGCATGTTCATCCCGGCCCTGGTCAACCTGGAAAACCACCCGGTCGAGGCTTTTACTGGCGCGCAAGATTAGAGCCGCACCTTCCCGTTAAAACCGGGAGAATGGATTAACAAGGGCTGCCAGACACGCGGGTCCGGCAGCCCTTCGGCTGTTTTCCATGCAACACTGCTTATCCCATGAACAGCGCCAGGATCAGTTGCGCCAGGATAATCTTGGTGATCATCGCCACCGGGTAGACGCTGGCGTAACCCAGGTTAGGCAGATCGTTCTCGGTTTGCTCGAGCGCATAACCCAGCACCGCCGGTTGGGTTTGCATTCCGGCAGTGATGCCCATCAGCAGCCCGAGTGGGATCTGCAGCACGCGGTGACCTACCCACAGCACCAGCAGCGAAGTGATAAAGGTAATCCCTGCCCCGGCCAGGAAGATGGGCAGACCCGTTCCGCTGGCCAGCGTGTTGAAAAAGGCATATCCCGAGCGCGTTCCTACCCCGGCCAGGAACAGCACCAGCCCGATCTGGCGCAGGGTCAGGTTGGCGCTGTAGGGCAGTTCCCAAACCATGGGCCCGCTACGGCCCAGCGCGCCCAGCACCAGCGCCACCAGCAGCGGCCCACCGGCCACGCCAAGCTTGATCGTCATTCCGCCGGGCAGGGGAATGGGAACCATGCCCAAAGCGAGGCCAAGCGCCAGCCCCAGGCTGAAGGTGAGAATATCAATCTCGCTGACCGCTTTATACGAATCGCCCAGCACAGAGGCAATATTCTCCATCTTGTCATGCGGGGCCACCACGCGCACCTGGTCGCCCAGGCTGAGAATGGTATCGCCGTGCGGCAGCAGTTCCACGTCGCCGCGCCGCACGCGGGTTACTACCGCGCCAAAACGCTGCATCAGCCCCAGTTCCCGCAGCCGCCGCCCGGGCACTTCCGGCGCGGAAATGACAAAGCGGCGCTTATCATATTGGGTGAGATCGAATTCCAACCGCTCCTCGCGTGCCTCGCCCAGGTAGGCCGTCGCAATATCCAGCACATCGCGCGTGCCCACCAGACTGATCAGGTCGCCGGTGTTGAGCACCGTCTGACCGGTCGCCAGGCTGACTTTGCCATCATGCTTCACCCGGCCAAAGATGACATTCCAGTGCATCTCGTGCACCAGGTCGGCCACTTTCAGGCAGCACTGGCGGGTGATCTCCACTGTGCGGCTTTCAAGCGGATCGCGCCCCGCGCCAAACTCAGTCAGGCCTTCGGCTTCGCGGGCAAAATCGACTTTCCACAGCCGCCGCAGCAAGAACATCGCCAGGATCATGCCCAGCACGCCCATTGGATAGCTCAATGAATAGGCTATTACGGGCTCCGAGAGCCAGGTCTCGGCCACACCGGCCGGAGCGATCTGCTTGACGTGCTCCAACACGCCGGCCAGCGCGGGGGTGTTGGTCAACGCGCCGGCAAACAAACCGGCAGTGAACGTAGCCCGCAGCCGCAGCGCCAGGTGCGCGATGACCGCCAGCCCACCCGCGAAGAGCACGCCGCCCACCACCAGCAGGTTATAGCGCAGCCCGGAGGAACGCAGCGAAGTGAAAAAGATAGAGCCGCTGCTTAACCCGATGGTGTACACGAACAGCACCAGCCCCAGCGTGTAAACCACCTCTGGCAGCTTGAGATCGGGGTGCAGCGCGCCCGCGCCCAGCCCCACAAACAACACCGCGGCCACGCCCAAGCTGGCGCCGCCAAACCTGACGCGCCCAAGCGGATAACCCACCGCCGCCACCAAAAACAGCAGCAAGAGCGGATTTTCCCGCAGCAAATCTACCAGCGTTTCCATATCACGCTCCAGCAAGCATGATCTTTTGCAGGACGAGCAGGGATCCGATAACTACAATTGCAATGGAAACAATGAGCGCCGCCCGCGGGCTGCGCGTATCAGTGATTTGGTAACCGTAAATCGTCTGGTTCAAATTCCACACCGGGCCGGCAAACCAGGCGAACGCAAAACCGCCCAGCAAACCGCCCAGGTGACCCCAGTTGTCGATGCCGGTGCTGGTTGCGCCCAGGAACAGGTTGAGCATCACCACCAACAACGTATTGCTGAGCATGGCGCGAGCGCTGCTGCCAAAAAGCTCGCGGTTCTGATAAATAAACACCCCTTCCGCGGCGACAATGCCAAAGATCGAAGTCGAAGCGCCCAGCGAAGGGTTCGGCGTGATCAGGAAGGAAACCACGTTGCCAATAAAGCCTGCCACCAGATAGAGCAGCAGGTAGCGGCGGCTGCCAAACTGCTGTTCCAGGCCGCGCCCAATGGCATACAACGCGTACATATTGAAGGCCAGGTGCAGTGGCGAACCATGCAATAGCACCGGGGTGATCAGGCGCCAATATTGGCCCGCGATGATATATTCGTTGATCTTCATCAGGTAGAGTTCAAGGAGCTGGTTGCCGGTGCTAGCCTGAACCGCGAGCTGAAGCACATACATCACCACGGTCACGCCCAGGATCACGAAAGTGACCATGGGCTGCGGAGCTTTTGGCCGCACGACGCGGCGTGGCGGCGGAGTGCTTTCAGCGGGTGGATTGGGCGAACGATCGCTACTGTCAAAAGGGTTCATACGATAATCTTCCGTGGTTCTACACGATGGTGTTCGGCTACGATGATGGCCATGATCGTGTCCACGGCGGCATCCAGGCGGTCGTGCGCATTGACGACTACGTAATCGAACTGGTCCAGTTCTTCCACTTCTTTGCGAGCGGTTTGCACGCGCAGCCGGTAACTTTCTTCAGTTTCCGTGTCGCGGTTCTTGAGGCGTTTCTCCCATTCGTCCTGATCGTGCGGCACAATAAAGATCAGCACCGCGTCGGGATACAGGCTGCGCAGGCGGCGCGCGCCCTGCACGTCAACGCGCAAGATCACATCCTTGCCGCTTTTCAGCGCTTCACGCACCTGGCTTTTAGGAACGCCCTTGTAATCCAGGTAGACGACCGCGTATTCCAGCAGTTCATCCTGCGCCATCATCTCTTCAAAGCGCGCTTTGCTGACAAAGAAGTAGTCCACGCCTTCAATTTCACCTGCGCGCGGCGGGCGGCTGGTGGCGGTAACCACAAAATGCAGCGGCAGATCGCGCTGGCGCAGTTCGTCCAGAATTGCGTCTTTCCCCACGCCAGAAGGGCCGGAAATGACAATCATCAGCGGGTTGGGATGCACTACATCAAAGTTGACGGTATCGGTTTCCATTACATTCCGCGCTTGCCTTTCCACGGGGGTACTCCTTGTTTTCATTTTTCGGCATGGTAAATCTGATTATAATGGATTAAGCGGCTGCGCTCACACTCCGGGGAAAGAAAAATCCGCTGTCCCCGCAAAACAGCCGCCCGATAAAAACATTCTGCGAGGACACACATGCCCAGTTATGAGTATCGCTGCCTGAGCTGCCGCCGCCGGTTTGATATTTTCCTCAAGTACGACGAATATGGCAAGACGCCCATCACCTGCCCGCGCTGCGGCAGCAGTGATGTGCAGCGCAAAATCGGCCGGGTACGCATCGCGCGCTCTGACGAAAGCCGCATGGAGACGCTGGCGGACCCCGCCAACCTGGCCGGTCTGGACGAAGACCCGCGCGCGCTGGGCCGCATGATGCGCCAGATGAGCGGCGAAATCGGTGAAGATATGGGACCGGAGTTCGATGAGGTCGTCAAGCGGCTTGAATCGGGGCAAGCGCCTGAAGATATTGAGCGCGACATGCCCGACCTGGGCGGCGCGGAAGGCGGCGCAGTCGATACCGGCGGCGCGGGCCTGGAAGACCTGTAACGCCCGCTATTGCGGCTTAACCGGTTGGATGGCGGCCTGCAGTTGTTCAAAAGACGTCATCCACGAGATGCGGTTGAGAAAATCCGACAGCGAAGCGCTTTGCTC
>DATCUC010000239.1:0-5431 GCA_036567625.1 Anaerolineaceae bacterium | reverse complement strand
GCTCGAGCTGCGTCCGCCAGGCATACGCGCCAGCCGAGCGCTTGCCCCAGTGTTTATCCGCCGTGTACATGTCTGAGGTGGCGTGGAGCGGCTGCATCGAAGCAATCACGTTGAGGCTGGCCAGCCGCCCGAAATCATCGGGGTGCAAGATTTGCACGTGTTCAATGCGGTGGCGCAAGTGCGCCAGCCCCATTTGCGTTTCGTAGCCGCGAAGCTGCTCGTAAGCGTTCAAAACTTCATGATTGGCGCGGTCGCCAATGGCGTGGATGGCCATGCTCAGCCCGCTCTGCGCCGCTTCCTGCCCGTATTCAACAATCTGTTCGGCATCCAGCATGGGGATGCCGCTGTATTCTGTTTCGCCCTCATACGGCTGGAGCATCGCCGCGGTACGTGGCCCGAGAGCGCCGTCGGCAAACAGCTTGACCGAGCCAATCCGCAGGAACGGGCTGCCAAACCCGCTGCGCAGCCCCAAGGCCGCGGCCTCTGGCAGCAGCTCCAGCGGGATACTCTTGACCACGCGCAGGCGCAGCCGGTCATTGGCATCCATGTATTGCAGCGCCTGAAAGCACGCCCGCCGGTCGAAATCATGCACGCCGGTGACGCCCATCTTCCACAGCACCGATTGGGCGTGATCAAACATTTCTGCCAGTTCATTCATCCCCGGCTCGGGAACGATGCTCTCCACCAGGTTCATCGCCGATTCAAACAGGATGCCGTTTGGCCGCCCGCTGGCATCCCGCCCAACAACGCCTGCTTCCGGGTCGGGCGTGTTGGCGTTGATGCCCGCCATTTGCAGCGCCGCGGTGTTGACCCAGGCCGAATGCACCGATTTCGATGTCAGAAACACCGGGTGACCGTACGCAACCGCGTCCAGATCCGCGGCTGTGCCAAAACCGCCTTCCCAGTCGTTCTGATTCCAACCATGCCCCAGCACCCATTTGCCTGCCGGGGTATTGCGCGCGCGTTCTTCGATGCGCCGCAAGCATTCTTCTTTGGTGCCGGTTTCGCAGTCTACAAAGCGCAGAAAGCCGGAGTAATACTGCATGTGCAGGTGCGCATCCGTCAGCCCGGGCCAGATCACCCGGCCGCCCAGGTCTTCCGTCTGGTCTCCTGCGCGGGCCAGGGCCAGCATTTCCGTGTCGCTGCCGGCGGCTTCAATGAGGCCGTTGTGAATCGCAAGCGCGGTAACTTCTGGCTGGCGCGCGTTCTGTGTCTTGATCCGGGCGTTGTAGAGAATGCGCATAGCTTACTCCTTGAGAATTTGGCTGACCAGGGCGTTCAGTTCTTCATCGGAATAATAATAGATGACCAGCGAGCCGCCTTTTTTCCCGTGGCGCAGGTTGACTTTGGTGCCAAGCTGGGCGCGCAGCCGCGCTTCCAGTTCGGTGACTTCGGCGGCGGGCGTTTTGTGCACCGTTACAGGCACCTTTTCGCCCAGCATGCGCTTCACCAGGTCTTCCGTCTGGCGCACGTTGAAAGCATAGCGCAAAATGGTCTGCAGGGCCGCAAGCTGGGCCTGGGCCGTGTTGAGCCGCAGCAGCGCGCGGGCGTGGCCTTCGCTGATCTGTCCGGCCGATAGGGCGGCGCGCACGGTCTCGGGCAGCTTCAGCAGCCGCAGCGTGTTGGTCACTGCTTCGCGGCTTTTGCCCACCTGCGTGCCAATTTCTTCGTGCGACAGGCCAAACTCGTCAGCGAGCTGGCGGTAAGCTTCGGCTTTTTCCAGCGCGTCCAGGTCAGCGCGCTGCACGTTTTCGATCAGCGCCAGTTCCAGGCGCTGTATTTCCGAGGCTTCGCGCACCAGCACCGGCACGGTTTCCAACCCGACAATCTGCGCGGCGCGCAGGCGGCGCTCTCCGGCAATCAGCACATAGCGCTCGGCCTCGCTGTCCTGCGTGACAATCAACGGCTGCAAGATGCCGTGCTGGCGGATCGAGGCTGCCAGGTCTTGCAGGTCGTTCTCGTCCATTTGCGTGCGCGGCTGGTGCGGGTTGGGGATGATCTGATCCACCGGCACTTGCAGCGGGCTGCCTTCGGACGCGGGCAGGTCGTCACCGGGAATCAGTGCGTTCAAGCCCTTCCCTAAACCACCTCTACGGGTCATCGCGGCCTCCTGTTCAGGATTGGA
This sequence comes from Anaerolineaceae bacterium, assembly GCA_036567625.1. GTDB lineage: Bacteria > Chloroflexota > Anaerolineae > Anaerolineales > Anaerolineaceae > CALDSL01. Next base: position 3,306 of record DATCUC010000239.1, on the reverse strand, counting down.
GCACAGGGATGTGGATACCGTCTTGCTCCAGCACCTCGCGTGCCAGCGCGGCATACGCCCTGGCTGCCGAGGAATCGGGAGCATACAGTGAAACGGGAATACCATACGAAGGCGCTTCCGCCAGGCGGATGCTGCGCGGGATGATGCTGTTGAATACCTGATCGCCAAAGTGATTGCGCACTTCGGCCACCACGTCGCTGGCCAGGCGCGTGCGCCCGTCAAACATGGTCAACACCACGCCCCGCACCTTTAGCTCGGGGAAGAGCGAACCGTTTACGCGGTTGATCGTCTGCGTAAGCTGCCCCAGCCCTTCCAGCGCCAGGTATTCGCACTGCACCGGGATGATGACGCCGTGTTTGGCTGCCACCAGCCCGTTGACGGTGAGGAGGCTCAGCGACGGCGGGCAGTCGATTAAGATGTAATCATAGCGGTCCACCACGCCCTGCAGTACCTCGCGCAGCCGGTATTCGCGGCGCTCGACCTCGATCAGTTCTACCTCCGCGCCGGCCAGGGCGGGCGAGGACGGCAGCAGCGAGATCTTCAGCCGCGGGTTATGCAAGATTTGCGGCGCGATCGGCGCCTGGCCAATCAGAACTTCGTATGTGCCGCGGCGAACGGTACGCTTATCGATGCCCAGGCATGAAGTGGCGTTCGCCTGCGGATCGAGGTCGACCAGCAAGACGCGCTGCCCGTAATAGCCCAGGTATGCGCCGAAGTTGATTGCGGTTGTGGTTTTGCCCACGCCGCCTTTCTGATTGACAAGGGTGTAAATACGCGCCATTTGGGTTTATCCCCCCCGGATGACCTCAACCAGGGCGGCTTCAACTTCCTCGGGCGTGGGAACGCCCAAGATACCGCGCCGGGTGACGGATTTGGAAGCAATCTGATTGGCAAAGCGCGCCGCTTCCCAGGGATCGCGGGTGTTTGCCAGCCGGTAGAAGAACGCGGCAGCAAAAATATCGCCTGCGCCAACCGGGTCAACTTCCTGCGTCGCCGGGGCGCGGAAGCGGCGTAGATCGCCATTCCAGTACACCCGGCAGCCCGCCGCGCCTTCGGTGACGACCAGGATGCGAATGGACGAGGCCATTTCTTCCACGCGGCTTTCATCGCCCTGCACATCTTCGATGCTGATCACGGCAGCAGAGGCTTTTTCCAGCACGTAACGCGCCTCAGGCCATTCACCCAGGCGCACGCGGCCTTTGTCATCCCATTCGCGCAGCCAGCCCTGCGGGGTCAGGCCGACCAGCGATTCGGAGAAAAAGCGCACCAGACCGGGGTCAATTTCATTGTCCAGCGGGCCCATGTGCACAATAGGCGTATGGCGCCAGGTTTCAGGGATGTGGCTGGCATTGAGTTCCGCGGCGCGGTGGTGCAAGTATTGAATGCGGCCGCCAGGCGTATAAATATTCTCAAACGTGGTCGTTTCCTCTGACGGCACCACGGAGAGCGTAATTCCCTCCAGCTCGGGCGGCATGCCCAGCTTTTCGGTGTTATATGCGGTAACAATCCCCACCCGCAAGCCCAGCGCCTTGGCGGTGAGCGACGAATACGAGGCAGTTCCGCCCAGGAGAGGGCCGTTGGGCGTCAGGTCTTGCGTGATATGCCCAATCACCAGGTAATCAATTGGTTCGATGGCTGTACGATTTAACATGGTTCAAATTATACCTGAACTGGGCGGATTTTCCGGAGTGGGGCCGCCGGGGGTTTCTTCCTCTATATTGGGTTCCACACTGGTGTCGATCGGAGTGAAAGGCTGCTCTTCCAGCGGTGGCGTTGGCATTTCAATGCGCGCGCCGGGCACTGGGGTGGCGCAGTACGGGCACAGGTTCCAGGGCAGGTCCATCAACCGGCCGCACTCGCCGCAGGTCTTCTTGAGCCGCGTGTAGCAGTTGGGGCAAACCAGCCAATCCTCGCGCACCCGGCGGCCGCACCCGGCGCACACCGGCTGATCCTCGATTGACTGCAGCAGCGCCTCTTCCTCGAGCGTGTGTTGGTACTCGTCTTCCAGGGTAGCGCTGGGTCGCATAATCAGGTAAATCAGCACGCCCGGCAAGAACAGCACCGCCACGATCAACACCGCCAAAATGCGTACCAGCGGATCGCGCGTGCGCCGGCGGATGTCGCGGTACGTCCAGAAAATCAGGCTCAGCCACAGCGCTGCCAGGAACGCCACGGCAAAACCAGCAGCAACTAAGACGAAATTGCTGAGGGTGGTGGGGTCAATCGTCATGGGGGTCTCCGATAGAGAGATTATAGCATACCCTCTCACCTTCCTCCGTGGGGTGACGTTGGCGGCATTTTTTCGAATCAGTTTTCGATTCGCGGCCAACACCATCGCCTGCAGCGTGCCGCCGACCCACCATGTTCCTTCGCCCGCAATTCACTCCGCCGGCTAATTTTCCTTGCACAACCGGTTATCCTGCTGTATATTAATGGTTAGCTCGCACCTGATCATTTCCCCCATCACTCTCCCCAACAAGGTGCTTCAATGGTAAAAGAACGTCCCGCAGCTTACCGCATCACTGACCTGGATACCACTGAGCGCCCGCGCGAACGCCTGGCCGAACACGGCGCGCAGGCGCTGACCAACGCCGAACTGCTGGCGATCTTGCTGCGCGTGGGCATTCAGGGCGAGAACGCCGTAGACATGGGTCAGCGCCTGCTGCAAGACTGCGGCGGGCTGCACGGCCTGCACCGCGCGAGTTTCCCCGAACTGTGCGGCCAGCGCGGGCTGGGCCAGGCCAAAGCCGCGCAGATTAAGGCGGCGATTGAGCTGGGCAAACGGCTGAGCAGCCTGGACCCGGACAGCCGCCCAGAGATCCATTCTCCGGCAGATGCTGCCGCGTTGGTGGAGTATGAAATGGCGGCGCTGGTGCAGGAGCATCTGCGCGTCATCGTGCTCGACACGCGCAACCGCGTCCTCAGCGTCGAAAAGCTCTACATGGGCTCACTCAACGCCTCCACTGTGCGCGTTGGCGAATTGTTCCGCGCCGCCATCCAGCGCAGCGCCGCGGGCATCATCCTCGTCCACAACCACCCCAGCGGCGACCCGTCGCCCAGTCCCGAAGACGTCAACCTGACGCGCACCGCCGTGCAGGCGGGCCGGCTGCTGGATATTGATGTGTTGGATCATTTGATTATTGGCCGGGGCCGGCATGTTTCGCTGAAGGAGAAGGGGCTGGGGTTTGGGTAGGGCGACCCAAATTGCATAAGGCGCCCCCCTCCAACGCTGCGCGGAGACCCCAAGTTGCAAAAGGCGCCCCCCTCCAACTCCCCCCAAGTTGCAAAAGGCGCAACTTGGAGGGA
>DATCUC010000238.1:0-1719 GCA_036567625.1 Anaerolineaceae bacterium | reverse complement strand
AAGGCCGAAGAGCATGCTATCAGTGTTTTTGCATCTAACCTGCGCGCCTTACTCAGCCAGCCGCCGCTGGCCGGGCATACGGTGATGGGCATTGATCCTGGCTACCGCACCGGGTGCAAGGTGGTTGTTGTCGACCCAACGGGCAAGCTGTTAGAAGAAACAACCATTTATCCTCACGAGCCAAAATCGCAGTGGACCGTTTCGCTGGATATTCTTGCGCGCCTGGTCGAGCGCCACGGCGTGACGCTGATCTCCAGTGGTAACGGCACTGCCTCGCGCGAGACGGAAAAACTGATTGCTGATTTAATCAAACGCCAGCCTGGAGTGCATTACGTCATCACCAATGAGGCCGGCGCCAGCGTATACAGCGCCAGCCCGCTGGCCCGTGCCGAACTGCCCGACCTGGACGTAAGCGTGCGCGGAGCGGTGTCTATCGCGCGCCGGGTGCAGGATCCGCTGGCCGAGCTGGTCAAGATCGAACCCAAGGCGATTGGCGTGGGCATGTACCAGCATGATGTGGATCAGGGCGAGCTGACGCGCACGCTGCACGGCGTGGTGGAAAGCGTGGTCAACCAGGTTGGCGTGGATGTCAACACGGCGTCACCGGCGCTGCTCACCTATGTGGCCGGGATTGGGCCGAAGCTGGCCGAGAATATCGTATCCTTCCGCAACCAGAACGGGCGGTTTTCCAGCCGGGAATTCCTCAAAAAGGTCAGCGGGCTGGGGCAAAAAGCTTTTGAGCAGTCCGCGGGTTTTTTGCGCGTACGCGGCGGCCCGCAGCCGCTGGATTCCAGCGCCATTCACCCGGAGAGCTACACCGTGGCGCTGCAGGTGCTCGAACTGGCCGGCGTTGGCATTGACGCTCCCGCGGCGGAGAAAAAAGCCGCGCTGGACGCGCTGGTAAAAGCCGAAACGCTGCCAGTGCTGGCAAAAGCGCTGGGAACCGGCGTGCCGACCCTGACGGATATTTTAGAGCAGCTTGTGCGCCCGGGCCGCGACCCGCGCGAAGACCTGCCCGCGCCGATCCTGCGCAGCGATGTCCTTTCGATGGAAGACCTGCTGCCGGGCATGGAGTTGAACGGTACTGTGCGCAACGTGGTCGATTTTGGCGCGTTTGTAGATATCGGCGTTAAGCAAGACGGGCTGCTGCACCGCACGCAAATTCCCAGCGGCACGCTGCTAAAAGTAGGCGATATCATCAAGGTGTCGATCGTGAAGGTCGAAGCCGAGCGTGGGAGAATTTCGCTGGCCTGGGTGGATAGATAATGCCGTTTCAGTTATCCGCGAAGCCTTTATCCCACGTATACTCGCTATCGTGATTGCGCAGGTCCACGCCAAATTCGGCGGCGGCTTTGAGAGCCATCAACACGGAGACCCAGCCGGCGATTACTTCCGTCCGGTCGGCGGCCGGCACACCTTCGTCGGTCAGTTCGAGCAGCGTACCGGATTTGCCGTCACTGCTCAACCGGAAGGTGGCTTTGCTGCCCCCATAATATTCAACAGAGAATAATGTACCCGGCTGCGTATCCAGTATCTTCCCCAGCCAGATCTGGCCGTCGGGGAAGACGAACTGGATATGTTTCTCCAATTCCATCGCCGATTCAGCCCAGAACGCGGCGCGGCCGTCATTCGAGGCAATCAGGTCGTATACCTGTTCCGGCGGTTTGTGCAGGTGAATTTTCCAGGTGATCGTATCGGGGCGGCTTTGAAAGGTCATGG
>DATCUC010000237.1:0-7514 GCA_036567625.1 Anaerolineaceae bacterium | reverse complement strand
GGGGCGGCCTGGGCCGCGCGCCTGGCCCTGGAGTTTGACCAGCCGTTTGGGGCGGCCGGGCTGCACAGCCTGGCGCCGTTCTATGGCGACTACAACCGGCTGCCGTACCAGGTGCGTGAGATCCCGGCGGGGCAAATGCCCGCGGTGTGGATGGACAGCGGCAGCCACGACCGGTATTTGTCGCAGGCGCGGTACTATCACGAACTGCTGGAGGATTATGGCGTGGCGCATGTGTTTCAACTCTTCGCTGGCGAGCATGACGAAGTCTACTGGACGCGCGGCATCGACCGTTACCTGCGCTGGTACGGCCAGCAGCTTGCTCAACCGTAAGCGGTGGGGGTAGTTGCCGAGAACCGGTCGTATTGCTTTTCCGGGCCAGGGAAAATGGCTTTTGCAGGGCGCTTGCCCTGGAGGGGCGCGCACTCTCGCGGTGTAACCCGCCTTACAAATTACATCCACCCTCCCGAAACGCTCGACTTTGTGAAAGCCGTGATTAAAGTGATAGATATCACTTTATTTTCCGCTGAAGCATGTATATAATAGTTTACGACCTTACAAAATTGTAAGGTTTGTTTCCCAGTCGGTACGGAACTGGCTGTTCGCCGCCAACAACTTTTCCCGCCAGTCATCAACTGAATAACCTGCCCATCGCGGTTTCTTCCCTGCCAGGCAACTGGAAGCATGAAAAAGGGGGGTCTGCTATATCTGCTTCGAGGTTAGTTCGAAGATTTTTGCATCCCTCTGCCGCCCTGGTAAAGATTTCCAGCGGCAGTGTTTTGCTGTCCGGATAAGGGGCGGTTGTTCAACCCGCCATTTTTGAAAAAAATTCCACGTCCAGGAGGTGACCCGATAAATCTTTCCATAATGGGTTCAACGAGTAACAGGTACGGCTCTTTTCTATTCCACTGGAGGAAACTCGGATGAAGAAACTTAACCTGCTTATTGCGTTTTTGATGATGTTTGGGCTCGTTTTTAGCGCTGCGCCGGCCAAGATGGCGAGCGCGGCTCCCCTGGTGAACTTCTCAATCTTGCATACCAACGATTTTCACGGCAACCTGCAGCTCTCGGGCAGCAACCCTGGCGCTGCGCGCGTCGCCCAGAAGATCGTGGATGTGCGCACCGCGGTTGGCGCGGAGAATGTGCTCGTCTTTGATGGCGGCGACATGATGCAGGGCAGCCTGATCTCCAACCTGCAGCAAGGCCTCCCCGTCATCGACTACTACCGCACCATCGGCTACAATGCCGCGACCTTCGGCAACCATGAGTTCGACTGGGGCCAGGCTGTGTTGGGTGATCGCATCGCTCAGGCGGAAGCGCCTGCGACCGCGGATGAAACCCCAATGCAGATGATCGTCGCCAACATCACCCAACGGGATGCCGGCGGCGCTTGCACCTGGACGCCCTTCAACTCCAATGTCACGCCTTACGAAGTCTTCACCGTGGGCACGGCCCCCAATATCGTGCGCGTGGGCGTGATTGGCGTCGGCTCGATCGAGACGCCCTACATCACCATTGCGGAAGCTACTGAAGGCCTGTGCTTCCGCGACCCGCTGGAATCGATCCAGCACTACTACTCCGCGCTGGACGCGGCCTCCGACGTGATCGTCGTCCTCAGCCACAACGGCCTGAATGACGGCGGCTACGGCTACGGCTTCACCGTCGTCGGCGACCGCACCCTTGCGGCGAACCTGAACAGCGGCGGCACGCCGGTCAACCTGATCATCGGCGGCCACAGCCACACCGACGTTACCGCCCCCTACATGGTGGGCAACACCATGGTGGTGCAGGCGCATTATGCCGGGCGCAAAGTCGGCCGCGCCGACTTCGTGTATGACATGGCTACCGGCACCGCCACCGTCACCTGGTCGCGCATCGTTGTTGCCCCGGCTGACCCCGAGTACGCGCCGGTCAAAGCCGTGGTGGACGGTTACGCCAATGACCCTGCCTACCAGGCGATGATCAACCAGCCGGTTGGCTACGTGCAGACGGACCTGCTGCGCAACTACAATGGCGACAACATGATGGGTAACTTCGTCGATGACGCCATCCTGAATGCGCACAACACGGATGCCAACCCCACCAACGACATTGACTTCTTCTTCAATAATGCTGGCGGCCTGCGCATCGACTGGTGCGACCAGGCCGATCCGGCTGCCCCGGGCGGTTACGTTTGGGTCACTGATGCCACCCTGTGCCAGGCGCAAGGCCTGTGGAATCACGATGCGATGCTGCTGAATTACGGCCAGATGTTCCAGATTCTGCCCTTCGGCAATGCCACCGCCATCGGTAACATGACCGGCGCCCAGGTGCTGGAACTGCTCAACCAGGCGGCCACCCTGTTCAAGGGCGCGCTGCAGCCCGCCGGCATCCGCTACAAGATCTACCGCTACAGCGATGCCCTTCCTGGCCCGCAGCCATATGCGTGGGGCGCGTATGACGTCGAAGTCTACGATCGCGCTGCCGCGGCCTGGGTTGCGCTGGACCTGGCCAAGACCTACCGCGTGGGCACCAACGAATTCCTGGCGCCCGCCGGGCAAGACGGCTTCACCCCCTTCAAGTACATGACCAACATCAGCTACTGGGGTGATATGCTCGACGCGGTCAACGCCTACGTCAGCGCTACCTACACCGCCGCCAACCCCTACCGCGGGCCGAACGGCGACGGCACGCTGGACGGCCGCATCACCCGCAATGGTGATGGCGACGACACCTATGAGACCGGCGAAATCGTCCCGGTCACCGTGCTGCACCACAACGACTCGCACGGCCGCCTGCTGCCTTCCGGCAGCGCCCCTGGCTACACCAACCTGGCCACCCTGATCAAGCAGGAACGCGCTCACAACCCGGAGCGCACCCTGCTGCTCAATGCTGGTGACAGCATCCAGGGCGATTCGATGATGTACTACTTCAAGTCGGCTGGCCTGGGCTATGCCGCGGACGGCACGGTACTCTCCGAGGAAATGAGCATCAACCCGATCATCAAGGTCTTCAACGCGATGGGTTACGATGCCATGACGCTCGGCAACCACGAGTTCAACTTTGGCAAGGATGTCTTCTCCACCCTCGGTCAGGCAGAATTCCCGGTTCTGCAAGCAAACGTTACGGACACCGGCGAATACGGCCTGGCTTCTGTGCCAGTTGAACCCTACACCATTGCCACCGTTGGCCCCGAAGCGCTGAAGATCGCCATCCTGGGCATTGGCAACCACCGCATCCCCAACTACGAACTGCCAAGCAATATCCCCGGGCTGACCTTCCAGGATCCTATCGCCATCGCGCAGGATTACGCTCCCGCGCTGCAGGCTGACAACGACGCCGTGATCGCCCTGACGCACATCGGCTTCACCACTGATCCCAAGAGCGTTGAGGTGGACAACAATGTTGACACCTACTTCGCCACCCAGGTTTCGGGCGTAGATGCCATCATCGGCGGTCACAGCCACACCAACCCGTCCACCGGGTTTGGGCCGTACAAGTGGCTGCCCACCTTCGTCCAGGGTCCCGACAACGCGCAGGTCCTGATCTCGCAGGCCTACCGCTACAACTCGTACCTGGGTGAAGTAATCCTGGGCCTGCTGCCCAACGAAGCCGGCGGTTATGACACCGTGGCTCGCACCGGGCGCTACATCCAGGTGACCACTGCCGCGTACGCAGAAGATGCCGACATTCGCGCCATCGTCCAGCCGTACCAGGATATGATCACCGCCTACAACAATACCGAAATCGGCCAGACCACCGCTCCGATCGACACCACCAAGGCCTTCACCGAAGAAACCAACGGCGCTAACCTGCAGGCAGATGCCTCAATCGCGCAACTGCGCAAGAACGGCATTGACGTGGACTTCCACCTCTCCGGCGCGATGACCAACCGGCTGATCGCCGAAACGGCCACGCCCGAAGCTCCGTACACCCTCAAGGTGTCGGATATGTTCGCTGCCATGCCGTATGAGAACTCGCTGCTGGCGCTGCGCATGAACGGCCCGCAGCTCAAGGCGGTGCTGGAACGCGCCTACCGCAACTACTACTACTACAAGTACGTGCCCGGTTACGGCGGCTACTCCTACTACACCACCTGCATGATCGACATCAACGCGGGCGGCAAGATCACCTATAACGACCTGTATCCGCAGCCCTACGATCCTACCAGGGAATACGTGGTTTCGCTGGAGGTCAATGGTGAGTTCATCGACTTCGAAGATGCCGATACCTACTACACCGTTTCGACGGTCAACTATCTGGCGGCCGGCTCGTGCAACTTCAACAACGACGGCAAGACCCTGTGGCCGCTGGATCAGATCGTAGCCGACACCCAGTACTACGTCCGCGACGCGGTCATCGACTACGTCAAGGAAATGGGCATCGTTTCGCCGGCAGTTGAAGGCCGCCTGGTCTTCATCACCGACACGACTGCCCCCACTGCCAGCCTCAGCTACCTGAGCGGGCCGCTGTACGAAGGTGAAACCACCGACTACGTGACCAAAGATACCGTGCTGCGCGCTACCGTGGCCGATGACGTGGCCGGCGTGGGCGACTGCGATATCCACATCGCCGGTCCGGCGGAACGCCATATCGCGTGCGCTGAAGGCGACACCGACTTCTCGCTCAGCGGGCCGGATGGGTTGTACACCATCACGCTGACGGTTGAGGATGCGGCGGGCAACGCGGCGGAACCCGTGGTTGCCACCTATTACCTCGACAGCAAGGCCCCGGTGCTGGATGTTGTCTTTGACGGGCCATCGTACGAGACCAAGGGCCGCTACTACATCAAGTCCTCCACCGCCATCACCGTTACCGGCGAAGATGCGGGCAGCGGCGTAGCCGCCTGCACCATCTCGATTGATGGCGCGGAAGCCGTTCCGTATGACCGGATGCCGTTCTTCGTTCCGGAAAAGGAAGGCAAGCACTCGGTTGAGGTGTACTGCGTGGATAATCTGGGCTTCTCGACCCGTGAGTTCGGGTACATCCATGTAGAAAACACCGCCCCGGTGGTCAAGATCCTCTCGCCCAAGCCTGGCACCTACCTGCACAACGAGAAGATCGTCATCGACTTCTACGCCAAGGATTACGGCGTTGGCCTGATGAAGATCGAAGCGCTGCTCGACGGCGAAGTGGTGAAGGACGGCCAGAAGGTTGACCTGCTGACCCTGCCGCTCGGCGAACACAAGCTGGTTGTCACCGCCACCGATAAGGTCGGCAACCAGGCTGTCGCGGAAGTCACCTTCATGGTGGATGCGACGATCAAGAGCCTGAAGTCCACCCTCGCGCGCATGTACTCCGCGAAGTGGATTACCAAGGCCAGCATCAAGAACAGCCTTGAAATGAAGCTGATCGCCGCGGACCTGCTGCTCAAGAAGGGTAAGACGGACCTTGCCATCGAAGTCCTGCGGGCCTTCATTGGCGAAGTTGACGCCTACACCGACAAGGGCATCAAGCCGGAAGCCGCCAAGATTCTCATCACCGACGCGGAGTGGTTGATCGCTAAACTCCAACCGGTACCCTAGTTCTTCCAGCAACACAGAGGGCGGGCCAGTGATGGCCCGCCCTTCTTGTTTAAAGCGAGTGTTTCAACACCGCGCGGTCTAGCGTTACTCCATCAATCGTTCCAGCACCTGCCGGCTTTGCTCGCGCACGCCGGCGTGCAGGCTGTTGCCGTGCGCGTCCATCGTTACCACCGCGGGGAAGTCCTTTACCTCAATCACCCAGATCGCTTCGGGTACGCCAAATTCGAGCTTGTACACGCCCAGCACGCGCTGCACCGATCCGGCGATCAGCGAGGCCGCGCCGCCGATGGCATGAAAGTAAACTCCCGGCGCCTGCTGGCAGGCTTCCAGCGTCTTTGCGCCCATGCCGCCCTTGCCCACCACGCCCTTCACGTCAAAGTGACGCATTACATCGCCCTGATAAGGCTCTTCACGGATGCTGGTGGTGGGGCCGGCGGCCACAAAACGGTACTGCCGCGTGTCCAGGCCGCCCACAACCGGCCCGCAGTGGTAGATCACGCCGCCCTTGAGCAGCTTCTGCAGCGCGGCATACACTTCCAGGTCGTCGCCCGCGGGCTGGCGAGTCTTCTTGAGGAAGGTGTCTGCCAGCCATTTATGCACCGCGTCGCGGCCGGTGGCCATGACCCCGGAAAGCAGTACCGAATCGCCAACGTTCAAGCCGCGGATCGCTTCGTCGGATAAGGGAATGTCCAGATGGATCGCCATGACTGTCTCCTTATTCGTAGATCACCTGGTCGCCCTGAACGGTCATCTTGCGCCGCCGGTAGGCCCAGCACATGTAGGAAACGGTGACAAAAAACGAGGCCGGCAGCCGGTAGGTGCTGGTGATCTTGGTTCCCAGCACTGTAGACTTACCGCCAAAGCCCATCGGGCCAACGCCCAACTGGTTGGCTTCTGAGGTGATGCGCTCTTCCAGTTGCGCCAGTTCGGGGTCTGGGTTGGCATCATCCACCGGGCGCAGCAGAACTTCCTTAGAAGCCACATACGAGGAGCCGCGGTCGCCGCCAATGGAAATGCCCAAAAAGCCCGGCGCGCAGCCTTCGCCCTGCGCCTTCCACACCGCGTCCAGCGCGGCGCGGCGCACGCCTTCCAGGTCGCGCCCGGCGTGAATGGCATTATCCGGCAGAGAGTACTGCGCGCCCACATTCTCGCACCCGCCGCCTTTGAGCATCATTTCGATCGTCAGCGTATCCCCGTCGACCTCTTCAAAGTGGATGGTGGGGAAATGCTGGTCGCCCAGGTTGTTGCCGGTATTCTTTCCATTGAGCGAATCAACCGCATTGGGCCGCAGGTAGGTCTTTTTGGTGGCCTCGGCCACCGCCGCGCGAATTTGCTGGCGCAGCAGGCGCGGGCTCCAGCCTTCCGGATATCGCACGAAGAAGATCGGCGTGCCCGTGTCCTGGCAGATCGGCGTGGAATTGCGGCGCGTCATTTCCACATTTTTGAGGATCGCCGTGAGCGCGTCGCGCGCTGCCGTGCCTTCTTCCTCGTTGGCGTATGCCTCGCGCAGCACTTTTTCTACATCGGCGGGTAGATTGGTGGAGGCAAACCGCACCAGCTCCAATACTTCCTGGGTTAAATCTCGCATCCGTCCCTCCAGAAATCATGGGTGAGCATCCGAACCGGCCGGCAGGTCGCCGCAGGATGCGCATTAATTGAAACACGGTTTCATTATACAAAACAGGGTTTTGTAAATCCAGTATAGGGTTTTCACAATCCAATGTCAACCGCTTTCTGCTTTCGATCCCAGTACGATTGGCTTTTCATAATTCCTGTACAATAACGCTATATCAACCAGTTCAGGAAGGGAGCATATGCGTCGTCTGGGGTGGAGCGTAATCTTGTTTGCCTGCCTGGCGCTGCAAGCCTGCTTGCCAGCGCCCACCGGCACGCCCACCGAGGAGCATATCTTCCCGGAAACGCCGCCATTTGAGGCAACCTTCACCCTGCCCCCGCTGCCCGGCCCAACCGTGACGCAAAGCGCAGAAACGCCGCGCCCGGTACGCCCTGCCG
>DATCUC010000236.1:0-3266 GCA_036567625.1 Anaerolineaceae bacterium | reverse complement strand
GAGCCGTAGTACATGCCGCGGATGTTGGTATCGATGACCTGGTCAAAGGCATCCGGCGCAAGGGCCAGGGTCGGCCCGTATGGGCCGGCAACCCCCGCGTTGTTGATCCAGATATCCAGGCGACCAAAGACCTCAATTGCGCGGTCGGCCAGCGCTTCCACCTGGCTCAGGTTGGCAATATCCAAGGCCATGCCGTCCGCGCGGCCGCCTTCCGCGCGAATTTGCGCGACAGTCGCTTCCACCGCGCTGGCCGAGCGCGAAGCCACCATCACGGCCGCGCCTTCCTGCGCAAACACCTGCGCGATCGCCAGTCCCAGGCCGCGCGTTCCGCCGGTAATCACGGCAGTTTTTCCAGCTAACATTCCCATATTGGTATCCTTGCATTACATCCGAGATGAGTACTGCAAGGGTAAATCATACCACCGCGGGGCATGGTCGCAATAGTTATCGGCCAGGCGCGCTGCGCGGTTTTAGATCCAACCGGCATCCACGGTGCGCTCGTTGCGCACATTACCGGTGTTGAGCGTCGACTTTGGCTCCAGCAGCAGTACGTGCACTTCTTCTTCCGCCACCGGGCAGTGCTCCACGCCGCGCGGGATGATGGCAAACTCGCCTTCATTCAACACGAGCTCACCGTCGCGCAGCCGGATCACCAGCCTGCCCTTCACTACCAGAAACAGCTCATCCTCATTTTCGTGCTGGTGCCAGACAAATTCGCCTTTCAGCCTGGCCAGCTTGACGTACGAATCGTTTAACGCGCCGACAATCTTCGGGCTCCAATACTCAGAAAAGCGGCTGAACTTGTCCGCAAGGTTGATGACTTCCATTTTGACCCTCTTTTCACGCCGCGGTTAAATGATCGCGGCAAACAGCCGCTCTTTAAAGCGGACGCCGTCCATCGCGCGGCAGATGGTCACGTTCGGCGGTTTGCCCAGCAGGTTCATCACATCCATCACCACCTGCCCGTAGCTGCCTTCGCTCTTATACTCGACGTAGGCGTACACTTCGCTGGTCTCCAGCACGGTATCCGGATACAGCGCCGCGGCCACGGTGGCCGGGTCGGGCAGATCAAAGCCAACCTGCTGGAAGCGGTCCAGGTTGAAGGCCTGCAGCGCGCGGTTACAGCGCACGCAGAACGCCGCGATATCTGATCCGCTGCTTAACAACCGTTCGATATCGGCTGCGGTGATAAACGCCGTGCCCAGGCTCACATCCCAACCCACCAGGAAAATCGGCGCCCCGCACTGGAAGACAATGCTGGCGGCTTCGGCATCCACGTAGATATTAAACTCCGCCACCGGGGTGATGTTGCCCGGCCCCAAACCGGCCCCACCCATGATAGTGATCCGCTGCAGCTTGCGCATGGTTTCCGGGGCTTTCAGGCAGGCCAGGGCGATATTGGTCAGCGGCCCCAGCGTGATTAACTCCAGCTCGCCGGGGTTGGCTTCGATCAATCGCAGGATGGCATCCACCGCATGCTCGCGTTCTGCCCGGATGGCGGCATCCGGCAGAAACATGTCGCCCATCCCATCCTGCCCGTGGACGTATTCGGCCGTGTACAGGTCGCGCAGCAGCGGCTTTGCCAGGCCGGGGTACACCGGCGGCGCGTAGGTTCCCGCGGCCTCCACGCTGACCAGCGCGTTGCGCACCGCCTGTTCCAGGCAGACGTTGCCAGCCACCACAGTGATCGCCTCCACGCGGATCGCCGGCTCGCGCAGCGCCAAAATCAACGCAACCGCATCATCCGATGCGGTATCGGTATCAATGATCAATCGTTTCATCGCATCGCCTGTACCTTCTCGAGCGCAACGTTACTTCTGATAAACCTCGGCCTTACGGGAACAGCGTGCGCATCCCCAACCGGTCGACCAGCGCCTGCATCTCCGCCTCCGCCGGCGGCCCCGCAAAGCGGCTGGCGGCATCCAGCACTTTTGGCAAAATATGGACATCCCCGGCCGAATTCAAGAACAGCCCTTCGTGGCCCAGAACCCAGTGCACCGCCAGGTCGAGGTCAGCCTGTTTCTCCAGCGGGCGGTACCAGGTGGCGCGGGTGGGCGCGTGCCCATCCCAGGGCGCGTGCAGCGCAGATTTGATCGTTTGCACCGCCACCTTTCGCGCGCGGCACACCTCGACCAGCTCGAAAAATTCGGCCCGGTAGGCTTCGTCCTGCGCCATCATGAAATTCCACGGCAGCAGCACCGAATCGAAATCAAACCGTTCCAGCGCTTTGCGGTGCATGCTGGCCGCGGTGCGCCCGTGCCCGGTGACGCCGATAAAGCGCGCCAACCCCTCCTCGCGGGCGCGGATGGCCGCCTCCAGCGCGCCGCCGGGGCCCAGGGCGGTTTCCCACTCGCCCGGGTCGATCAGGTGGTGCAGTTGGATCAGGTCCACCTGGTCTACGCGCAGCCGTTCCAGCGAGCGGTGGATCTCTTCGCGCGCCTTTGCGGCGGTGCGTTCGCCGGTCTTCGTCGCCAGGAAAAAATCGCGGCCGTGCCGGCCAATCCAGTCACCCAGGCGCAGCTCGGCATCGCCGTAGCTGGCGGCCGTGTCCACATGATTAATCCCGCGCGAAAAAGCCAGCTCCAGCGCCGCGTCAGCCTCGGCCTGCGTCACGTCCGAAAACGCCGCCGCGCCCAACAAAACGCGAGAACTGGAATGGCCGGTACGCCCAAAGGGGTATTGTGCGATCATAAAAATCCTCCAGAGAAAGAATCAGCCGGACTGGCCCCCCTCATACCATATTGTACCTGCTTGCAGGGTTATCCCTGCAATTGAATCCACCGCATTCTTGTTGTACCATCTTTTCATAGACTGCTGAGAACAGGAATGGACGAAATGGATTACGCTCGTCTCGCCCGCAAAATTACCGCCACGCTCTTCGCGGCGCAAAGCCTGGCCTCCGCCGGGTTTATCGCCGTTGCCACGGTGAGCGCTATCGTCGGCGCGCACCTCAGCGGCAGCCCGGCGCTGGCCGGACTGCCTTCGGCGGTGTACCAGTTGGGCGGAGCGCTGGGCGCGCTCTTCTCGGCCAACCTGATGGACCGCATTGGCCGGCGCGGTGGGTTGACCGCCGGCCTGCTGATCGGCATGGTCGGCTCGGGGTTCGCGGCGTCTTCGCTCTTCGCCGGGTCATTCCCACTGTTTTTGTTGGGCATGAGCACCATGGGCATCGGCCAGTCGGCGGTGACGCTGGGGCGCTTTGCCGCCGCCGAGGTCAACCCGCCCGAACAGCGCGGCCGCGCAATTTCCAACGTGGTGCTGGGCGG
>DATCUC010000235.1:0-6249 GCA_036567625.1 Anaerolineaceae bacterium | reverse complement strand
CCAGCCAGGGGAAACCCATTTGCTCGCGCTGCGCCACGTAAGCTTCCGCCACCCGGCGCGACAGGTCGCGCATGCGCGCGAAGTAGGCGGCGCGTTCCGTCACGCCGATGGCGCCGCGCGTATCCAGGATGTTAAAGGTATGCGAGCATTTGAGCACGTAATCATGCGCGGGCAGCACCAGGCCGTTGGCCAGGGCATTTTCCGTTTCATTTTCGTACAAACGGAACATCTGGCGCAGTTCGTCTACGCCGGCAATCTCAAAGTAATACTTGCTGTGCTCGTACTCGCCCATCAGGTTGAGATCACCGTAGGTGCGCGCGCCGTTCCAGGCAATGTTGCGGAAGTTGCGCACGCGCTGCAGCGGCATGGCGATGCGTTCCAGCCCGTAGGTGATTTCGACGGAAACCGGGTTAGTGGGCATGCCACCCGCCTGCTGGAAATAGGTGAACTGGGTGATTTCCTGGCCGTCAAGCCAGACTTCCCAGCCCAGGCCCCACGCGCCCAGGGCGGGGCTTTCCCAGTTATCTTCCACAAAACGGATATCATGCTTGCGCGGATCAATCCCCAGCGCTTCCAGCGAATGCAGGTACAGCTCCTGTGGGTTACCGGGGTCGGGCTTGAGGATCACCTGGAACTGGTAATGCTGCTGCAGGCGGTTGGGATTTTCGCCGTAGCGCCCGTCATCCGGGCGAACCGACGGCTCAACGTAGGCCACGTTCCACGGCTCAGGGCCAAGAACGCGCAGCACGGTGGCCGGGTTATACGTACCCGCGCCAACCTGGATATTGTACGGCTGCCAGATGATACAGCCTTGCTCGCTCCAGTAATGCTGGAGCGCAAGGATCATGGATTGAAAGTCAAGCGGTTGTTGCATAACGGCCCCCGGCCAGTAGAATGTCAGAACGGGTGAATTATACCAGTTGCGCCGCTTTCCGAAAAAGACTACAATGACCTTGGCGTTTTTCCATTATGCTGTAATTCTCACCATGTGCTGTTATTCAATCAAGAGAAAGGGAAGGGAATCTTATGTGGAAAGAATTTAAAGAATTTGCCATGCGCGGTCCCGTACTTGATCTTGCCATCGGTGTCATCATTGGAGCCGCATTCGGGAAGATCGTCACCGATTTTGTCAACCTGATCCTGATGCCGCCAATTGGCCTGCTGCTGGGCCGGGTCGACTTTGCCAATCTGTTCCTCGCCCTGGACGGAAATGCCTACCCCAGCCTGGCCGCGGCGCAGGAAGCCGGCGCCCCGGTGATCGCTTACGGCGCGTTCATTAATACGATCATCAATTTCCTGATCGTCGCCTTTGTCATCTTCCTGATCGTGCGCGCGGTGAACAAAATGAAGAAGCCCGCGCCCACCCCGGAAGCCCCAGCCACCAAAGAATGCCCGTACTGCGCATCGAGTATCCCCGCCAAAGCCACGCGCTGCCCGGAATGCACTTCTGAGATCTAAACCTACCGCTGTAATTGGACAATTTCAAGTTCATCCGCATCATCCACTCAGGACGGCCTTGGGTGGATGATGCGCGATCTGTCAACCCATTCACCAATTCATCACAGGAGCGCAGCGTGCCAAACGTGAAATTAACCATCCTCAGCAGCCGCTGCCGGGGCGGATATTGCCGCGCGGGCGATGTGCATATTATCGGTGATCTCTGCCCGCCTATCTGCCACGAACTGTGGCATGCCATCTACCCCAGTGTGTATGTGCTGCAAAACGGCGGCTCGCTGGATAGCGGCGAGGCTCGCTCGAAAACGTTTGTACTCCCCTGCCCCGATAAAGGTCGCGTGGTTGTGCGCGGCGAAGCGCTGGAAGAATCCGGCTAGTCCTGGCTGACCTTGCGAATGAATGCCGGGGCATTCAACCCGCGCTCAAGCAGGAAGGTAATGTAATAGCTGAGCAGGGCTTCCATTTCCGCGCGGGTGGCATCGGGGATCTGCGCGCGCAGCGCTTGGGCAAAGCTGCTGCGCTGAAAATGGCGCAAATACTTGAGCGCCGCCATGCTCACCGGGCGGCTGCCAGGGATGCGCGCTCCGCAGTCCGGGCACAGCACGCCGCCCATCTGCGCGTTGAAGAATTGATCTTGCGGCTGGATTGGCCGGCCGCAGTTGACGCAGGCGGTCAGGGAAGGGCGAAAGCCGAGCAGATCGAGCAGGTGCAGTTCGTAATAGCGCACCACCACGAAGGTATCGGTCACCACCACCAGGCGCTCCAGGCTGTCGATCAGCAACTGGTACAGCCCGGCATTTTGCCCCTCTTCGTACGTGAAACGGTCGAGCAGTTCCAGCACGTACGCCGCGTAGCCGGTGAGGGTCAGGCTCTCGCGCAGCGGCAGGTAGGCGTCTTGCGTATCGGCCTGGGTGACGATCCACATATCGCGCCCGCGCGCCAGCAGCAGCGCCACGCGCGTGAACGGCTCGAGGTGGCCGGCTTTACGCGAGCGCAGCTTGCGCGCGCCTTTGGCCACGGCGCGCAGCTTGCCCGCCTCGCGCGAATATAACGACAGCAGGCGGTCGGCCTCGCCCCAATCGCTGTGGCGCAGCACCACCGCCTCTACCCGCAGGCTGCGATCACTCATCGCGGCGGCTCGAGCGCATCCCCTTAGGCCAGGTCAGCGGGCGTGAACGCGCCGGGGAGCAAATCGCCCACCGTCAACTCCTGGTGAATTTGCCCGGTCTCGTCGGCAATAATCACCAGGGTGCTCAACCCAAATTCCGACAGCACCTGGCGGCAGGAGCCGCACGGCGCGCCGCCGTTAGAAGTCACCACGGCGATGGCCTCAAACTGGCGCTCGCCTTCGGAAACTGCCTTGAACACCGCCACTCGTTCAGCGCAGACGGTCACCGGGTAGGCGGCATTTTCAATGTTGACGCCTTCGTAAACCTTACCCGAGGCCGTCAGCAGGGCTGCGCCTACGGCGTAATGCGAGTAGGGCACGTAGGCCCACTGGCGCGCGTTCGCCGCCTGTTGTACCAGTTTCTGCCGGGTTTCATCGTTCATTGGGGCTACCATTCTCCTCCATTTCGATTGATACCTGCCGGCGCGCGCGCACCTTGCGGATGCGCCGCCCGCTCACCTGTTCGACGGTTAATTTCCATTCATCGATCTGCAATTCTTCGCCGCCCAGCGGCACGTGCCCTACCTGAGCGCTGATAAACCCTCCCAGGGTATCCGCCACGTCCTTGGCCAGGTGCAGGTCGGTAATATCGTTTACGTCTTCCAGGTCAATGCGGCCCTGGAATACGTACTCATCATCGGTGATCTTGGTATAAGGCAATTCCTCGATCTGATCGTACTCGTCGCGGATCTCGCCCACAATTTCTTCGACAATGTCTTCCAGCGTGACCAGACCGGCCATCCCGCCGTACTCGTCTACCACGATGGCGATGTGCACGCCGTTGGCGCGCATTTCGGCCAGCAGTTCTTCCACCTTCTTGGCTTCGGGGACAAAGTACGCCGGGCGCAGCAGGTCGCGCAGGGCGTACAGCGTTTGCCCGTCCAGGCGCACTTTGAGCATATCTTTGGCGTACAGCACGCCAATCACGTTGTCGATGGTATCTTCATAGACCGGCACGCGCGAGTGCCCGGAATGGGTGAAGGACTGGATGGCCTGTTCCAGTGGCGTGTTAATATCCAGCGCCAGTACGTCAATGCGCGGAACCATTACCTCGCGGCACAGGGTTTCGCCAAACTGAAAGATCGAATAGATCATGCGCCGCTCGCCCTTTTCCAGGGTGCTTTGCGGCTGATCTTCTTCCACCCAGTTCTTCAGTTCATCCTCGCTGACGGGGATGGCCACCGGCGCGTTGGGCGCGGAACCCAGAAAGACCATCAGCAGCGCGGAGACCGGCGTCAGCAGCCAGTTGAGCAAGCGGGCCAGCGGCGTCAACGCAATAGCCGTGCGCTCGGCGCGCAGAATAATGCGGCCCTCGATGACGAATTCCAGCCCCAGCACAAATACCGCGGAAAGGAACAGCACAATCACTGCCCCGGCAATGGTATCCAGATCGGGGCGCAGGTTGCGCCAGACCATGTAAATGAACCCCGCCACCAGAAAATGCATGGTGACTACCAGCAGCCGCAGCATGGGGCGCAGCCGCGGATTTTCCAGCAGAGTGATGGTGCGTTCGACCTTCACCGGGCCCAGCTCGCGCATGCTCACCAGCTGCGGCAGGCGCGCGTTGGCCAGGCTGGAACGCAAAACAACCACGATGATGTCCAGCACAAAGAAAATTATCAGAAGAATCCAGATCAGTGGGTTCACACGTTTTCTTTCTCGCGCAAATGCGCAAATGGGCCAACCGCGGTGTGTTCCGGCAGGCAAACGCCTTCCAGCACCGAAGAAATTACCCGGCAGCCCGTTTCAATCACGCTATCGCTAATCACAGTATTCGGGCCCAGCACGCAGCCGCCAGCGACGCGCGTGCTGCCGCGCAAGTGCGTGTTGGGGTAAATCAACGTATCGCCGCCAATGCTGACATCCGGCTCGATATAGGTGGTTTGCGGATCCACCAGGGTGACGCCGGCGGTCATCCAGCCGGTGTTGATGCGCCGGCGCAGGATGGATTCAGCTTCCGCCAGGTGGACTCGGGTGTTAATACCGATGGCTTCACTCGAATCAGCAAGGGTGAGCGCGCGTACTTTGAGCCCGGCGCTCACGGCAATGCCGATCACATCGGTCAGATAATATTCGCCTTTCGGCGAAAGCGGAACACGGCGCAGCGCGCCCCACAGCCATTCGGAACGGAAGCAGTAGGCGCCCACATTCAACTCGCGGATGGCAAGCTGCTCGGGCGTGGCCTGGGCTTCTTCGACGATGGCAGCTACCGAGCCGTCGGGCGCGCGCACGATCCGGCCAAAGCCGTGCGAATCGTCCAGCAGCATGGTGAGCATGGTCAGCGGGCCGTCATTGGCGCGCTGGGCTTCTACCAGGGCGCGCATCGTTTCCAGGGTGAACAGGGGCATATCCGCGCTCATCACCAGCAGCAGCGTATCCTGCCCGGCCAGCAGCGGTTCGGCCTGCTGCACGGCGTGGCCGGTGCCTAACTGCGGTGACTGCATGGCAAAGCGCGCCGCGGAGCCGACCGCCTGGCGCACCTGGTCCGCGCCGTGCCCAATGATCACCACCGGGTCGGCGGCGCCCAACTGGCGCGCCAGTTGGAGCGAGTACGCGATCAACGGTTTGCCCGCCAGGGGGTGCAGCACTTTGGGCAGCGCAGAGCGCATGCGGGTGCCCTGCCCGGCGGCCAGGATGACCGCGGTTACCGCCTGCGATGAGTCTTCTTGCGCCTCAAGCAATGATTTCCTTCCCTTTCCAGCTACCACCGGCCAACCCCGGTTCTCTTATTAATAGCATAAACGAGCCAGCAGCGCCACAGGGGACGGCTGCTTGCTCGCCTGGGTCGGGTTGGGTATAGGTAGAAGGACTATCCGGTTCCATAAAAATTCAGGCTGGGGCGCCAGGATTCGAACCTAGATCCACAGATCCAAAGTCTGGTGTGCTGCCATTGCACTACGCCCCAAAAAGCCGAGAGCCGCTCAGCACGGAAGGTTATTTTAACACAGGTGACGCGCTGGGGCAAGAAAAGAATAAAAACCGGAACCGGGCTTATTCCTCTTCGGCTTGCGGCGGGGTCAGGCCGAGGCGCAGGGCATCTTCAAAGCTGAGCGCATTGCTGGCCGGGTCCCCGGCAGCGCCGCTGTTGGCGGCAGCCTGCTCCCAAAAACTGTCCAGGTCTGAGATGGGAGCGGCGGGTTGGCCAGGGCCGAATAATCCTTCCAGGTCGCCCAGGTCTTCTTCCACGCTGTCCAGGTCGGGTAGAGCTGGAGGCGCGGCAGGCGCTTCTTCCACCGGGGTGGAAACCGGCGCGGCAGTTACCGCGGCAGCAGGTTCGACGGCAGATTCTTCGATAACCGGCTGGCTGGGATGCGCGGGTGGTTCGACCGCGGCTTCGGCTGGCAGGTTGTTCAACTTTTGCTGCGCGGCCAGCATCTCTTCCACGGCCAGGGCCAGCCGCAGGGTGCTTGAGCCCGGTTCCAGCGCGCAGATCAACGTACCGGGGGCGCACGGCGCCACCAGCAAATCGCCGCCATGACCGTCGAATGCCATTACCCCGCTCTGGCGGCCCAGCAGGCGCGCAGTTTTTTCCAGAGCGGCGGCGGCTTCCAACACAGCGGGCAGCGGCGCGGAGATCGCTTCTCCGGCCTGGGCCAGCACTTCGGCGGCGGCGTTGGCCAACAGCA
>DATCUC010000234.1:0-6140 GCA_036567625.1 Anaerolineaceae bacterium | reverse complement strand
CCGCCGAACGTTTCCGCGCGGAGATCGGCCTGCAAATGCAGCGCCGCCCGGCGGCAAGCAAGCGCTCGCCGTGGCTGCGGATCGCCTGGCATGCTGTGCCGCTGGTGCTGCTGGGCAGCCTGATCTTTATCGAAGCGGTGGCCGCGTTGAGCACACTGCTGACGCTGCTGCCCGGCCTGCAGCCGGCGCTGAGCAGCGCTGCCAGCCCGCTGCAAAACATGCTGGCGCTGCCGCTGCCGTTCAGCGGCCTGATTGGCCTGTTTGTACCTGTTCAATGGAATTGGATCACGATGCTCGTCGCCCCCGTCATTATCGGCCTGCTCTACCTGAGCTGGCTGGCCGGCTGGTGGGTGATGCAGCAGCGGGAGCAGATGGATTTTTCGTAGTAGTACAAAAGGAGAGAATGCAATGAACCACACTCAGATTTTGAAACGTGCCTGGACGATTACCTGGAAGTACCGCGCCCTGTGGGTGCTGGGTTTCCTGCTAGCGCTCACCTCGGGCGGCGGCGGTGGCAGCGGCGGCAGCAACGGCAGCGGCTACCAGTTTGACAGCAGCAACGGCCGAGATTGGAACTTTGATTTTGCGCCGCAGGGCCTGCAAGACCTGGCGAACAACATCGAAGCCTGGGCGCGCAACCTGTTCCGCCCGGAAATGCAGTCGACCCTGATCGGGCTGGCGATTGCTTTCACCTGCCTGGTCGCTATCCTCGGCATCCTGTCCATCATCGTGCGCTATGTCAGCGAAGTGGGCATCATCCGCATGGTCGATCACTACGAGAGCACCGAAGAGAAGGTGTCGTGGCGGCAGGGCTGGCGCATGGGCTGGTCGAATGCGGCCTGGAAGCTGTTCCTGATTGACCTGGTTGTGTACCTGCCGGTGGTGCTGGGCGTAATGGTCATGTTCGGCTGCGCAGCGCTGCCGGTGATCGCCAGCAGCGTGGCCTCGAACGACCTGTCGGCGCCGGGCCTGATTGCAACTATCGGGTTGGTATTCCTGGCAATCTTCGTCATCTTCGCCATCGTTGTCGTGCTGTCGCTGTTCATGGAACTGGCGCGGCGGCAGGCGGTGTTGAACGGCAGCGGTGTGTTTGAATCGATCCGCGCCGGGTGGAACCTGGCCCGCTCACATCTGAAAGACATCTTCATCCTGTGGCTGCTGATGGTTGGCATCCAGATCGGCGTGTCGATCCTCTTCATCCCGGTGGTGATCCTGCTGCTGCTGGCCGCGGGTTTGCTGGGCGGCGGCGTGGGCGCTGGGCTGTACTTCCTGCTCAACGCGGTGGCCACCGGCGCGGCGGCCTGGGGCTGGGGTATCGGCATGGGATTGTTCTTCTTCTTCCTGCTGCTGGGCATCCCGCTGACGATCCTCTCGGGCATCTTCCTGGTGTACCGCTCCAGCGTGTGGACGCTCGCCTTCCGCGACGTGACCCGCCCGCTCGCGGCCATCGCGCCAGTCGCGGCCGCCGGTGGAGATGTGTTACCGGCAGCGTAATCGAGAATGGGTAGACAAGAAAAACCGGTCCGCGAGGGCCGGTTTTTTGTTGCGTGAAGGGCGTGGGCGGAAGGTTATGCTGCTTACTGGCGCCGGTCGCGCCGGGCGAGGATGAGCAGGGCGGCAGCGGTGACCAGCGTGACCGCGAGGCCGGCCAGCAGCAGGTTGGTGTAGGCCGGGTCGGGATGATTGGACACAACCTTAATTGCCAGGTCAACATCCATGCGGCCAAAGGCATCAGCAGCAACGTTGATTTTCCAGGCGCGGGTATGCTGCCACAGATCGTGCACCAGCAGCAGCCCCAGCCCGGCAATCCCCCAGCGCATTTCGGGGCGCAGCGGGCGCTCGTTCAACCAGCGCTGCATTTGAACGGCAGCCATGACCGCCAGCACCAGGAAAGGCAGGAACGCCAGCCGCGCCGACACGCGCTCGCCGTTGATCAATGGGATGGGCAGCAGCATCAGCGGGCGGTAGACCATGCCCACCGAAAGCGCCAGCAGCGCCAGCGAGGGCGGCAAGAACTGCGGAAAGCCGTCTTCGGCGCCAAGTTTGCGCAGCCAGCGCCAGACGCCAAAACCCAGCACAAACAGCGCGCCGGAAAGGCCCAGAAACAGGTCGAATTCCCACCAGCCCAGCGGAGTGAGAAACCCGCGCGAATCAAGCGCGTGGTATGGGTCAACCACCTGCAGGGTACTTTGGAGCAAGCTAAAGAAGGTGGGGTAACCACCCAGGAACTCATTGTCGAACTGGCCCAGGCCCAGCGCGGGGGGCAGCAGCCGCAGCATAGACAGCAGGCAGGCGGCCACCAGGGTTTTGAGCATCAGCGGCAGGTATTTCCAGGCGAACAGGCCAAAGAAGCCCAGAAAGAACAGGCCCCAGATAAACTGGTGAAACCCGCCGTTGAGCAAAATGAAAAACAGCAGAAAAGCCGTTTTTGCCACCCAGCGCCAGCCGGGCAGCGCGCCAGCCTTTTCCGCATCCACGGCCTGCATGAGCAGCACGACGAGCCAGGGGAACAGGTAGCCGGCGGAAAAATTGACATGCCCCACGCTGAGGTGCGCCTGCATGTGTCCGTTAGCGGCGTAGATCAAAAACAGGGCGGCAAACACCAGGGGCGACAGGTCAAAGCGGCGCAGCAGCCACAGCAGCGCCAGCCCGCCCAGCGAATAGAGCAGCAGGGTATTGAACAGCACCCACTGGGTCACGCTGAGCAGCGGCAGCAGCAGCATTTGCGGCGAGAGGAGCACATCGGGCAGCGCCATGTAACGATCGGTGATGCCGCGCAGCGCGGACGAATCCGGCATGTGCAGCGGGAGCTGGCCGGTACGCACCGCGTCTTGCACGAAGGCCAGCCGGGCGGCGTTGACTTCGGCCCAGTCGTGGAAATCATACGGCCCGCGGCCCCAGTTGAGCAGTTGCCCGATGAAAAACACGCCCACCAGGTACAGCGCTGCCACCCAGGCCCACACCAGCCAGCGGCGGCGCGCGCCAGAGACCGGCTGGAAGAGAAAACCGGCAAGGGATTGGATGAGGCCGCTTGCTTTTTGCTGCATGACCGGCCTATTCCGCCAGCAGGTAGGCCACAATCCAGCGCGTGGTGGCGTCCAGCGCTTCCCAGTGGGTGCGCTCGTAGTTATGCGAGGCGTCTACCCCCGGGCCGATCAGCGCCACGGCGGCGTCGCCGCCAGCGCGCCACCAGGCTTCGCCATCCGAGCCATAGAAGGGGTAAATATCGGTCTTGAAGGGGATGGCGTTATCTTCGGCAAGCTGGCGCAGGCGCATGGACAGGCCGTAATGGTACGGCCCGCCGGAATCTTTGACGCACAGCGTGGCATGGAATTCGTCGGAATTCTGGCCCTCGCCCACCGCGGCCATATCCACCGCCACCAGTTCGGCGGTATTGGCCGGGAACCCGGCAGCGCCGCCGTGTCCCACTTCTTCATAGTTAGAAATCAGGAAGGTAGTGGTCTGCGCCGGGGTCTGACCGCTGTCGGCCAGTTCTTTGATGGCCGCCAGGATATTGGCGACGCAGGCTTTGTCATCCAGATGGCGCGAGCGGACGAAATCGTTGGTCACTTCGACGCGCGGGTCAAAGGAAACGAAATCGCCGACCTCGATGCCCAAGGCGCGGGTTTCTTCGGGGCTGGTGGTGCGCGCATCCAGGCGCACTTCCATGTTGGCGTCCTCGCGCGGGGTGTCATTGAGCTTGCGGCCATACACATGCATGGAAGCCGCCTTGACCAGGATCGAGCCACGCACCGTAGCACCAGAGCGGGTATGCACGGTCACGCCCTCGCCTTCCACGGTGCTCCAGGCCACGCCGCCGATTGCGGTGAGCAGCAGCCGGCCATTGGACTTGATCTCTTTCACCATCGCGCCCAGCGTGTCAACATGCGCGGTCAGCGCGCGCGGAGCGTCGGAACGTTTGCCTGGCCAGGTGGCCACCAGCGCGCCCTTGCGGGTGCGCTCCAGCGTCAACTGCGGGAAGGCTTCCAGCCAGGTCTGAGTCAACTGTACAGCCGCATCGGTAAAGCCGGTGGGGCTGGGCGTGTTGAGGAGTTGGGTGAGGAAATCAAGCAGGTATGTTTTGTCAGTCATGGGTTTCCATCCAATGGGGGGGGTAAGAAACTTTGATGTTAGCTCAGGCCGTCAAAAGCACTGATTTTCGCGCGCCATTCCGCGGGCACGGGAATGCTGGCCTGCCGGGTATAGTCGAACGCCACCAGCACGCTTTCGGCGGTAGCAAACACTTTGCCGGTTTCAGGCTCTTCGATCACATAATCGAAGCGCAGGCTCTTATTGCCGATATGGCTGGTGCGAATACCCACGCGCACGGCGTCGGTGAGCATGATCGGGGCGCGGTAAGCAATGTGAATATCGGCGACGATCAATCCCAGGGAGTTGAAATCCTTGCCATCCCAGATTCCCAGCCCGACCAGGTATTCCAGGCGAGCCATTTCCAGGTAAGAAAGGTACGTGGCATTATTCACGTGGCGCATCGAGTCGATATCGCAAAAACGCACCTGGACGGGGGTGTATACACGGAAATACGGCATGGCTTCATTATACAGCAAAGCTGGTGTCACTTTTTTGCCTTACAATTGCGTAAATATGCGCAAATGGTCATATTTTGAGGATGACGCATGACACTTGTTAGGTATTTGTATTTCGAATAAACTTGATAACAAGAGAAATCTTACCCACATTTCATATTTAGACAGGAAGACCACCATGCAAATCACGCGCCAGGCTGATTACGCATTGCGGGCGATGTTGTACCTGACAAAACTGGATGACAATCAGCGCGCAGCAACGAGCCAGATTGCCCAGGAGCAGCACATTCCCCCGTCCTTCTTAGCCAAGATTATTTCACAGCTTTCGATCGCGGGGTTGATCCACACCTCACGCGGCGCGCGCGGCGGCGTTTCACTGGCCCGGGCTCCGGAAGAGATTTCGATTCTCGAAGTTGTCGAAGCTATTGACGGCCCGCTGGCGCTCAATGAATGCACCCAGAACCCGTCGGCGTGCGTGCTGGGCGAAACCTGCCCGCTGCACTCGCTGTGGTGTGAAACCCAGGCGGAGCTGGTGGATCGGTTGCGCAACACCACTTTTGCGCGCTTCACCCCGGATAAAGCCGCTTTATCGTAGTTGTCGCTGGCGATGAAATCTTTTTCGGGGCTGTTCAAGCTATCTGCTGAGCGGTCCTGTTGAAGTTCGAACCACGGTAAGTCACTTCACCGCACGAATCTTGTGATGAAATCTACCCCCGCGCGAAAAACCCGCCTGGCAGGGTTATTCCTTACACTGCTGGCAGCGATCTTGCTTGCCCTCCTTTCACCCGTGGAACAAACCCTGGGGGAAAGTATCCGCGTGGTGTACTTTCACGGCGCGTGGGTGTGGGCCGGGCTGATTACCTTTGGCCTGGCGGCGCTGACCGGGTTGCTGGGGCTGGTGCTGCGCCGTAGCTGGCCCGGCTGGTCGTTGGCATTGGGGCGCAGCGGGCTGTTCTTCTGGCTCACCTATCTGCCCATGTCACTGTGGGTAATGCAGCTTTTCTGGGGCGGGTTTTTCTTTGACGAGCCGCGCTGGCGCGTGCCGTTCACCTTTGCCGTGGTGGGCGTGCTGCTCCAGGCCGGGCTGTGGGTGCTCAACGCGCCGCCGCTGCTGACCTGCCTGGGCAACCTGGGATTTGGCGCGGCGCTGTGGTGGAACACGCTGACCGCCGAGGCCATCCTGCACCCAGAATCGCCCGTCTTTCAATCCAATTCACCGCGCATTCAGGTCTTCTTCGCCGCGCTGGTGCTGCTTAGCCTGCTGTTTGGGGCGCAGCTTGCCGCGCTGCTGCACAGCCGCCAATCTTAACCATCATGCTGAACTCGATTTTGCTCCAAGATTGCACCTCAGCGAACGTTGCCAACGCGCTGGAGTCTGGATTTCATACCGTGGTGATTCCCTGCGCCGCCCCGCACCCGCCCAGCGGAGTACTGCCGCGTAATACAGGCGAATGGATCGCTAACGCGCTGGCGCTGCGCGTGGCCGGCCAGTTGGGCGACGCGCTGGTTGCCCCGGTCGTTTCTACCGGGGTCGCCCCGGTCGTTTCTACCGGGGTCGCCCCGGTGACCTGCGCCGCCCCAGATGGATCAGCG
>DATCUC010000233.1:0-3067 GCA_036567625.1 Anaerolineaceae bacterium | reverse complement strand
CAGCCCACGGCTACCCAGCCCCCGGCCCAGCCGACCGCTACCCAGGGCCCTGTACAGCCCACGGCTACCCAGCCTCCGGCGCAGCCTACGGCCACCAAGACGGTAATTCCGCAGCCTACGGCTACGAACACTGTCGCTCCGCAGCCCACGGCCACCAAGACCGCCGTGCCGCAGCCGACCACGGTTCCGCCAGGCTCGGCCAAGGTGAGCAACCTGCGGGTAACCTCTGGCAACCCCGCGGTGTATGAGAAGTATGAAGTGCTGTTCGACGTCCAGACTTCCGCCACTGCGCTGGACATGCCGTATGACGCCAATCCGCCTGCCGGCGTGAAGCCGGGCATCGGCATCACCGTCAACGGCCTGTTCTCCAACGACAACTGGAAGACTACCATCACCCAACCGGGGTTTGTGTACCAGAACTACACCATTACCCCGAGTGGTGATAAAGATCACTTTGTGCCCACCGGCAAGCCGTCTTTCGCCGTGCGCTTTGCCCCGCAGAAATCCGGCGCCTGGCAGTACCGCCTGAGCATCACCGATGCGCAGGGCACGGTGCTCTACCCGGCCTCCAACCAGAGCGCGCTGACCTTTAATGCGTCGGCTAGCTCCAGTAACCAGTACGTGCGCCGCGGTTTCCTCGGCGTCAGCCCTTCCGACAGCCGCTATTTCCAGTTCTCGGACGGTTCGCCGTTCGTGGGCGTGGGCTTCAATGACGGCTTCCAGGGCAGCAGCGTAGTTGAGCAGAAGATGGCCAGCTACGAGCAGAACAAAATGAACTTTATGCGCGTGTGGGTAGAGGGCGCGGGCATTAACGGCTCGCAGTGGAGCGCGTGGGCGAACAACTTCCTGCCCAACGATGCCTACCTGCCCGGCGTCAACTTTGACGTGACCAACACCTACAACGGCGGCCTGGTTTCGCTCAAGCTCGATGATGCCAACCCGTGCTCGTATGCCGACTTCTGGCGCGGCGGCGTGCCGGTGCAGCCAAATACCAGCTACACCGTCACCGCGCGGGTCAAGACGGCCAACGTCACCGGCCCGGCCGGCTCCGGCGATTACGGTTTTGTGATCAAGCAGGGCGGCTGGCTGGAAAAGACCTGCGTCAACAGCGGCACCGGCAAGCGCATCACCCAACCGGTCAACGGTAACACCGACTGGACGGTCGTTACCGGCACGTACACCACCGGCTCGGGCGAAAACTGGCTCGGCGGCCTGTACCTGACGCGTGAAAATGCGAAAGGCGGCCAGGTCTACATTGATGAGGTGCACATGTACCGCACCAATGACCCTGACAAGGCTGAGATCTTACGCCAGCCGTACGCCAACCCGGTGGAACACTTTGATGCGATGAGCGCCGCGCAGTGGGACCTGTATATCCAGTCCGCGGAAAAACACGGCGTTTACCTCAAGCTCGTCATGGACGAAAAGAACGAATGGATCCGCAACCGCCTTGGCGCGGACGGTAAACTGGCCGCTGCCAGTAACGACAACTTCTACGCGGCTCCTGGCACCAAGGTGCGCTGGCTGCACGAAGCCTGGTGGCGCTATATCATCGCCCGCTGGGGCTACAGCACCGCGGTCCACTCGTTCGAGTTTATTAATGAAGGCGACCCGTACAACGGCAAGCACTATGAAGCCGCCCAGGCGATGGCCAAATACTTCGATGATAACGATCCTTCGAAGCATATGGTGACGACTTCGTTCTGGCACTCGTATCCCAACGGTGAGTTCTGGTCGAACCCGCAGTTTGCCAACGTGGACTACAGCGACGTGCACGCCTATCTGTCGACCGGCTGGGGCCCTGATGCGAGCTTCTTGCCCGCGGAACTTCAGGAAACCACCGCCGCCAACGTGCACAGCGGCAAGACCTCGGCGCGCCTGCCCGGCGCCAGCCAGTTCAGCTCGGGCATCACCCCGCGCGGCCTGGTAATCCAGGGCCAGGGTGAATGGGTAATCAAGTATTGGATGAAGGCATCTGGCCTGTCGGCCAACTGCCCGTACTCCACCACCGGCAGCATGGCGCGCGTGCGCTGGAGCCTGGATGGCGGCGCGTACGGCGGCGGCAAAGAGGGCGTTGTGCCCGCCAATGCCGAGGCCAAGGACTACGTTTGCACCAATAAGAACGGTACGTTCAACTGGACTGAGTTTAGCAGCACCAGCGACCGCGACGGCAAGGCACTGCCTACCACCGCGCGGCTGGTCATCAGCGACAACAACCCGCACATTCTCAGCGTATCGCTGGAGAATACGTCGGGCACGGGCGGCACCGCCTGGATCGACGATGTGCAGATCATCAACCCATCCGGCCAGGTGCAGCCGATCATCGGCACCTTTGAGACGACCAAGTTCGAAGAAGACACCGCCTGGAGCACCAATGCCTACAGCCAGATCTTTGGCGGCGGCAGCCTGGTTGGCTCGCGCCAGCCGCTGGTGCGCGGCGAGACGGGTTTGGACATCAACAATGCTACCTCGTACAACCCGGATCAACTGAAGGATACCCAGGGGATCTGGCTGCACAATAATGTTTGGGGCCAGATTAACTCGGGCGGCATGTACGACCTGTTCTGGTGGGTGACGGAAACGATCAAGCCCAGCATCTACAGCAACTTCCTCACGTACCGCAACTTTATGGAAGGCATTCCGCTCTCCAATGGCCGGTACAAAGACATTGGCGCCACCACTTCAAACGCGGATCTGCGCGTCTTTGGCCAGCGGGACGATACCGGCGGGCGGATGCACCTGTGGATCCAGAATACCCAGCACACCTGGAAGCGCGTGGTCAACGGCCCGGCAATCCCGGCTGTGAATGGTACGGTCACTATCCCCAACGTGGCCGCGGGCAGCTACAAGGTGGAATGGTGGAACACCTATGCCACCAGCAACCCGGTGATTAAGACCGAAACCATCAGCTCCAACGGTTCGCTGACTCTCAGCCTGCCTTCCGCCCTGGCGGACGACGTGGCGGTGAAGATCACCAAGAACTAGCGCGTACGAGAACCTACGGCAGCCCGGCGGAAGATATTTCCGCCGGGCTGTTGTTTATTCAGAATGGCACTCTTTGGCGCTC
>DATCUC010000232.1:0-10168 GCA_036567625.1 Anaerolineaceae bacterium | reverse complement strand
GGTTCCAGTGCGCGGCGTCCAGCCGGTCGATCTCCAATCCCAGGCGCAAGGCTGCCAGCAGCGTGCAGGCGTGGTCGAGGATGCGGTCGCTGACGGGGATGGCGTGGGCGGTTTCGCCAGGAGATGCCGGGCGGCCCAGCGGAGCAGGGCTGCTGCCGGGCAGCGGGCCAATCAGCTCGAGCAGGTCGTCGGGGATATAGGCGTATTCCTGCGGCTCGCCGCCCTGCGACAGAAAAGCTTTGCCGATCAGGGCGCGGTACCACAGGTATTCGGCCGGGGAAGCGGGTTTCAGGTCGGGGCGTTCGCGGTCGCGTCGGGCCGCCCCCATGCCGCGCACGTCACCAAACCGCCGGGCAAACATGGCCCAGGGCATTACGCCGTCATTTTGCTGCACGGCTTCCAGCGCCTGGCGCGCTTCGGCGGGCAGGCTTTCGATGATTTCACTCACCAGCGAGCGGTTGAGGAGCGCGTTCACCAGCAGCGGCAGCGCAGTATGCACGTCCGGGGCCACCAGGTCGATGCCCCAGGCGCCGGCTACCATTTTGAAAAAGCCAAGATCGTTGCCTTGCAGGGTAAGTTGAAGGTCGGGCATAGGCGCCGCGCGTTCTCCATGCGTGAGATTGCTATGATTGTACCCCGAGTTTTGACGCAAAGAGCGCGATCACCGCGGGATACGCGGATCTATTTTTCCATCGGTAAAACGCACGCCAGCCTGGGCGCCAATATTACCGTGTCCAAAAAACTAACCAACTGATAGGTGATCGTAAACTAACAGCAATTGACGCTCTGTCTTTGGAGTCAGTATAATCGGAGTACCGTTCCCGGAAAATCCTGGCTCATTGAGGCCCGCATGGCGCTAAAAGGCAATCTCCGCGATTTCACCGTCACCCAATTACTCAATCTCATCAACCTGGCCCGCAAAACTGGCACGTTGTTTATCGAAGGCCCTGAAATGGCCTGTGTCACGTTCCGCGAAGGCAAGCTGGCGTTCGCGCAGATCGGGCAAGAAGATTGCAGCCTGGCGGCCATTTTGCAGCAGAACAATAAGATCACGGCCGGGCAATACAAGGCGCTCAAGAACCGGGCGAACAGCATGACCGACAAGGAACTTGGTCTGTTGCTGATTAACGCCGGGTATCTCTCGCAAGAAGACATCCTGGCCTCATTGCAGCAGTACGCCGGCAGCGTGGTGCGCCGCCTGTTCACCTGGGCCGAAGGCTTCTTCCGCTTCGACCAGGACCAGCACACGCCGGATGACAAGATTGCCGTGCGCATGGACCTGGAAAATCTGATCATCGAAGGCTCGCGCCAACTGCGCGAGTGGGAACACCTGCAAGAGGAAATCCCCTCGCTGGACGTGGCGCTGAAATTCACCGACCGCCCGGGGACGAACATCCGCCACGTCAACCTGAGCGTGGAAGAGTGGCGCGTGGTTTCTTACGTAAATCCCAAGAACAGCATCCGGCAGATTGCCAAGGCTGTCAAAATGAACGACCTGGAAATCCGGCGCGTGGTGTACAGCTTGCTGCAGGCCGGCCTGGTGGAAATGATCCGTTCCGCCGCCGCCCCGGTTGCGCCCACCCGCGGGGTGATGGCGACAATGGAGAAAGACGAGCAGAAATCGCTCGTCAACCGCCTGATCACCCGCATCCGGTCACTCTAAGCAAAGGACTCTCTCATGCAAACAGTCAAAATCGTCGTCACCGGTCCTTTCAGCGCAGGCAAAACCGCATTTATCCGCACCGTCAGCGAGATTGATGTGGTTTCGACCGAGCGAAAAATTTCCGCTGAGGCCGAGAAGATCAAAGACACAACCACGGTGGCGATGGACTTTGGGCGCATTACCGTGGATGATGAACTGGTGCTGTACCTGTTTGGTACGCCGGGGCAAAAACGCTTTGACTTTATGTGGGAGATTCTTTCGGAAGGCATGCTGGGGTTTATCGTCGTAATCGACAGCACCACCCCGGAGACTTTCCGTGAGGCGCGCAGTATTTTGGAAACCTTCCGCGCTTACGCGCCCACGCCGTACATTGTGGCCGCCAATAAGCAGGATAAGAATGACGCCTGGGAAGTGGAAGATATGCGCCTGGCGCTGCGGCTGGCGCCGAACGTCAAGCTGCTGCCGTGCATCGCTTCTGACCGGGAATCGGTGAAAACGATCTTACTGGAGCTTTTGTATAGTATTCTGGCGGAAATGGAGGCGGGCGGTTCCTGATCGCGCCGGCGCATGCTGCCGGCCGAGGGGGAAGGATCGCTCGAATACAGCAGTGTCATCCATCACAACGGACCAGGGAATCTTACACTACGAAGTGCACGGCCGGGGCAAGCCAGTGATCTTGCTGCACGGCTGGTTGGGCTCGTGGGGCTTGTGGCAGGAGACAATGGCGTACCTGGGCCGTTCTTACCGCACGTACGCGCTGGATTTCTGGGGATTTGGCGAATCGGGCACCAAGCGCAGCACCTACCAGGTGAAGGATTTTGTCAGCCTGGTGGACCAGTTTATGGACCAGCTCGGCATTATTTCCGCGCCGCTGGTGGGGCACAGCATGGGCGGCACGGTCAGCCTGTCGGTGGCGCTGCGTTACCCCGAGCGCGTGCGCAAAGTGGTCATTGTCGGCTCGCCGATCGTTGGTTCGTCGCTGGCGCTGCCGCTGAAATTCGCCGGGTACCGCCCAATTGCCTTCAGCCTGTTTAATCTGTTTCCAGTTTTTCGCTCGGTAATGCGCGCGGCCTCTCCGTTCATTTGCTCCGCGCCTGGTTTCAGCGATATGATGGACCGCGACCTGTCGCGCACCACGCTGGAATCGTTCCTGCTCAGCATTGCTTCACTGCGGCGCACCGATCTTCGCCCCGAACTGCATCAGATCCACGTGCCGACGATGGGCATGTTCGGCGACTGCGACAATATTGTTCACCCACGGCAGTGGCAGCCGCTGCAGGCCGGTGTGCCTACCGCGCGGATTGAGCGCTTCGCCAAAGCCGGACATTTTATCATGCTAGACGAACCCACCTTATTCCTCGAACGCCTCAAAGACTTTTTAGATGACGGGGCCCCCTTACAAAGGTAAAAGCATGGAACCTACTTGTTCAAGCCAGATTGCGCAAATCATGATCGAAGGTATGGAAGAAGTTGTGGGGGCGGAAGACCTGCGCGGCGTATTCGCGTATTCTCAGGTGATCAGCGAACCGCGCCTGTCGTACCGGGATGTCTGCCAGTTTCAGGAAGCGGTTGAAGCTTCCTTCGGGCCGCGCGGCGGGCGAGGCGTGCTGTGCCGTTCGGGCCGCGCTGCGTTTAAGCGTTTTTTGCCCGGTTTTTGGGCGCATCTGGGCATGACCAACCTGCAGTACCGCCTGATGCCTACTCCGGCGCGGATCAAGATTGGACTGCGCGCGCTGGCGCAAGCCATGGCCGAGATGTACGACCAGGAAATTGAGGTCGAAGATACCGCCGACCTGTGGACCTGGCGCATGAAGACCTGCCCGCACTGCTATGAGCGCCAGTCGCGCGGGCCGGTGTGTGATTTTGCCGTAGGCGTGCTGCAAGAATACTTATCCTGGACCAGCAGCGGGCGCTTTTACATGGTGGAAGAAGTAGAATGCCTCAGCGCGGGCGGTCAGGCCTGCACCATCCAGATCCAGAAACGGCCGTTGGATTAGCCACCTATGTTGAAGATCATCTTGCAGTCCAGGCGCTCTATCCCGCCGTTCAATGAACCAGCGCGGGATTTGCGCATCCAGAACAAACCCCTCTGGCTGGCTCAGCGAGATGTGCTTGCTCCATTTACGCAGCGCGAAATGGAACTGCCCCAGGGCGCGCGCCTGCCCAAAACGCAGGAGCCGTGCCTGGTATACCGCGATAACCTGTACTTCGACCAGTTTTACCTGCGCGCGTTCCTGGACGAAGCGCGCAAGCGCAAGCGCCCATCGCGCGCGGCCTTCACCCTCAAAGACCCGGCTTTCCGCGAGCACAACCTGCCGCTGTCACTCTCCTACACCCAGGCCGGGGAATACTATCTGGCCGACATGTGGTACTACCCCAATGGCCCCGAGCCGGATGCCGAGCCGCTGGTGATCGACATGCAGGCGCGCGAAGTGGGGTACTACCATGTGCCGACGTACATGGCCGCGGACGGCGGCGACCTGACCTACCAGGTTCCGCTGCGCAGCCTGATCGCCATTGATTCGTGGGTGCATATTTTCATCGCGGATATGATCTACGGCCTGTTCGGGCGCGGGGCGCGCTTTGAAGACCGGCTCAACCGCGACCCCTTTTTCAAGCTCAAGGTCTTTGGCATTTCGCTCTATGAAGGCAAACAGGTGCTGGAATCGTCGGGGGTGGTGCAAATGGGCCACAACTGCGTCATCGACCCGACTGCCATCATCCACGGGCCGACCAGCATTGGCAATAACGTCACCATTGGCGCGGGCGCGGTGATCGAAAACTGCACCATCGGCGATAACGTCAACGTGTCGCAGGGCTGCAATCTGATGCTTTCGGTGGTGGGGGACGGCACATTTCTGCCGTTCCGCGCCTCGCTGTTTATGACCACCATCATGGATAACAGCATGGTGGCGCAAAATACCTGCCTGCAAATGTGCGTGGTGGGGCGCAATTCGTTTATCGGGGCGGGCAACACCTTCACGGATTTCAACCTGCTGTCCGCGCCGATCAAAGCCCGGGACGGCGATCGCAGCCTGCGCGATTCGAACCGCCCGGTGCTGGGCGGCTGCGTGGGGCATAACTGCCGCATTGGCTCTGGAATGATTATTTATCCGGCGCGCATGGTCGAGTCGGATGTGATTTTGTTCGCCAGTAAGGAACGGCGCGTCATCGAACGCGACATTGCATTTGAGGAAAGCGATCATCACCGGGTGCTGCTGGGAAGCCAGCATCCGCGGTTGTACCCGCGGCCCGGTGAGATGGTGGCAGAAACCTGGTAAGAGGAAAGAGAGGCTCGTATGGGCAAGGCAAGACTGCTGGTTGTGGAAGACGATTTCGATATCTCCAACATGCTGCGGATTTACTTTTCCGGGCTGGGCTATGACGTGGACGTAGCCCCGCGCGGCGGAGATGCGCTGGAAAAGACCCGGCATGTCATGCCGCACCTGATCGTGCTGGATATCATGCTGCCAGACATCAACGGCTACGATGTGTGCCGCGCGCTGCGCACCAATACTCGCACCAGCCATATCCCGGTGATCTTCCTCACGCAGAAGGATGAGCGCAGCGACAAGCTGCAAGGGCTGGAACTGGGCGCGGATGATTACATCACCAAGCCGTTTGATATCGATGAGCTGAAACTGCGCGTGCAGAATGCCATCGCGCGCTCGGAACGCGAGAGCCTGACGGACCCGCAGTCTGGTCTGCCGGCCGGGCGGCTGATTGAAGATCAACTGCGCCGCATGATCCGCCAGAAGGATTGGGCCTTCATGGATGTGCGCGTCAACCACTTTGAGCCTTTCAAAGATGTGTACGGGTTTATTGCCGCGAACGATGTACTGCGCTTCACCAGCATGGTGCTGGGTGAGGTGGTGGACGAGTTCGGCTCGCAAGAAGATTTTATCGGTCACGCGGGCGGCGATAACTTTATCATCATCACCAAAGAAGCCTCGGCATCGGCCATCCGCAGCCGGTTGAAGACGCGCTTCGACAGTGAAGTGGCAACGCACTATAACTTTATGGATCGCCAGCAGGGCTTTATCCTGGCTCCCGATGAAACCGGAGCGATGCAGCAAACCCCGCTGATGACCCTGGCCGTGGGCATGGTTTCGCCTTCGACGGACGTCTTTTCGGATATTCGTGAGATTACCGAGCTTGCCGCTGAGTCGCGCCGCCACGACGCGAGCACCGCGGCCAACCGGTAGGTCATTGCCTTATGCCTGCTGTGGAACCCTTCGGCATTGGTTTGCTTCTGGCGCTGGCCGGCCTGTGTATCTGGCTGGCAGTGCGCTATTTCGCGCGGCGCAGCTCGTCTGCCCCGGCAAAATTCCGGTTGCAAACCCCCGTGGCCGAGGGGCTGCAGGAGCACGGCGACGCGGTGCTGGTGATTGAAGCCGGCGGGCGGCCGGTGTATGCCAACAGCCGCGCGCGCGAGTTGTTCCATCTCAAAGAAGGGCAGCTTCCCAACCTAGAACGGCTGGCGCACACGATTCGCCCCCCGGAGCCGTTCTTCCAACTTTGCGCGTATAACCACCAGGCCAGCTTTGTGGTGGATGGGCGCATGGTGGAAGGTACGTCGTACCGCCTGGCGCTGCAGCCCAACCCAATGGTGGTAGTCACGCTGCGCGACCCCGGCCTGGTGGCCGGCCTGGCAGATGGAACCGGCGGGGCCAGCCGCTACACGCTGCAAACCTTCGTGGAACTCAACCAGGCGATTGCCGCCAGCCTGGAACTGGACATCACGATCCAGACCATTCTCGAAAACATCGAGAAAATGGTTCCCGCCGACCAGATGGAAATTGCCATCTGGGATGCCGGGCAGAATGCGCTCATTGCCTACCGGCTGTACGGCGAAGACCGCAGCTCGCGGCGGCTGGAAATTGCGCCGGAGCCTTACCGCATGGGCGAGCATTTTTCGGGGCGCGTGGCTCAGGAACGCCGCCCGGTGCTGGTGGATGACGCGCAGCAAACCGGCGAGCAGGGGCTGATGCCCGGCTGGCAGGAGCCGCCGCGCTCGCTGCTGGGTATGCCGCTGCTGGTAGGCAACGAGTTGATTGGCGCACTGGCGCTGGGCGCGGTGACGCCCAACGCCTTCCACGCCGAAGCGCTGGAAGTGGTCAAGATGCTCTCGGGGCAGGCCGCGGTGGCCCTACACAACGCCCGGCGCTACGAGGCTGAACAGCGCCGCACCGCCGAATTGAGCGGGTTGGCGCAGCTTTCGCAGGCATTTGGTTCGGTGCGCGACCCGAAGTCGCTGTTTGCGCGGCTGGTGCAAAGCATTCTGCCGCTGGTGCACGTGGAACTACTGGGCTTTGTGCTGTATAACGAAACCACGCGCACCCTGGAAGCCCATGCGCCATTTTACGGGCTGCCAGAACAGTTCCTCGAAATGTATAAGATTTCCGTCCCGGCCGGCAGCTCGCTGGAAGCTGCGCTTGTGGAACAGGATGTACTGCTGACCGAAAATGCAGCCGAAGACCGCGCCTGGGAATCGCTGGGGTTTGGGCCGGTGGCGCGCGGGGCCAGCCTGCGCGAAACGGTGCTCATTCCGCTGGCTTCGGGCGGGCGCTTTTTGGGCTATTTGCAGGCGTCCAATCATACCCAACGCAGCGCCGTCTTCACGCAAGATGAACTGCACCTTCTGGTGATTGTGGCCAACCAGGCCGCCCCGGTGATTGACAACTTTACCCTCATCCAGCAGTCACGCCAGCGCGCGCAGCGCGCCGAGGCCCTGCGCCGCATCGCCAGCCTGGCCAGTTCGGCGGCCAACCTGGATGAAATCCTCAAGATTTCGCTGCAGGAGTTGTGCCGCCTGCTTCAGGCGGATGTGGCCGGTATTTTCCTCTACGATCAGCCCAGCGCGGCGCTGTGCTTTCAACCAAAATCGATGTTTGGCGCGCTGGAACCCCTGCCGGAAAAACTGGGCCAACTGCGTAAAGACGACCCGCAGTATCATTTCACCGTCACCGGCGGGCAGCGCGCGTTTTTCACCGGCAGCCTCTCTGAAGAAGCAGCGGTGATCCCCTTCTACCAATCGATTCAGGGTTTTTGGGGCATCGAATCGGCGGTGATTGCGCCGCTGGTGGTGCGCGATGAAGGCATCGGCGAATTGTGGATTGCCGCCCGCCAACCGTACGCGTTCGACAAGGGCAGCCTGCAGGTGGCGGCGACTGCGGCAGGGCAGTTGGCCGGCGTGGTGGAACAATCATACCTGGCGGCGCAGACCGATGAAAGCCTGCACCGCCGCGTGCAGCAGTTGGCCGCGCTGACGCGCATCAACCGCCAGTTGAGCACGGCGCTGGATCTCAATTATTTGCTGCAAATGGTATACGATGAAGCGCTGGCAACCACCGGCGCCGACTGCGGCAGCATCCTGTTGTTTGACCTGAGCCGGCCTACGCCCGGCGGCCCGCGCACTTGCTTTACCATTGGTGATGCCTTCGACCGCGACCTGAACGCGCTGGAACGCGGCGTTCTGGAAAAGAATGCCCCGCTCAACCTGCCCGATGCGGCCAGCGCCGGGTACGCAAGCCACGCGGGTGTCCAATCCGCGCTGCTCGTGCCGTTCACCTATCATCAACAGCAGGCCGGGTTGATGCTGCTGCATTCCAAAGCCGCCAACCGGTTCGATGCCACCGCCGTCGAAATTTCGCAGTCGCTGGCAGTGCAGGCTGCGGTAGTGCTGGGCAACGCGCTGCAAACCGAGGAACACGCGCAGCAGGGCGAAGCGCTCAAGCGCGAGCTAGAAACCCTCACCCGCCTGTTTGAAATCTCGCGCTCCCTGCGCCCCAACCTGCCCCTGCCGCAGGTGCTGGAAGCGGTGGGCCAGGCGATTTGCAGCGCCACGCCGTTCCGCGTGACCGTGATCAGCCTGTACGACGCGCTCACCGACAGCCTGGTGCGCACCCACGCTGAGGGCCTCAGCGCGGATGACTGGGCGATCTTGCAGTCACACCAGACGCCGTGGCACGCGGTGAGCAGTATGCTCCAGCCGGAATACCGCATTGGCTCGGTCTATTACATCCCTGCCGACCGGCGGCCGCAGCTTCCTGTGGATGTGCATACCATCACGATCTTGCCCGACAGCCCTGGCGATGAGAGTGATGTTTGGAACGCCCACGACCTGCTCTTCGCGCCGCTGATCGATCAGGACGGCGCGCCGCTGGGCCTGATCAGCGTGGATGCGCCGCGCGACGGTCGCCGCCCAGACTGGCAGACGTTCCGCGCGCTGGAGTTGTTCTCGCTGCAGGCGGCGATTATGATCCGCAGCCACCAGACTGCCGCGCGGTTGGAACGATCTGTGGCGCAGGCGCAAGCCGAATGCCGCGAGTTGAAACAACAGTATGCGGAAACCAGCGAGCGCCTGCCGTTGTTATTAACCGAAGTGCGCGAACAAAACGATAGCATTGGGCGGCTGGAACGCCAGGTGCTGCGCCTGCGTAGTGGCCTGGAAATTGCCGAGGAAGCCAACCGCCAGCCCGATGCGCGCGCCGTGCTGGAAACCGTAGCCCGCGAGATGATGGCGCGCCTGGGTATGCAACTGGCCCTGGTGGCAGTGAAGACGCCTTCCGGCGCCGACCTGCAGTCCGTAATCGGCGAACCGCCACAGGGCGCTAACCCACGCGCGCTGTTTGGTCAGCGCAACCCGCTGCGCGCGCTGCTGCAAGACGGCGCGGTGCTGGCGATCGGTGATTTGCGCCAGGACAAGACCTGGAACGATAACGCCTTTTTGAACACTCTCGGCGCGTGCAGCCTGATTGGGCTGCCGCTGCAGGGCGAAACCAGCGCGGGCGTGCTGGTGCTGGGCAGCCAGCCCATGCCGGAATTTACCGAGGAAGACCGGCAGTCCATTGGCCGGCTGGCGCGCCAGGTGAGCATTGGCCTGCAAAACCTGAACCTGCTCCACCAGGCCCGCGAGCGCCTGCGCGAAATGGACACGCTGCTGGATTTCAGCCGCAAGTTGGGAGATTTCTCTCCCGACAGCATCTTGCGTGCCCTGCTGGACAGCGCTATGCAGATTGCGCCTGCAGCGCAGGCAGGTTGGGCGGGCCTGTGGGACAGTCGCGCCGGTCAACTGCTGCCGCGCGTGGCCGCGGGCTACGCCGACAGCGACAGCCTGGTAGGGATGAGCCTGTCCACCGGCGAAGAGGGCGCCCAATCGCTGCCGCTGCGCGTCATTTCCAGCGGCGAACCGCTGAGCGTGCTGGACATGCACTTTGCTCGCGATTACAACCTGCCGCCGGATGATCTTTTGCGCTACCGGCGCGCCACCGGCGGGCGGCTGCCGGTTTCGACGTTGATCATTCCGGTGATGTTGAGCGATCAGCCGCTGGGCGTACTGACCCTGGAGAACTTCTCATCCCAGGCCGTGTTTGGCGAAGAGGACGAGAATATGGCGCTGGCGCTGGCGCACCAGGCCGGGCTGGCCCTGGAGAATGCGCGGCTGCTCCAATCTGCGGAGGGGCGCGCGCAGCAGTTGGCCGCTCTTACCCGCGTGGCCGGCGC
>DATCUC010000231.1:0-2856 GCA_036567625.1 Anaerolineaceae bacterium | reverse complement strand
GAACGCGGCGACACTGTGCGCATCAGCGCGGCAGACGGCAAGCCCCTGGCGGTCGGCCTGGCAGGTTACGCGTCTGACGACCTGGCGCGGCTGTGCGGCTGCCAGTCCAAACAGATCGAAACCATTCTGGGCTATACGTTTGGCGATGAGGTCATCCATCGCAACAATATGATCTTGCTCTAGAGGTATACCATGACCATTCAGGTGATATGCGAACAGGCCAGGCAGGTATCCCGCGCATTGGCGCAAGCATCGACTACCGAGAAAAATGCTGCCCTCACCCGCGCCGCGGATGAACTTTGGGCATGCCGGGCCGAGATCGTCGCGGCCAACCGGCAAGACATGGACGCTGCCCGCGCGGCGGGGATGAGCGAAGCCCTGCTCGACCGGCTGATGCTCGATGAAAGCCGCCTGGGCGGCATTGTCGCCGACCTGCGCCATGTGACCAGCCTGCCTGACCCGGTGAGCGAAGTTTTTGAAGATCAGCAACTGCCCAACGGCCTGCGGGTGCACAAGCAGCGCGTTCCGCTGGGCGTGCTGGCAGTGATCTACGAAGCGCGCCCCAACGTCACCGTGGATGTCGCCGGGCTGGCGTTAAAATCGGGCAACTGCGTCGTTCTGCGTGGGGGCAGTGAAACCATTCATACCAACCGCGCGCTGGTCGAGGCCATCCGCCGCGGCTTGCGAGATTCATCCATCCCCGAAGACAGCGTGCAGTTGATCGCTGACACAGACCGGCAGTTGGTCTTTGATCTACTGCAAATGGACCGTTCTATTGATATGGTCATCCCGCGTGGCGGCGCCGGGCTGCATGAGTTCTGTCGCAAGAACAGCCGTATCCCGGTCATCACTGGCGGCATCGGCATCTGCCATTTATACATAGATGAAAGCGCCGACCAGTCCCGTGCGCTTGAGGTGGTTCGCAATGCTAAGATCCAGCGCCCATCTGTCTGCAATGCGCTGGATACGGTGCTGGTGCATGAGAAGATTGCCGCGCAGTTCCTGCCCGCGCTGATCACCCGGCTGAAAGGCGACGGCGTGCGCTTTGTGGCCGAACCGCGCGCCTGCAAACTGGCGCAAGCTGCTGGCGGCGAAGCCGTGCGCCCTGCCGGGCCGGAAGATTTTGACCAGGAGTGGCTGTCGCTGGTTTTGGGATTGAAAGTGGTGGACAGCCTGGACGAGGCCGTCGAGCACATTGCCGCGCACTCTACCGGCCATTCTGACGGCATTCTCACGCAGAATGAAGCAAACGCCGGGCACTTTATCGCCGCGGTAGATTCCGCGGCGGTGTACGTCAACGCTTCCACGCGCTTCACCGATGGCGCGCAGTTGGGCCTGGGCGCGGAAGTTGCCATTTCTACCCAGCGGCTGCACGCTCGCGGCCCGATGGCGCTGCGCGAGTTGACCACTTACAAGTGGGTTATCCAGGGCGATTATCACGTCCGGCCGTAAAGGGAAATTCAATCAAAAAGACGCGGGCTGAACTGCCCGCGTCTTTTTTAACCCCTTGTAATCTGGGGTCATTATTGCTATCATATGCTCAACTGGTATGACCTCTTACCAGATTCTCCACCTGGACGCGACATATGAACTGGGATGCTCCTCAAAAACCGGCTGAGCTTTCCGAGAACCGCCTGATCTGCGCCATTCTGGACGGGCAGTTCCCGATCGATTCCAACCTGCCCGCCGAGCGCGAACTGGCCGCCAGCCTGGGCGTAACCCGCCCTACCCTGCGCGAGGTGCTGCAGCGCATGGCCCGCGACGGCTGGCTGGAAATCCGCCACGGCAAGCCTACCCGCGTGCGTAACTATTGGCGGGAGGGCAACCTGGGCGTGCTGGCAGCTATCGCCCAAAATACCGGCAGCCTGCCCGCCGATTTTCCCGCGCACATGCTGGTCATCCGCAGCCTGCTGGCCCCGGCCTACACGCGCCAGGCAGTGGAACGGTCGGCCACGCAGGTGGTGGAACTACTGCAGCCTTTCCAGTCGATGCGCGACGATGCCGCAATCTACACCGAATGGGACTGGCGGCTGCAAATTGAGCTGACAATTCTCTCTGGTAACCCGGCCTTTACG
Source organism: Anaerolineaceae bacterium (assembly GCA_036567625.1). Taxonomy (GTDB): domain Bacteria; phylum Chloroflexota; class Anaerolineae; order Anaerolineales; family Anaerolineaceae; genus CALDSL01. The sequence goes on along the minus strand of DATCUC010000231.1, from coordinate 781 downwards.
CTGATTTACAACAGCTTTGCCGGTCTGTACCAGGTGCTGGGGGTAGCTTACTTCCAAACGGCCGACAACCGCGCCCTTTCACAGCAGTTCTACCGCGATCTACGCGCCTGCGCGCAGTCGGCAGATGCTGCGGCGGCTGAGGAATGCGTGCGGCGCACCATGCTGGCCAGCCAGAAGTTGTGGCAGCAAGTACGGATATAGCCAGAACACAACGGGGAGATGGAAATGCAGGGGAACGCGACACGCAATATATTGTGGGAACAGCTTTCGCAGCCGTGGGATGTGGTGATCATCGGCGGAGGGATTGTGGGCGCCGGGCTGCTGCGCGAGGCAGCGCGCGCCGGGCTGCATGCGCTGTTATTGGAAGGTCACGATTTCGCCTCGGGTACATCCAGCCGCTCGTCCAAAATGGTACACGGCGGGCTGCGCTACCTGAGCAGCGGACAGGTGAAGCTGACGATGGATTCAGTTCACGAGCGCCAGCGCCTGCTGCACGAAGGCCAGGGGTTGATCGATCCGCTGGAGTTCTTACTGGTCAGCTACAAAGGCGACCGGCCCCCGGCCTGGATCTTTGGCATCGGGCTGATGGTTTATGACACCCTGGCCCTGCGCTGGCAGCACCAGCATAAATCGGTACCCCAGGTCGGCGCGCTGTGCCCGGGCGTATCACAAGAAAAACTGGTAGGCGGTTTTCGCTTCTTTGACGCGCAAACCGATGACGCGCGCATGGTGCTGCGCGTGCTGCAAGAAGCGGTGCGCGCCGGCGGCACGGCGCTCAACT